>REDL01000079.1 GCA_007693505.1 Desulfovibrionales bacterium | reverse complement strand
GAAAACGATTCGTTCTTCAAGTAAACACTCGATATATTTGATATAGCTCTACATGGCTTAGTAAACTTGGGTTAGCATTCCCACACGTGGAGCCGCTTGTTCTGAGCGTGAACAGCTTCCTGGTCCTGCTGATCTGCCTCTACGCCCTGATCAACGGCATCGAGCGCATCCGGGCCGGCGGCAATGCGGTCAGCCCTGAAGGGGTCATCGTCTTCGGTCTCCTGAGCGGCACGGTTTCCCTGGCCCTTTGGTACCATGAACGCAAGGTGGCCCGCCGGATCAACTCGGCCCTGGTGGAGGCTGACGCCCGTGAATGGCTGATCGATTTCGGGTTCAGCATGGTGACCCTGCTGGGTTTTGCCGTGCTGCCCCTGCTGGCGGAGCCGGCCCGCGGCGTCTGGGCCCTTTATGCGGACCCGGTGCTGGTGGCCGCGATGGCGCTTTTGGCCATGCCCATGCCCGTCGCCATTCTGCGGCGCAGCCTGCGTGAAGTGCTTTTGATGAGTGCCGTGGATGACGAGGTGACTCTGCGTCTGGAAAAGGTGATGGATGCCATCAGCACGGAGTACGATATCACCCGCTATGTGCATCACGTGGTCAAGACCGGGCGCATCCGGTTCATCGAGCTGGATATCGTGGTCGGACCGAATTTCACCCTGCAGACCATCCCCGATCAGGACCGGCTCAGGGAACGGATATGGAAGGCGCTTGGCCTGAAAATGGAAGAGACGTGGCTCTCCATCTGTCTGACCGGAGAGGCGCATTGGGCATAGCCGATCAATGAAGGGAGGGCTTTTCGATTGCATGATCTTGGGGGCTTGTGGAGGGGCATTTTGCTCTCTGTAAAAACTATCCTTCAGAGAGGTAGATTGCAGGCTGTTCAAGGCACCCCCTAAGGAGGGGCCAGCAATCATCGAAATCGAAATCGTGATCGCAATCGGTTTCTGGTAACCTTCTGATATCGATATCGATTTCGATACCGATCCAGGGCGTCCGTGGTTCGAGAACAAATCTGCCCAGAGGCATAGGGGAAGGAACGATGACACCAGGGGGACTGAGAAACCAAGGGGTGTGCGGATGAACATGACGGGCTTGATGTGGCTGCGAAAGACGGGGGAGGCGAGGTGGGTGGGCTGGCCGATGTTGCGTTTCTTGAGCCATAAATCGCGCTCCTTCCTGGTGAGGCAGCCTGTCTGGGCCTTGCTGGCCTTGTTGGCGGTGCTCGCCTCCGGATGCGATTTGCAGCAGTCCGCGGAGCCCGCGATGAAGGAACCTGTGGGTCTCCATGGGAAGGTGATGTCCCAGGATCATCCGGGCATGTCCATATCCGGCATGGGCCTTTCAGAAGACCAGGCTGTCCGTGAGCCCAGGCTTCCTTGGAGGGGCGTCTCTTGCTGCACACCCTTGACCAGCGGCGGATTACAGGTCATCGCTGACTCCTGACTCCTGACTCCTGACTCCTGACTCCTGACTTCTGACTGTAACAGAGGCATATACCGACTGTGATGAGCACTCGCGAACAGAGCGTCCCTTTGGACTCCCGGATACGTATCGACAGGTACGGCGGGGATACCCTGGCCATTCGTCTTTCCGGAGACTGGAAACTGGACCAGGGACTGCCCTCCACGGCCCCGGTGATCCGGGAGATCGAGTCACGGCAGCCGGTGCGCGGCGTGATCCTGGAAGATGTGGGGATCCGTGGATGGGACAGCGGGCTGCTGACCTTTCTGATCAAGGTCGTCGATTTCTGTTCCACGGCCGGGATTCCGGTCACCGCGGACGCCTTGCCCGAGGGAGTCCGGCGCCTGCTGGCCCTGGCCAGGGCGGTTCCCGCGCGAGCGGGAGCCAGGAAGGAGAGCGGGCGCGAGCCCTTCCTGCCCCGCGTCGGTTCCCAGGCCCTCTCTGTTTGGCGTTCCACGCGGGAGACCGTGGACTTCCTCGGGGAAACGGCCATCGCCTTCGCCCGCCTGTTGCGGGGCAAGGCCACCTTCCGCCGCTCGGACCTCTCCCTGCTGCTTCAGGAGTGCGGCAGCAAGGCCCTGCCCATCGTTTCCCTGATCAGTCTGCTGGTCGGGCTGATTCTGGGGTTCGTGGGCGCCATCCAGCTCAGAATGTTCGGCGCCGAGGTGTTCGTGGCCGACATCGTGGCCATTGCCATGGTCCGGGTGATGGGGGCGATCATGACCGGGATCATCATGGCCGGTCGGACCGGGGCTGCGTTCGCGGCCCAGATCGGGACCATGCAGGTCAACGAGGAGATCGACGCCCTGAAAACCATGGGTATTTCCCCGGTGGAGTTCCTGGTCCTGCCACGGTTGATCGCTTTGATCATCATGATGCCCCTGCTCTGCGCGTATGCCGACCTGATGGGCATCCTGGGCGGGTTTGTCGTGGGCGTGGGCATGCTGGGCATCAACCCCGTCGAATATCTGCACCGGACCCAGGAGGCCTTGACCCTGACCACCTTCTGGATCGGGCTGTTCCACAGCCTGGTCTTCGGTGTGCTGGTGGCCCTGGCCAGTTGTCTGCGGGGCATGCAGTGCGGAAGAAGCGCTTCCGACGTGGGCGCCGCGGCCACCAGGGCCGTGGTCACCAGCATCGTGGCGATTATCGTGGCCACGGCGATCATCACCTTCCTCTGCGAGGTGCTGGGCTTATGAGCATGCCGGAACCGGTGATCACCGTGCGCGACCTGGAAATGGGCTACGGAAGCTTCGTGTTGATGCGCGACCTGACCTTCACGGTGAACCGGGGGGACGTCTTCATCATCATGGGCGGCAGCGGGTGCGGGAAGAGCACGCTGCTCAAGATCCTGGTCGGCCTGAAACAACCCTCCAGGGGACAGGTCTTCCATGGAGACGTCAATTTTTGGGATGCGGATGTCGAGGTCCGGGAGTCGATCCAGAGACGGTTCGGCATGCTCTACCAGAGCGGGGCGCTCTGGAGTTCCATGACCCTGGCCGAAAACATCGCCCTGCCCCTGGAGCAATACACGAAGCTCGGGACGGGGCAGATCAGGGAGGTCGTGGCCCTGAAGCTGGCCCTGGTGGGCCTGGCCGGGTTCGAGGATTTCTACCCCTCCGAGATCAGCGGGGGGATGAAGAAACGGGCCGCCCTGGCCAGGGCCATGGCCCTGGATCCGGATATTCTCTTTTTTGATGAACCCTCGGCCGGACTGGATCCGGTCAGTGCCCGCCTGCTGGACGACCTGATCCTGGAACTCCGGGCCAGCCTGAACACGACCATCGTCATCGTGACCCACGAACTGGCCAGCATTTTCGCCATCGGCAACAATTCCGTCTTTCTGGACGTGGAAGCACGGACCATGACCGCCAGCGGCGACCCGAACAAACTGCTGGCCGCTCCCCCCAATCCCAACGTCCACAAATTCCTGACTCGCGGAGAAAAATAACATGCCTGACTTGTTGTGGGGTGGTTCATGAGCAAAGCGCCAAACAAGACCATGATCGGCCTGTTCGTGATGGGTGCGGTCGCCCTGATTGTCCTGGCTGTCGGGGTCCTTGGTTCCGGGAGATTTTTCCAGGATCGATTCACCTATGTCCTGGTCTTCGAGGGAACGGTCAGCGGGCTGAACGTCGGCGCCCCGGTGAACTTCCGCGGGGTGCGGGTGGCCGAGGTCAGCGACGTCCAGATTCATTTCGACATCGAGGAGCAGGACATGATCGTCCTGGTCTTCGTGCAGTTCCTGAAAGGCACCCTGGGTCGGAACACCTACAATGAATTGGCCCGGCGCGGTGCGACGCACGACGAGGTAATGGCCGGATTGGTGGAGCGAGGGCTACGGGCCAGGCTGGAAATGCAGAGCCTGGTCACCGGCCAGCTGGGCATTGAGCTGGATTTCCACCCAGACAGGCCGGCGGTCTACACCAATGTCGATCCGGAAACACCGGAGATCCCCACCATCCCGACGATGCTGCAGGCCCTGGCCCAGACGCTGCAGGAGATTCCCCTCCATGAGATCGTGGAGAACATCAACCGGAGTCTTGAGAGTATCGCCGCGGTTGTCCAGACCCCGGAATTCAGCCAGGCCATCGTGAACATCAACGCCGTTGTCCAGGATGCGCAGCATCTGATTCGCAACGTGGATGCCCAGATCCAGCCTTTGAGCACCGAATTGACGGCAACGCTGCGCGATTCCAGAACGCTGATCGGCCGCGCGAACGAGCAGATCGTCGCCCTGGGGACGAATTTGAACCAGGCCGTGGGCGATGGGCGATCCTTCATCCACCTGGCAGGCGAAAACATCGGCAACCTGTCGCGGGAGTTCCAGGAGGCGCTGGCCACGGTTTCCGGTACGATCGAAACCGTGGAGGGCCTGGTTGGCGAATTGAGCGTATCGACCAGGGCGGACTCCGCGCTGATGTTCCAAGTCAGGGAAACGTTACGGGAGATAGAAAAAATGGCCATGAGCCTGCGCAACCTGGCCGATCAACTGGACCGCCACCCCGAGTCCCTGCTGCGGGGCAAGGGCAGCCCAAGGGGCAATTAGTCATGAGAAAATACAAAGTTTGCGCTCTTTTTGTCTTCCTGTGTCTGACAATGGTCTGTTCATCCGGATGCACGACGATGCGTAGCCAACCGGCTGAGTTCTATCTGCTCAGTCCGCAACCCTTGACGCGGCTGGCTGCCGGGGACGGACTGATCGGCGTTTTACCGGTCAGGGTCCCGGACTATCTGGACAGACCCCAGATCGTGACCCGGACCGGGGAGAACACGCTGGACCTGAATGAGTTTCACCGCTGGGCGGAGCCGCTGCGGGTGAATATCACAGCGATCCTGGTCCAGAATCTCTCGCACCTCCTGCAGACCGACGGCATCGTCAATACCAGCCGGAATTTTGGACACCCTTTGCGGTTTCAGGTCGGGGTGGACGTGCAGCGTTTCGACGGAGAGCCGGGCGGCAAGGTCATTCTGAGCGGGCGTTGGAGTATCGTCAGCGACGACGGAAGGCAAACCATTGTCGGACGAGGCTTCTCTTTTTACGAGCAGACACAGTCGGAAACCCATGAGGACTATGTCGCCGCCCTGAGTCGAACCATCGCCGAGCTGAGCCGCGTCATCGCCGAGGAGCTGGAACGGGTTTTGTGATTTTCTGGGTCTGTGTGTTTTTGGGGGGGGACTACTCGGCACAAAGAAATTTGGAGCTGCATCAGCAGACCCAAGTGGCGGGAAGTGAGCACTCGGAAAGGGGGATGGGGCGCTGGCTGAAGTTGCCCATGCCAGGTGTGATCAGACCTCAGGTCTGAACAGGACAAAATAGGCCACGGGTATCAGCACCAGGGTGAAGAGCGTGGAGGCGATCAGGCCGAAGATCAGGGCCCAGGCCAGGCCGGAGAAGACCGGGTCCAGGGTGATAGGCCAGACGCCCAGGGCCGTGGTCAGGGCGGTGAGCACGATGGGCTGGAGGCGGATGGCGCCGCTTTGGAGCACGGCCTCCCTGAAATCCTGGCCTCGGGCCACCGCGGCCCGGATGAAGTCGATGAGCACCAGGGAGTTGCGGATCACGATGCCGCCCAGGGCAATCATTCCGATCATGGCCGTGGCCGTGAAGAAGACCGGATCGGCGAAGCCGTCCACGTCCCGAGCGGTGAGCAGGTTCAGCAGCCAAAACCCGGGCATGATGCCCATCAGGGTCAACGGGATGGCGCTCATGATCAGCAGCGGCAGGGCCAGGGACGCGGTCTGGACCACCAGGAGCAGATAGATCCCGACCATGGCCGCGCCAAAAGCCAGCCCCAGGTCCCGGAACACGTCCACGGTGATCTTCCACTCGCCCTCCCCGGTCCAGACCACGCTGACGCCCGCGGGCGGCGGGTCGTTCCACAGCTTGGCCTGGAGGTCCAGCACGGCTTCGGCCGGAGGCAGGCCCGCGGTTTCCGCGGTGACGTAGACCACCCGGCGCAGATTCTTGTGCAGGATGGGCTGTTCCTCAATTTCCCACACAAATCGTCCCAGTTCGCCCAGGGGCAGCATGCTGCCGTCAGCACCGCGCACGTGCAGGACCTCCAGGTCTGCTGGGGATATGCGCAGTTCCCGGGGGAGGATCACCAGTACGGACAGGGTTTGGCGTTCCTCGGGGCTCTGAATCGTGGCAGGAGAGGTGCCGGCCGCGGCCATGCGCAGGGCATGGACCAGGTCCTGGGTGCTCAGGCCGTGCAATGCGGCTTTTTCCCTGTCCGGGAGAAAGGTCAGCCGGGGCCGGGGGGCGATCCGGCTGTCGTCCACATCCACCACGAACTCCTTGGCCTCCATCAGGGCCCGGACATGCTCCACGCCCTGAAAGAGCCGGTCGTGGGGCTGTTCCGGACCGCCATAGATTTCCGCGACCAGGGTGGCCATGACCGGGGGACCGGGCGGGATTTCCACGATCTGTATGGTGGCGGACCAGTTTTTGGCGATGCGCTCCAGTTCATTGCGCACGGAGAGGACGATCTCATGGCTCTGGCGACGGCGTTCGCTCTTGGGCGTCAGGTTGATCCGGATATCGCCCAGGTGGCCGCCTTCCCGGGCATAGTACCGGCGGACCATACCGTTGAAGTCCATGGGGGAGGCGATGCCGGCAAAGCTGAGCACGCTGGCGGTCTCCGGCAGGGCCGCCAGGTAGACGGTCATGTCCCGAAGCACCGCGTCCGTGGTTTCCAGGGGCGTGCCCTCGTCCATGTTCACCACCACCTGGAACTCGTCGCGGTTGTCAAAGGGCAGCATTTTCAAGGGTACCAGACGCAGCAGGACCAGGGACGCGGCCAGAACCAGCAGGGCCAGCACCACGCCCACCAGCGCCATTCGCAATATCCGGAAGTCCAGAAATGGGCCGATCAACATCCGGTAGCCGCGCAGGACCCGGTCCGGGACTCCGGTGGCATTGCTTCCGGCAGGAGCGGTTGGGGCCTGGGGGGGATCGGTGCCGGGGCCGGCATGGCCCCGCAGGAGCAGAAAGCAAAGCCAGGGAACAATGGTCAGGGCGCAGGCTGTGGAAAAGAGGACGGTCAGGGGCACATTGGCGGCCATGGGAGCCATGTACGGACCCATCATTCCGGTGATGAAGAACAGCGGCAGGAAGCAGGCGATGATGGCCAGGGTGGACATGGCCACCGGCACGAAGACCTCGGCCACGGCACTGAGCGTGGCCCAGACCGGGCCGGGATGGTTCAGGCGCAGGTGGCGGCGGATGTTGTCCACGTTGGTGATGGGGTCGTCCACCACCAGGCCCAGGGACAGAATCAGGGCGAAAAGGGTCACCCGGTTGATGGTGTACCCCAGCAGGTGGCTGCTGAACAGGGCCAGGGAGAAGCTGACCGGGATGGCCACGGCCACCACCAGGGCTGCTCGCCAGCCCAGGGTCAGGGCCAGGATGATCACGACGGTGGATACGGCAAAGACCAGGGACCAGAGCAGGTCGCTGACCTTGTTCTGGGCGGTTTGACCATAGTCCCGGGTGACCTCCAGGTGCACGTCCTCGGGCAGGACCAGCGGCCGCAGTTCCTGGGCCGCGGCCAGGATGTCCCGGGTTACGGTCACGGCATTGGCCCCGCGCTGCTTGGCCAGGGCAAGGGTCACGGCGGGCATGTCCTGGGCAAGGCCGGTGTCGGGCATGCTTTGGGAGCGATGGTCGCCGAGACGAATCCGGGCATAGCTGTGGGGCTCTTCCGGGCCGTCCAGGACCCGGGCCACATCCCGGAGGTGGACCGGACGGTCCTGGTGTACGCCCACGACCACCCCGGCCACGTCGGCGGCGGAGGTGAACCGGCCGTCCCCCAGGATATTCAGTTCGCGGTTGTCCCGAAGCAGGGACCCGGCGCTTCGGGCCGTGCCGGCCGCGGCCAGGCTGTGTTCCAGGTCAGCGAAGGTCACCCCGTGTCCGGCCATGCGCAAAGGGTCCGGTTCCGCCCGGACTTGCCGTTGCCGGCCGCCAAAGACTTCTGCACGGGAAACCGCCGGAACCTCGGACAACCGGGTCAGAAACTCCTCGCCGATCCGGCGCAACTCAGCGTCGGTGCGGGTCGGCGAAAACAGCGTCAGCATGAGCACCGGCACGTCGTCGATTTCCACCGGCCGGATCAACCAGTTGGTCACCAGGGGCGGCACCTGGTCCTCATGCATGATGATCTTGTTGTGCAGTTTGACCAGAGAGCGTTCCCGGTCCTCGCCCACGAAGAAGCGCACCGTGACTACGGCCTGATCTCGCCTGGACTCGGAATAGACATACTCCACTCCGTCAATCTGCCAGAGCAGCTTTTCCAGGGGCGTGGCCACCAGCTTTTCCACTTCCCGGGGTCCGGCTCCCGGGGCGTGGACGATCACGTCGGCCATGGGCACCACGATCTGCGGCTCTTCTTCCCTGGGGGTGACCAGCAGGGCCGCGACGCCCAGGGTCAGGGCCAGCACCAAAAAGACTCCGGCCAAATGCGAGGAAAGAAACGGGGCCACCAGGGCGGGGACGAGCCCAGGGGGGCGGGAGGGATTGGTCGTGGGGCTCATTGCGTGGGAGTCGGGTGCAGCCAGAGGTGCTCACCGCCCTGAAGCCCGGAGAGGACTTCCACCTGATGGTCAAAGGTCCGGCCCAGACGCACGTGGCGCAAGGCATAGGTCGCTTCCTCCCGAACCACGGCAACCATGGCCAATTGTCCCACGCGGAGCACGGCGTCCTCTGGTATGAGCACGTATTGCTCAGAGGGCAGGGACAGGCGCACCCGGACGAACATGCCCGAGCGAAGGGCCGAAGTATCCCGCGACAGTTCCGGGGCCACCTCCAGCTTGGCCAGGAAGGAGCGGGAGTCCGGGCTGCCGGCCGGCTCCAGTTCGTCCACCCTGGCCAAAAACATGCTGTCCAGGGCGTCCACCCGGGCCTCAAGAGTTTGGCCCATGGCGATCCGATCAAGATAGCGCTCCGGCACATGCACTTCCAGGCGCGGTTCCAGACTGTGCAGGAGAAGCAGCGTCTGGCCGGGGTGCGCCACGTTTCCCGGTTCAACGGATCGGCGGGCGATGATGCCGCTCTCCGAAGCCGTGACAACGGTATGGCCCAGGGCCACGCTGAGTTCCTCGATCCGCTGCCTCAGACCCATCCGCCCGGCCCGCAGCTCCTGGATGCTCTGTTCCGCCTGACCGTGCTCGGCCCGGGCCGCCAGCAACCCGGCCCGGCCCTGGTCCAACTCGCTGGCCGCGGCCGCGCCCTGGGCATGCAGGGCCTTGACGCGGGAGAACTCGGCCTGGGCCAGGTCGAGCTCGGCCTGGGTGCGTTCCTGGATGTTGTGCGCTCGAAGCAAGGCCGCATTCAGGGCGTCCAGGTCGTGGCGGCTCTGGGCCAGACGGGCCTGAAATTCCCGGTCGTCAAGTTGCATCAAGGGTGCTCCGCTCTCGATATGATCTCCGGTGCGTACCAGAACCTGGTCTACCTTGGCCTGGATCTGGGTGCTCACCACGATTTCACTCCGGGGACGAACCTCGCCTACAAGCTCGATCCATGCCGGCACTGTGCTTCGCAAGGCAACGATGGTCTCCGGTTCCGGTGGCAAGAGGCTGTAGCGGACGGCGGACCGGGCGGGGTCGGACGGGGCGTCCTGGAACAAAAGCCATGTGATCCCCAGCAGGAGGAGCAGGAGTATGGCGGGCAGAACCAGAAGCGGGCGATGGAGAATGAGCGGCATGGGCAGGTGGTATTCTTGCATTGAGTGCGTAATGCTCGATGGAAGATTGCTTATCGACCGATGATCGACACCTTGTCAAATAGATTCGCCCAGGTCGGGTTCATGGTTCGGATTGATTGAAAGGCGGCATCGGAAGGGGTAGAAAGGGGCATGTTGCGTGGAATTGAGAATGACAAAACGAGGAGACCCCCTTTGCTGATGACAACCGAAGCCGTGCAGGAACAGGTGCAACGCAATTGTGCCATATCCGACGCCAATTTCAGCGGCGCTTTTTCTTTGTGTGGGCTACTGCTCCGGATGCGGGAGCTGTATAAATGGGAAACCGGATTGGCCCCCTGGCAGGAGCCGGAACATGGACTGATTCTGGAATGGGTGGAGCAGCGGGAAGAGCTGTGGCAAGAATTGGAGGGGCGGGGTTGCGAGGCCTTGCGCCTGGACGGAGACGAGTTGGATCCCTTTGAGCTGGAGCAGATCAATGAACGGCTGTCATCCCGGAATCTGCTGTACGGGGCAGGTTACGTGCTGGGCATGAAGCCCAGTTTTCTGCTGGCCGAGCCGGTGGAGTCGGAGATGATCGCCGGGTTGCAGGTGTATACGATAGAGCGGGAGTTGTGCCGGGATATTTTCGCCACGCCGGTGATGCGACAGGGACAGCGGATCATTGCCCGGCGTCAGGCCATGGCTGCGCTGCTCTGGGACGTCGTGCAGGAGCAACGGCCCTCGGTTCGCCCTGCTTTGGACTTCGCCCTGGCGGGGTATGACCTGGATACGCAGGGTTTGCTGGGGCGGCCGGGGGAGCACGGAGGGGCGTATCTGCACATGGTGGCCGAGGAATTGCGACTGTGGGTGCATCACGAAATCGGCGAGGCCGTGGAGGACGCCTTTCCCGGAGACGTCTGGCACCAGATGGTGGCCAACACCTGCCAGACGCTGGCCGAGGTGTTCATCCGGGCGGTCAAGGACCTGCTGGCCGACACCCATCCCCAAGGTCTGTTGAGCCGGATGGCCGAGGAGGACCGCAAACCGTCTCTGGGGTTGTACCTGGCCATGATGCGCCCCCTTTCCAAGATGCTCTTCCCTGGAATTTTTACCATTTTTCCGGATTTTGTGCGCAACGGCAACTGGGTCGGCGTGGACCAGGTGCGTCGTCAAGCCTATGCCTCTGGCCGGGAACTCGCGGCGCAATTGGTGGCCATCCACCAAACCTCAGACCCGTTTGACCATCCCCGAACCGTGCAGCGGATCATCGAGGAGGTGATCCGGCCGTTGGGGATCGGCGACGGAATGGACACGGAGGGGGAATGATCGCGAAAAGACGGCACTTTCAACGCTGAAGATCAAGCATCAAATCTGGAAAAAATCGCCTGGCACGGAAGGGTTTGGTCATTCAAAGCGCGTTTTCGGGATCATTCCGGGCAAGAAAGGCATCTCCCAGCGGCAAGACAGGATCAAGAAACGGAACAGCAAGCTGGGATTGCGAGTACGGCCCATGACCGGTAATTTTCAGGGCAAGTCCATTGGCGAGCTGGGGAGGCTGCTGGGCGTCGCATGAGCATTTGGCGGAAGAGATATTCAAGCGAGTGCGGGACGCGGAACTCCGGTTAGATGGATAAAAGCTCATACGCGCATACCTGATCCGGCTGGCCAACAGCGCCATCCTGGTCGTACGGATCGGTCACCGGCGTGAGGTTTATCGCTGAAACTGGGCAAAAAAAAAGAGATGAGCAGGAACTCCTTGCTTCCCCACGTTTCCGAATGAATGAAGAAGTGGACTCTGGGTGGCGTGTTCATATTTTTCAGAAGTTCAAATCGGATATGAACCGAGAGACAGTAACAGCTTAAGGTAATCTAGCCTGGCCCAATTTTTGTCGGCCTTTACGCTCCAGGATGAACCTGCTGAGGCAGACCGCGCAGCACGTTCAGGTTGCGGATGTCGTCCTTGAGGTCTTTTTCCTTGGGCGTTTCCAGGATCATGGGCAAATGCGCCAGGCGGGGGTCGTGGAGGATGGTGGTGAAGCCGGGCAGGCCAATTTGGCCTTGGCCGATATGTTCGTGCCGGTCCACGCGGCTGCCCAGGGCGGTTTTGCTGTCGTTGAGGTGGATCAGATGCAGCCGTTCCAGGCCCACGGATTCGTTCAGACGGGTAATAACCCGGTCCCATTCGCCTTGGGTCCGGGGATCATGGCCTGCGGCGAAGCCGTGGCAACTGTCCCAGCAGACTCCCAATCGTTCCGGGAAGCGGGACGCGGTGATGATCCGGCCCAGATCTTCAGGGTTCGCACCCAAGGCCGTGCCTGACCCAGCGGTGTTTTCCAGCAGGACGCCGACATCCGCCGCCGCAGGCCCGGCCTGCTCAAAGGCCGCATCCAGGCAGCCGACTGCGCGGGCGATACCGCTGTCTATCCCATGTCCTTTGTGCGAGCCGGGATGCAGGACCACCCAGCGGATGTTCAACCGGGCGCAGCGCAGGAATTCACGGGCCAGGGCGTCCCGGGATTTGTTCCAGAGAGCTGTTTCCGGTGAGGCGGGGTTGATCAGATAGGCTCCGTGAGCAAAGACATGCGGCAGGCCCCAGTCTTTCCAGGCCGCGATAAAGGTGGCAGCCTCCAGGTCCGTGATTTCCGGTGCGACCCATTGCCGCTGATTGCGGGTAAAAAGTTGCAGGGCTTGGCCTCCAGCCAGAGTGATTCGCTCGAAAACCAGGTGGAGTCCTCCGGAGGCGGGCATGTGGGCGCCGAGAAAGGGCATGTTGGTGTCTGATTGATGGTGAATGCTGAGGGCGTCATGTCCCCGGACCTTGGGGGGCTCGTCTCGGATCAATGCTGAATATGCTCTCCCAGTGGCCCCTGTCCAGCGCCACTCGCACATCATGGTGTGGCAGGATCCAGTTCAAGCAAGACCTTGAGCCTCTCTTCACTTTCCCGCAAGGCCTCTTCCGTCTGCCTTTGCCCGGTGACATCCCGGGTCACGCCGGACCAGTGGATGTCGCCATTTTCGTAAATTGTGGGTGTGGACTCGACGCGCAGCCAGCGTAGCTTGCCGCCGATGATGCACCGTCCTTCCCAGAAGAAGGCTTTGCGCTCCCGAAAAGCCTCAAGATTCCGGTCATCAAATGCCGCCCGCTCATCAGGGTGGACCAGGTTGTGGACCAGCATGGTATCCGCCAGGGCGTCTTCGCGTCGGAGCTGGTGGATTTCGCACCATCGGTCGCTGACGAACTCGAATTCAAAGGCACCGTCCGCCCGGATCCAGAAGGAATAGACACCCACCGGCACCTTGGCGACAAGATCATCGTAGCGCGCCAAACTCTCCCGCAACGCATCCCCCACCCGCTTGCGCTCGGTAATGTCTTCCCCCACACCCTGATAGGCCACGACGGTGCCATGAGCGTCAAACAAGGCCCGGTTGGTCCATCGCTGCCAACGGATTTCCCCGCCGGGGGACAATACCTTGTATTCGTTGGTCATAACGGGTGATAGCGGCGTAAGCCGGTTAATATTCGTGATGAATGCGGCCCGATCCGCTTCCTGGATCATTTCCAGCATTGGTGTTCCGCGCAACGCATCCGCGGATGCGCCAAAATAGTCGCAGTAGGCCTTGTTGACGTAATCACGGAGAAAATCCGGCGTGTAGCGGCAGATCATCACCGGCGTGTCCTCGGCCACGGCGCGGTGCGTGGCCTCGCTCTGACGCAGAACCGCCTCGGTGGCGGTGCGCAGATCCAGCTCCTTCCGGGCCTGGACCATGGCCCCGGTCAGGGCGCGGGTCTTTTCCGCGATGATCTCCTGCAGCGATTCCTGCCGCTCCAGAACATGCCGGTGATAGGCCATGCCCTCGGTCACATCCATGAACACCGCGCAGGCGTGGCCCGTTTCTCCCGGGTCGCTGCCCGGCAAGAGGTCCGCAAGGACATGCAGGATCCTGTGCCTGCCGCCATGGCGCATCAACACGCAGGTCATGGGCTGCGGCAGCTCTCCATGGAGCAGTTTCTGGTGAAAGGTGGCAAAGGCCTTTGCGTCCTGCTCGCGAAGGCGCTTCAGAAAAAGCTTCAGGGACGGCTTGCGGCTGGGAACAACCCCCAGGAGTCGATACATGGCCCGGGACCAGACCGTCCTGCCGTCGGCAAGATCAATGGACCATGTGGCGGCGGCCGCGACCAGGCGATTGGCCTGGCTCTCCAGCGCACCATCCCCGGTCGGGCAGTCGGTCTCCCCATCGCGGACCACGAACAGACTGGCCGGGTCGATGTCCAGCTCCCGGCAGGCCTTGGCCAGGAAATCCAGGGAGGGGTTGCAGCGCCCCCGTTCCACCTCGCCCAGATGCTGCTTGCTGGTCTCCAGCCGAATGGCCAGCCGATCCTGGGTCAGGCCGCGCAGGGAACGATGGAATTTAAGGCGTTGCCCATTGCTGTGCGTCCACATGGTCGGACCTCCTTGTCATCCCTGTGTTCAGGATTTTTTTGTAACTACTCAGCTCATCCGAGAAAAATCGGACTGTATACCGGCCTTCTCCGGTATGACTCAATTTGGAAAGTACGTGGTATGATACG
>REDL01000062.1 GCA_007693505.1 Desulfovibrionales bacterium | reverse complement strand
AGCAAAATCACATCACACGTTTTCGCGGGAAAAGGGACTTTTTGCAGTGACCTCATGGAAAGCATCCTTTTCGAATTCGGGGTCTGGACCAATGAGAATAGCCCAGGTCGTTCCGCAAAATATATCGTCTCTGGAGATGGAAGAACAGGCCTGTTCGATATTCGCCCCTACCTTGAACCGGAAGCGTTTCAACCCCTGCACGATCTTGATGGGTTCATGAATATCCGCAATGGGAAATATTTTGTTGAATGGGGATGTGGTGCTGAACTCTCTGTGGACTCCATTGAAGCCCGCTGGGTGACGAGTACCGTTGTTCCACGTTGATATTGCAATTTCTTTTTTATCCTTAACGGAGCCATACAATGCAGTTACACGGAACCACCATCCTCGCCGTTCGCGGTGCGGACGGAGTGGCCATGGCCGGGGACGGGCAGGTGACCATGGGCCAGAGCGTGGCCTTGAAACACAGGGCTCGCAAGGTGCGGAAAATCTACAAGGACCGGGTCATCGTTGGGTTTGCCGGAGCAACGGCGGATGCCATGACCCTGTTTGAGCGCTTCGAAGCCAAGCTGGAGGAGTTCGGCGGCAATCTGGTGCGGGCCAGTGTGGAAATGGCCAAGGAGTGGCGGCTGGATAAGTACTTGCGGCGGCTGGAGGCCATGCTTCTGGTGGCCGATGAGTCGTCCATCCTGCTGCTGAGCGGCACCGGGGACGTGATCGAACCCGATGACGGCGTGGCGGCCATCGGCTCCGGCGGAAGCTACGCCCTGGCCGCGGCCAGAGCCCTGTCCCGGAATACTCCCTTGGACTGCGAGGACATCGTGCGCAAGTCCATGGACATTGCCGCGGAACTCTGCGTGTTCACCAACGATCAACTGACCCTCGAATCCTTGCGTAAGAGCGAAGCGAAGAAGGAGACAAGCACCTGATGAGCTACTTGACCCCCCGTGAAATCGTATCGGAACTGAACCGCTACATCATCGGCCAGAAGGATGCCAAGCGGATGGTGGCCATTGCCCTGCGCAACCGCTGGCGGCGGCAGCAGCTGACTCCGGAACTGCGGGACGAGATCGCGCCCAAGAACATCATCATGATCGGTCCCACCGGCGTGGGCAAGACGGAAATTGCCCGGCGGCTGGCCAAGCTGGCCAATGCCCCGTTCATCAAGGTGGAGGCCACGAAATATACCGAAGTCGGCTATGTCGGCCGGGACGTGGAGTCCATGATCCGGGATCTGATGGAAATTGGGGTGACCATGCTGCGCAAGGAAGAAACCGCGCGGGTGCGGGTCAAGGCGGAGAAATTGGCCGAGGAACGGCTCTTGGATCTCTTGCTGCCGCCCAAAAAGGCCCCGCAGCAAACCTCGCCCACCATCCCTCCGACCAATGGCCCGGCCTTGGCAAGCGACAGTGACGCGCAGCATGACTCTACCCGGGAAAAGTTGCGCAAGCTGTGGCGGGACGGCAAGCTGGATGATCGGCTGGTGGAGGTGGATGTCAAGGCCTCCGCACCCCAGGTGGAGATCATGTCCATGCCCGGTCTGGAGGATATGGAAATGCAGTTCCGGGACATGTTCAGCCGGGTCTTTCCCCAGCGCCGCAAGCAGCGCCGGGTCAAGGTCAAGGATGCCTATGAGCTGCTGATTCAGGAGGAAAGCGACAAGCTGATCGACATGGACAAGATCATGGAGGCGGCCCGCGAGCGGGTTGAGCAAGGCGGAATTGTTTTTCTGGATGAAATCGACAAGGTCTGCAGTAGCCGGGAAACTTCCAAGACCGATGTCTCCCGGGAAGGGGTGCAGCGGGACTTGTTGCCGGTGGTGGAGGGCAGTTCCGTCAATACCAAGTACGGCATGGTGCGCACGGATCACATTCTGTTCATTGCCGCCGGAGCCTTCCATATGTCCAAACCCTCGGATCTGATACCGGAACTGCAGGGACGCTTTCCGCTGCGCGTGGAATTATCCGCCCTGACCAAGGAAGACTTTCTGCGCATCCTGACCGAGCCGGAAAATGCCCTGACCAAGCAGTACATGGCCTTGCTGGGCACTGAAGGCGTTGATCTGACCTTTACCCAGGACTCTCTGGAGGAGGTTGCGGACTTTGCGCAAAAGATCAACGACGATACGGAAAACATCGGCGCCCGTCGCCTGTACACCATTCTGGAAAAAATTCTGTCCGACTTGTCCTTTGACGCCTCGGAACGCAGTGGCGAGCAGGTGACGGTGGATGGAGCATACGTTCAGGACAAGCTACAGGACATCCAGCAACGCCGGGATTTGTCGCGGTATATTCTGTAGCATGGAATCGTCATTGAACCAGGATAATACTTTTGCCAGCGAGGCTTGCCATGCAACATGAGGTCGCCAAGGCCAAAACCCTGCTTGAAGCGCTCCCATACATTCGGGATTTTTTCGGGCAGACCGTGGTCATCAAGTATGGCGGACACGCCATGAAGGACGAACAGCTCAAGCGGGCCTTCGCCTTGAACATCGTCTTGTTGCGTTACATCGGGGTCAATCCGGTGATTGTGCACGGCGGCGGGCCCCAGATCGGCAAGATGCTGGATCAGCTGGGCATCTGTTGCCAGTTCCGGGAGGGGCTGCGGGTCACGGACGAAGCGACCATGGACGTGGTGGAAATGGTGCTGGTCGGCAAGGTGAACAAGGAGATCGTCAACCTGCTCAACCAGCACGGCGGCAAGGCCGTGGGCCTCTCCGGGAAGGACGGGCGGATGATCAACGCCCAGAAGATGGAGATGGTCATCCCGCATAAGGACATGCCGCCGGAAATCATTGACCTGGGCAAGGTCGGCGAGGTCACGGACATCCGCACCGGCCTGATCCGTACCCTGGAGAAGGAGGGATTCATCCCGGTGATCGCCCCTGTGGGTGTGGACGACGATGGTGAGACCTACAACATCAACGCCGATGCCGTGGCCGGGGCCGTGGCCGGGGCCTTGGAGGCCAAACGGCTGATCCTGCTGACGGACGTTGCCGGGGTTCTGGACACCGAAGGCAATCTGATCTCCTCCATGAACCGGCACAAAGCCGTGCAAGCCCTGGAAAAAGGGGTGCTACGCGGCGGGATGATTCCCAAGGTCAAATGCTGCCTGGAAGCCGTGGAGGCCGGAGTGGAAAAAGCGCACATCATCGACGGCCGCCTGGAGAACTCCATCCTACTGGAGATGTTCACCAAGGGCGGGATCGGGACGGAAATCATTTTTTAGACCGGAAGCAATGGAGATAATCATGATAGAGCGTGAACACGCCTGGGAAATGCTTTCAAGCAAGGGCCAGGAACAGCATATGCTGCATCATGCCCTGGAAACCGAGGCGGTGATGCGAGGACTGGCCAGGCGGTTGGGGCAGGATGAGGAGGTCTGGGGGCTGGCCGGGCTACTGCATGACCTGGATTTTCATGAAACCAAGGATTTGCCCGAAGAGCATGGATTGCGGGCGGCCGCATGGCTGGCCGGTGATTTGCCCGAAGAGGCCCTGACGGCCATCAAGGCCCATAACGGCGAGCGCAACGGCGCCGCGCCGTCCACCACGTTTGACCGCGCCCTGCGCTGCGCCGAGACGGTCACCGGCCTGGTTTCCGCCGCGGCCCTGATCCGACCCACGAAGCTGGAGGGACTGGGGGCCAAAAGTCTGAAGAAAAAAATGAAGGACAAGGCCTTTGCCGCGGCGGTGAATCGAGAGATCATCCGGGAGTGTGAGACCATCGGGGTAGGCTTGGATGACTTTTTGAACGACGCCGTGGCCTCCATTGCCACCATCGCCGACCAGGTCAACCTGAAGTGACCCCATCGTGAACCCGGTTTCCAAGGCAACCGATTTTTGCGCCATGCTGCTGGCCTTCCACAGCCTGGAGGAGATCTACGTGCGCGGCAGAACCGTCCATTTCGTCGGCAACGGCCACCGCTTTTACGGCAACATCGAGTGCGAAAGCCTTTCCTGCCTGCAGGTCAGTCCTCTTGTATCTCCCAATGGCACTTTGCTGGGCGGCGGCCAGGAGTGGGCCTTCCAGCTTGAACTGACCCTGGACGAAGACATGGCCCGCAGCGGTCATGAGCGGATCTGTTTCCGCTTCGCGGACCAGGAGCAGGCGGCCATGGCCCACCAGGCCTTTGTCGATGTTGCCGCCTCGATTCTGGAGTCGGCATCCTCCTGAACCACGGCTTATTTCCTGATCGCCCCCAGCACCCTGTCTCCCAGCAGACGCCCTGCGGCCTTGAGCTGCTGGACCACATTCCCCCAGGACTCCTCTTTCTTTCGGGCCTCGAGGCAGCGCAAAAATCGCGCCTTTTCGCTTTCATCCTGGAGTTCCAGGATGACCGCGGCCAAGGTGTCTTCCACGTTGTACAGCCGATCCTGGGCCAGGCAAACCGGGATGGTCAGGTCCTGGGGGACGTTGAGATCCCGGGCCACGGCCTCCGTTGCCGCGCGGATGATCGCGGCCTTGGGTCCATCGGGTTCGTTCAGGTCGTAGGGGGGATCCCATTCCTTGATGGGCCGGAGCATGTCAATGTGCGACACCACGACAACCAGGGGCGGTAGGCGCCGGGCAGGACGCTCGGCATACCAGGAGCGGATTTGATCCAATTGTTCCCGCTCTACATGGCGATCGGCCCGGTTGGCCGCCGTGACCCAGAGGATCAGGTCCGCGTCCAGCACGGCCTGGCGCAAAACCGTGGCCGGCAGTAGGTCTGTGTCACACCCTGGGGCATCCAGAATCAGGGCCTCATCCCGGCCATCGCGCTGCAGGCGATAGGCCCGCATGGCCCGGGTGGTCCCGGGCAGGGCGTCGGTAACGACAGTGAGTCTGC
Organism: Desulfovibrionales bacterium; assembly: GCA_007693505.1. Classification (GTDB taxonomy): domain Bacteria; phylum Desulfobacterota; class Desulfovibrionia; order Desulfovibrionales; family Desulfonatronaceae; genus Desulfonatronum. The sequence goes on along the minus strand of REDL01000062.1, from coordinate 43,874 downwards.
CGAACAGGGCATTGATCAGGCTGGACTTGCCCACATTGGCCCGGCCCACGACCAGGATGCGCAGGGGTTCTGGGGCGTCCGACACCCCTTTTGCTCCGGAGTCGTCCTGAAAGCTGTGCTGGAAACTGTCCTGGGTGGCGCTCTGGTTGATCAGGTCCTTGCGGGTGGCGACGGTAGTCCGGCTCAATGGACTATCTTCAGACAGCAGGAGTTTGCCGCTGTAGAGTTCGATGGCGTAAAACCCCACCTTGCGCACATACTCGCGCAGCAGCCAGGACTTGACGCTCTCCAGGCCGTATCCGGCGATGTTGTTGCCCAGCTTGCGACGCACCTCATGGAACAGGGCCGAATACGGGGAAAAGACGGCCCGGCCAAAGCGATAGAGCTTTTCGTATTGCTGGGCCGTTTCCTTCCAGCGATTGATCCGGAGCAGAAACCCTACGGTCAACTGATGGCTGAGGGGGATGGTGTTCAGGATATCTTGACGCAGATCCCGGGCGGCCCGTTCGATGATCAGCAGGGCGTGGGGAATGGTCAACTCCAGCAGAGGTTTTTCCGCCTCAGGGTGGTAGTGGCCGGCCACCACATCCAGGGTATCCCTGCCCAGCAGGGCGATGCGCTGGACATCCAGACCTTTCCAGTCTTGGGAGGATATGCCCTGGGCCAGTTTTTCCACTTTTTCCCAGCAGGCCTCGTCCCGGGGAGGCCAATTGGGGTCAGCCGTTGTTGCATGGGGCTCCGCCTGCCTGGATTTGCCGCCGGAATGTTCCCTGTTTCGGGAGCGTTCCAACTGGATCCCGAACAGATGCAGTCCGTAACCGGCCACGGCAAAACCACCCATGGCGGCCAGCCAGAGGGATCGGTGTTCGGACATCCAGATCCAGGCCAGGCCAAGGATCGGCAGGGCCAGCAGCGGCAACGCGGCCAGGAGCATGGCCAGCAAGCGGATCAAACCGAACCCGCGCAGCAGGGCAAGCTTGCTGATCACTTCGGGTCCTTGTTTCTGAACGATTGAATCAATTCTCGGCCTTTTTGAACGGCTTCGGTGAACACCTTGCGCACCTCTTCGGCTGAAACCGGAGCCCCCTGAGCCTTTTGATGCATATAGAAGCAGGCCGCCTTGCCAAAAGCAAATGTCAGGGCAGCACCGCTGGCCGCCCCATAGGCCGCTCCGCCTGTCTGGCCCAGAACCGGAATCATTTTGATCACATTGCGACCGGCCATGCGCAGTCCATAGCCAGTGACGATGCCCGGACCGAGCAGCGCTGAAAATTCGGCAATATGCCGTTTGTTCCAGGAGAAATTGGCCATTTCTCCAAGTTTATAGAGCATTTTTATCTGTATTGCCGGTAAACCCGCCATGTCCACCATGGGCAGGGCGCCCATGGCAGCCGAGGCCATGGCATAGCCCACGATCTGCTGGTGAGCGGCCTGGCTGAAGGGATCGGCCTGACGAGTTTCGTCGCGCAATCGATCACCCAGGCCGACCCGGGAAGCCCGCTGGATTGCGCCCCAAAGGGCTTCCAGGCCATAGTCTGGGGGCTGGATGTCATCTTCGGGCTGGGTCAGGTCCACAGGTACCCAGGAGACCGATCCGTTCCCAGGCAAGGTACCGAGCTGGTTTTGTTGGAAAAGCAGGCTTCGGGCCAGGTCCGGGAAGACACGCTGCTCCCAGCCGGGGGTGTCAAAGGGGTAGGGGAGCACGTGCTCCGAGCCCGCCGGATAGGTTTCGTGCAGACAGGTCTGGGCCACAATTACGGGCCAGTCCGGATGACGCCGGCGCACGGCCCGCAGAACATCGAAAACGGCGTCCTGAAGACTGTCGGTCACCTTGACCACGGCAATGATCAGCTGGGCCTGGGATTCGCAGAATGCCAGGTCTTCGGAAGGGTCATAGTCCACCTCGCCCAAACCCTGTGTATCCAGAAAACGGACGACCGGAACGTCACCCGGATGGTCGTAGAAACGGGCGGTCCGGGTGCAGCTTTGAAAACCATTGCCGATCTGGGCATCCGGGCTGCCGGTCAGGGAGCGGATGATGGAGGTCTTGCCGGACTGGGTTTTACCCAGAAGCCAGACGACCGGAGGCGGTTCGGCGGCTCTGGCTTGACGCAGGGTTGCGTCCAGCACGGTATTGTCCGTGGATTTTGTCGGATTATCAGTAGCCGATACCTGGAGAGCATGGCGAAGTTTGGTCAGGATGGTGTTGAGCATGGGGTTTTTCGGTCGATGGCTGTTTGGGCCTGTTCCTGATTCGAAACAAGGTGTGTTTGTCGTCCATGGAAGCGCCATGCGCAAAATGCTAGCGAAGTTCGCCCTGCTTGTCATTGATTGTCCGTGATTGTTCCAGTAAGGCTTGCAGCAGTAACAAGTTGGCTCGATCGACATGGAAAAAAGACAGTGTGGCCAGATTGCTTTTGATCCCGGAAGTGTCATGGGTCGATATACACAGAAGGAGGATTGGGTGATGCAAAATGATGGTGACAAGGAAGCGCGGCGTTTTTCCCGGAAAATCGCCGCGCTTCGCAAGAAAGGTGGATTTCCGGATGCGATGCTTGCGCTTCTGGAGACCGTGGCGGACAGGCAGTTTCAGGTCAAGGCCGAACTGACTGAGCAGAATGATGCTGCATCGGCGGTTGTGCCGGAACTGACCGACCCGCAGCGGCATGTTCAGGGGGCCAGCCTGTTGCCGCGAGCCGCCTTCCCCGTTGATTTCGTCGGGGCAGCACAACTTTTGTCCACGCTCCTTCCGGAGATCCGAAGCTACGGGTCGGAACTGGAGATTGGCGCGGATCGGGTGATTGAGGCCCTGGAAACCGAGGAACTGGAAGCCGAGCGCCTTTTTCGTGCCTACCTGGAGGAAGATCAGGATTTTTTTGCCATCTGGGCCGAGAAAACCCCGGGTACCCCGAAGCTGCTTTTTTTTCTGGCCCAAAGTGCCTTGACGCCATTCATCCGGGACGTTGCTGAAAAAATCGTCGCGTCTCGCCCGCTGGAAGGAATGTGGGAGCACGGCCACTGCCCTGTCTGTGGCAGCCTGCCCTATATCTCCAGTCTGGAAACGCGCGAGGGATGTCGGATGATGCATTGTTCCTACTGTCACAGTGCCTATCGCGTCAGCCGGATTGGTTGTGTGTACTGCGGAGAGCGGGACCCGAAAAAACTGCAGTACTTCAATGTTGATGAGTTGCCTGGGTACCGGGTCGAACTGTGTGAGCATTGTCGCATGTACATCAAGACCGCGGACTTCCGGCAATTGGACAGAATTTCCGTTCCCGTACTGGACGATCTGGAATCGCTGGCTCTGGACGTGCTGGCCCAATCCAGAGGGCATGTCCGCCCGACTCTCTCGGCTTTTGGGTTCTAGCTTCGTACCTGCGAGCACCCATCCATTCCAATATCACCGGGTACGCGGCACTGCGGAAAACGGGGGATGGCGACCATGAAGCAATTGGGAGCGTTGGCTGGGGTTGTCCTGGCCGGTGGCAAGAGCAGCCGTCTGGGCCAGGATAAAACACGAGTGGTTTTTTCCGGTGTCAGCCTGCTTTCCCGGTCCGTGGATCTGTTGAAACGCCACTGTACCACTGTGCACATCGTTGGCAGGCTTCCCGAGGATCATGGGCTGAACGTGCCGAGCTTTCTTGACGCTGAGCCGGGATGCGGCCCAGGAGGCGGCATTGCCACGGCCCTCAAGAAACTTGAGCGGCCCTGTCTGGTGTTATCCTGCGACCTGCCGTTGATGGACGATCAGATATTGCGTCGGCTGAAAACCGCTTGGCGGGAAAAGCCGGATTCGGCGCTGATGACCACGTTCCAGCAGGAAGAGACCGGGTATATCGAGGCCCTGGTAGCAATCTACGAACCCGGGACCCTGGCCCTGCTGGAACAGGCATTTCACCGCGGGCTTTATCAGCTTAACAGAATTGTGACTGAAGAAATGCGTCATCATATTCCATATCCACGCTCCGAAGCCACCCCGTTTTTCAACGTCAATCATCCGGCCGATCTTTCCATGTTGCGCCATCTGGAAACCGCAACGGCCGGAACCTGGTCAAAGGGGATTGTCTGAAGAATCTGGATTTTTTTGCCGTGTGTTTTTCGAAACAATGGTCCACACGGGATTCGGCTGTGCGCATCATGGACTTCGAGCGGACCATGGCCTGCAAAGCTTGGCGGCCTGAAGGTGTTGCCTGGTTGTCAGGGCAAAAGGAGTGGCCTTCCCGACGGCTCTTGCCGGTGGTTTGGAAGATGGGCTAGGAAGCGACCATGCCTTGCCGATTCGGGCTGAAAGTGGCATGAGCTGATGATGGGCGTATTTTATGTAGCGTTGGAGCATCCGTCGACGAGAACCCGGAAGCAATGGTGATGTCATGAGCGAACTTCGTGTACTGTTGGTCCATCCTGATCCGCACATGCGGCACGAATTGCGGCAACAGTTGCGAGAATTGGACGGGGTCAAGGTGCTGGGGGAGGCTGTTTCCGCCTTTGAGGCCATGGAGCTGCTGGAAGGGGTTGGTTACCATGCCTTTTTTCTGGGAATGGAACTGCCCGAGGGGGTCAGTGGCCTGGAGCTGGCCCAGATTCTTGGGCAACGCAAGCATCGCCCGGCTATGGTGTTTTTGGCCACTGATGAAACCCAGGCCTTCAAGGCTTTTGAGTTGGGAGCCACGGATTACCTGCTCTGGCCATGTTCCCCGGAGAGGTTGCAACGGACCCTGGCCCGCTTGCGGCGGCTCCCGGCCGATGCACATATTGCCGAACCTGAGGGCAATTCCAAAAAAAGCGTGGAGTTCGAGGGCGATGAGGAAACCCTGCAGATCGCCATGGAGGAGGAGGACGAAGACAATTTTCTCAAGGCCCTGCGTCAGGCCTGGGACTACAACCAGATCCGCCCCGTGGAAATCGAGAAACTACCCATCACCCTGGAGGGCCGGGTTATTCTGGTTCCCTACAGCCAGATTGTCTTTGTGGAAGCTTATGAAGATTACAGTTTCGTTCACACCAATCAGGACAAGTATTTGACCTCCTTTCGTCTGAAGTACCTTGAGGACCGTTTGCGAGCGCATCGTTTTTTTCGGGTACATCGCAAGTTCCTGGTCAATCTGGACCTGGTTACGGAAATTGCCTCCTTGCCGGGCAGCAATTTCATGCTCCGGACCACGGGGAAAAAGCGCATTGAGCTGCCGGTCAGTCGCCGCCGAATCGCGGATTTGAAGCAGATTCTCGGTCTCTGAGTGCCGGGCAACCGTTGCCGTTTACCCTTTCGCCCTTCCCTTTCGCCGAGAATCAATGCGCCATTGTATCCGGATCATGTTCTGGATGCATCCGTAACGGAAACACGACCCTGAATCGGAGAGGGGTTCGTATATCGGCCTTGTGCCCCGCGGACCCTAACTACCTACACGACGTTCATAGCTCACCGCCAAGGAGGAGACATCATGTCACAAGACGGCGCCCTGGAAACCTTGCTGCAAGAAGATCGCGTCTTTCGGCCCTTGCCGCAGATGGTCATTGAAGCCAATGCCAATCCGCAAACCCTGGAGAATGCCCGCCGCCAGGCCATGGATGATCCGTTGGGCTACTGGGAGGAAGCTGCCAAGGAATTGGAATGGTATCGCAAATGGGACAAGGTGTTGGATGAAAGCGACGCCCCGTTCTATAAATGGTTCACCGGGGCCAAATGCAACATCGTGCATAATGCTCTGGATCGGCACATCAAGACGGGCAACAAGAACAAGCTGGCCATCATCTGGGAAGGCGAGGCCGGTGACTCGCGGAAGATGACCTATTTTGAGCTGTACCGGGCCGTGAACAAGTTCGCCAACGCCCTGCGCTCGTTGGGCGTCCAGAAGGGCGACCGGGTTTTACTGTACATGCCTCCCTTGCCGGAAACCGTGATCGCCATGCTGGCCACAGCCAAGGTCGGAGCGGTTCACAGCATGGTTTTCGCCGGTTTTTCGGCCAAGGCCATGCGTGATCGGATCGAAGATGCCCAGCCCAAGGTCATCGTCACCGCAGATGGTTTCTACCGCAACGGCCGGGCCGTCCATCTGAAATCCATTGTCGACGAATCGTTGATCGGCCCCAACTGCGAGAGCGTGGAAACGGTGGTCGTTGTCCACCGGGCCAACGTTCAGGTGGAAATGCAGGAAGCCCGTGACCTTTGGTACGAGGAACTGGTGCGGGCGGAAAGCTCCGAATCGCCGACCGAGTCCATGGATTCCGAGGACATGCTTTTTCTGCTCTACAGCTCCGGAACCACGGGCAAGCCCAAGGGCATCGTGCACACCCACGGAGGCTACCAGGTAGGCATCAACCGGACCCTGAACTGGGTTTTTGATATCAAGCCAACGGACATCTTCTGGTGCACAGCGGATGCCGGCTGGATCACCGGCCACAGCTACGTGGTGTACGGACCACTCATCGCCGGAACCACCACGGTCATCTTTGAAGGCCACCCGCTGTATCCCCAGGCTGACCGGGTATGGGACCTGATTGCCAAGTACGGGGTAACCATTCTCTACACCGCGCCGACTTTGGTGCGCATGCTGATGCGCTTCGGTACCCAATACCCCAAGAAGCACGACCTCTCTTCCCTGCGCATTCTCGGCTCCGTGGGTGAGCCCATCAACCCCGAGGCCTGGGTCTGGATGTACAAGAATATCGGCCGTTCCGAATGCCCCCTGGTGGATACCTGGTGGCAGACCGAAACCGGCTCCATCATGGTCAGCCCTTTGCCGGTGAGCGTGCTCAAACCCGGTTCCTGCACCAAGCCGCTGCCGGCCATTGACGTGGATGTGGTGGATGAAAAGGGCAATTCGGTGCCGGCGGGCAAGGGGGGGCTGCTGGTCGTTCGCAAACCCTGGCCGTCCATGGTTCGGAACCTCTACAAGGACCCCGAGCGCTACAAGAAGACATACTGGGAAAAGATCCCCGGCGTGTATCTGGCCGGGGACATGGCGCGCAAGGACGAGGATGGGTACATATGGATCCAGGGCCGTTCCGACGACGTGATGAACATTGCCGGACACCGCCTGGGTTCGGCGGAACTGGAAAGCGCGTTGGTGGCCCACAAGGCCGTTGCCGAAGCCGCGGCCATCGGTATCCCAGACAAGATCAAGGGCGAGGTGGCCAAGGCCTTCGTCACCCTCACCGAAGGCTTCGAGGCGTCCGATGAGTTGGTCAAGACACTCAAGGTGCACATCCGCAATGAACTCGGCCCTGTGGCCATTGTCAAAACCATTGAGTTCCGGGACAAGCTGCCCAAGACCCGCAGCGGCAAGATCATGCGTCGGGTGCTCAAGGCCGAGGAACTCGGTCAGGAGGTTGGGGACATCTCCACGCTGGAAGACTAACCCAAGGCGGCAGGGCAGAGTGCGCCGTGTCCCGCCGACACCGTTACATGAAAAAGGCCGGTGCGAGAGCACCGGCCTTTTGCGCTTGGGAGTGAGGACAAAGGTTTTCCCTGCAATACGGGCAAGATTTGGATCACGCATCCTTCCAGGACAAGTCCAGTGTGCGTTGAGATGCGGCGCAATCTCGCAAGTAGAGGTTGATGAGGTTTTCGTAGGGGATACCAACTTCTTCCGAGATGGATTTGAAGTAGTCTACGGCTTCTTCATCCAATCGGAGGGTGATCTGTTTTTTGAGCCGGGCCGCGTAAGGGTTTTTTCTGGCTTTGGAGAAGTCGTACTCTTTGCGCCTAAGATGCTCTCTTTTTAGTAGTTCTTTGCTTCTGGGTTGGTAGCTTTACGGGCGGAGATGATCCGGATTGTGCTGTCCTGTTCACGGTAGCAGTGGCAGACGGTAAGCAACCGAAGGTTGGCGCTCAACCCAAGCAGAATGTATCGCTCTTCCTCATCGGAATGGTCTGGATCATCGATGAGCTTGCCGTTTGTGTCAGCAAACACGGATTTTGCCTCGTGGACGGTAATGCCGTGTTTCTTGCTGTTTTCAAGAGATTTGTCTGTATCCCGTTCAAAATTTAGCAAATTATGCTTCCAAAGTTGTTGTTGCAAATTAATACGTCAAGATATTGCGATCAGTAGAGTATTTTGTAGCACAGGCGCAACCGCTTTTTAAATGGAGGGTCGATATCTCGGCCACTGGGAGTGGTTTGCTCTCGGCGCGCGCGGCTTCACCTGCCATTGATCACTCCGCAGGGCACTCGTCCTTCGCCTGAGCCCGCATGTCGTCGATGATGGCGTTCAATTCAGCGGCCATCCGGGCCAGTTCAGAGACGGCCTGGGCAGACTGGTTCATGACCTCACTGGTTTCAGCGGAGATGCGGTTAATGTCCTCCACGCCGCGATTGATCTCCTCACTGGTGGCCGACTGTTGTTCCGCGGCTGTGGCGATGGAGCGGACCTGGTCCGCGGCCTGTTCGGCCAGGACCAGGATCTCCTGTAGGGTCTCGCCGGAGGTGTTGGCCCGGGCCGTGGCCTTGGCAACAGCCGCAGCGGCCTTTTCCATGCCCTCGATGTTCTCCTTGGTGCCGTGCTGGATGTCCGAGATGGCTTGCCCGACCTCCTTGGTGGCGTTCATGGTCTTCTCGGCCAGTTTGCGCACCTCGTCAGCCACCACGGCGAATCCCCGTCCCGCGTCCCCGGCCCGGGCCGCCTCGATGGCTGCGTTCAGGGCCAGGAGGTTGGTCTGGTCCGCGATGTCTTCGATCACGGTCATGATCCGACCGATCTGGGTGGCCTGTTGCCCCAACCGCCCGAGGTTGGCTTTCAGTTCCTCGGACTGTTGCTGGACCTTGTTGATGGCCGCCACGGATTCCCCCACCACTTTCGCACCCTCCATAGCCTTGGTCCGCGACAGGTCCGATGCCTCGGCGGCCTGGGAGGCGTTTCTGGCCACCTCCAGGACCGTGGCGTTCATTTCCTCCATGGCCGTGGCCGTCTCGCCGGTCCTGTCCCGCTGCTCCTCGGCCCCTCGGCTGGCCTGCTCCACCTGAGCGGCCAGTTCCTCCGCTGCCGAGGCCATGGAGTTGGAGACTTTTGTGGCCTGTTCAGCTGCCCGGGAGATGCATTCATTCTGCTCACTAATCTGGGTTTCCCGGGTCTTCAGGGCCGTCATGTCCAGGTACAGCCCAAAACCGCCAATGCAGACCCCGTCCAAATCATGGAGCGGATACACGTTGGCCAGGACATGCCGCACTCCGCCTTTGTGGCCCTGGATGGAGACTTCCGTGTTCTTGAACACCTCCCCAGTTTGCATGGCTTTGCCCACCAGGGTCTGGCGCGCAGGGTCGTTGTAGAAGATTTCGGCCAGGGTTCGGCCATACTGCTTGTCCGGGGGGCCGTCGATCTGGAGCATATCCATGCAGGCCTGGTTGGAGAATGTTGTCCGTTCCTTGGTGTCTACCAGGAGAAAGGGCATGGGGAGTCCTTCAACAATGCCCTTGTTCATGCCTTTTTCGTACTTCAAAACGTGGGATACGGCCTCCAGGGCGGCGAATAGATCCGGCAGACTTTTTGCATTCCGATTGGACTCCAGGGTGGCCTTTTGAAAATTTCCAGCAGCAAGATTATTCAACTCGGAGGAAGCCTGGGTCAAGGAACGATTCTGAAGCAACAGGGGCGTCCCTACCAGGGCCAAGGCAAAGAGACCCGCAAGAGCCGAAATAATGGCTCCAGTGACCACGGAGGCGCCAATGAAAAGCGTGGTGAGGGCACTGCCGATGGTGACAAGGACGCCGAGTCCAACGGCTGGAACGGCAAGCTTAGAGGTATCCATATGAGCCTGTCTCCTTGGCTTTCTGGGTGGGATACGGGAAATCGAAGTGAGCGGGAGTTTGAGGGTAAAGCGTGCCTTGATGCCTTTTTCATCATATTCCAAACAGTTTTCTTGGTAAAAGTAAAGCCCGCCCATACCGGGCGGCCCCAAGGGCCGGACTCCCAAAAACAGTTTCCGGCAAAGCAGGATGCCTTTTGTCGTAACTCCGCTCTTTCATCCGGTCGACCATTTCCTCCTCCTCATACGATCAGAAGGGGGAGGCGGATCTGGGTGTCCACCCAAGTTTCCCGCCATGGGACGGCCCTTGTCTTTCCGCGACTGGTGGGCTCCTCGGTGTGGGTGTGGTTCCAGCTATCGGGAGGACTAGGAAAACGGCATGGAAACGCAGGTCGTGGTGGTCACACGGCAGGCTCCACCAAAGTCGGAATGTTGGTGGACGACCTGGGCGAGATTCCGGGGGTCTGCATGGACCGCGTGGAAAAAGCCAACGGGATGCTGGATAGTCAGGAAAGTTACGTGGAGTTCGTGGTCAAGCCCGAAACAAGTTTCAAGGATGTCAGTATGTTGGTAATCCTGGACCCTGAACGGCTGATCCGTCATTTGGTTAAGGACAAAGAGAAAAAGCCGGCGTAGGGCAGTATGGCTCGTCTGTCCCCACTGCTTTTTCCGGGCGAGAGTGCACTCTCCTTGAGGGGCGGATGCCTCGGACTTTGAGGAGGCCTGGGGTGGACAGAGGGGAGCCGGAATGATGCTCAATACTGAGGCTTAGCCGTTTCGAAGATCGCTTCGGTGGGGCCGTGCAGCAACAGGAAATCCTTTGCATGGACGGCGATGAAAGCGATATCCTTTCCAGCCAGAAACTCCTGAAGGTGCGGCAGATGGCTACGTAGCCGTTCGGCCGCTCTCTGGCATGCTTCCGGGTCTTGAAGGATTTCGACCCGGCCGTGCACGGTCAGGGCCATGGTCTCCAGGCGCTGGGAACCTGTATGGGGGGTGCGGTTATCCACAAGCAGGCTGACATTGGGGTTGGCCTGCAGGTTTGCGAACTTGTGGGTGTTGCGGTAGGTGGCCAAAAAAAAGGTTGAGCAATCCTCGGACGGGACGTAGCCCATCAGGGAAGTGTGCGGGGTGTTGTCTTGAGAGGTGGCCAGTACGCAGATGGTCTGGCCTTGGATCAGGTCACGGATGGCGTCGTGCATGGCGAGGTCCTTTGGCTTTGATCAGGATGTGCTGGTTGAGTTGGCCGGTTATACGGGGGTCGACTTTCGAATCGCTGAACACGTACCGACTGACGTTGGAGTTGTCGAGTCGAGTGGAGAACGTCATGACGAAAGAGCTTCAGGCCCTGATGGGCAAAATGGCCGAGGAGTCCGCCAGGGCGGCCAAGGAACTGGCCAAGGCAGAAGGCCGGTGCAAGAACAATTTCCTGCGGGATTTGGCCAAGTTGCTGCGGGACCGGGCAGGACAGGTGTTGAAGGCCAACCAGCGCGATGTGGACGCTGCCCTGGCTTCCGGGCTGGACGCGGCCAGAGTGGATCGCCTGCGGATGACCGAGGCGACCATGGAGTCCATGGCTCAGGCTTGCCTGGAGGTCATGGCCCAGACCGATCCTGTGGGCGAGATCGAAACCATGTGGCAGCGGCCCAACGGGCTGCGCATCGGGCGGATGCGCGTACCCTTGGGGGTGGTGATGATGATCTACGAATCCCGACCCAACGTGACCATCGAGGCCGCCATCCTGACCCTCAAGGCCGGCAATGCGGCCATCCTGCGGGGCGGATCCGAGGCGTTTCATTCCAACCAGTCCCTGGCCAACCTGATCACCGAGGCGTTGCGGAACGCGGAACTTCCCGAGGCCGCCGTCCAATTGGTGCCGGTCACGGACAGGGAAGCGGTGGGGTATTTGCTGAAGCTGGACGAGTTGATCGACGTGGTTATCCCCCGCGGTGGTGAATCCCTGATCCGGGCCGTGGCCGACCAGGCCACCATGCCCGTGCTCAAGCACTACAAAGGGGTTTGCCACATCTATGTGGATCAGAATGCGGACCTGGACAAGGCCCTGGATATCGTTTTCAATTCCAAGGTGCAGCGGTGCGGGGTGTGCAACGCCTTGGAGTGCCTGCTGGTCCACAAGGACGTGGCCTCGATGTTTCTGCCCAAGGTGGCGGAACGGCTGGGTGCCGCGGAAGTGCGCTTCAAGGCCTGCCCGGAAAGCCTGCCTCTGCTGCAATCCAAGGCCGATGCCGATACGGCAGATGAGGGTGATTGGGGCCGAGAATTTTTGGCTCTGACTCTGGCCGTGCGTGTGGTCCGGGACATGGACCAGGCCCTGGAGCATATCGCTCTCTACGGTTCCAACCATACCGAGGCCATTCTCACCAGAGACCACGATCGAGCCATGCGCTTTCTGCGTGAGGCCGACGCTTCCCTGGTCCTGGTCAACGCTTCCACCCGGTTCAATGACGGTGGCCAGCTGGGCCTGGGCGCGGAAATCGGGATCAGTACATCCAAGTTGCATGCCTATGGCCCCATGGGCGTCCGGGAACTGACCGGGGTGAAGTTCGTTGGTCTTGGCCAGGGCCAGATCCGGGAATGAGCCAGAAAAGTCCCAGACAGTGTTTAAAAACTCCCAATGGCTGCGTCGCTCGAGGAAGTTCAAACTCTCACATATGGATAACCATGCTTTAGTATTGAACTTTTTTTCTCCTTGCAATTGGGGTTTTTCAACGGACTTGATGGATAAGGGCTTTTAACACGCAGTTTAAGATGACGGTTGTATGAAGGTTGGTGTCTTTGGCGGGTGCTTCAACCCCGTGCACCATGGCCATTTGCGTTTGGCCGTGGAAGCCCGGGAAATTCTGGAGCTGGAGCGAGTGGAGTTGGTTCCGGCCGCATTCCCGCCGCATAAGGGACAGCGGGAGCTGTTGCCCTTTGGTCTGCGATGCCGTCTGGTGCAAACAGCCCTACATGGGCTTCCCGGCCTTAATTGCTCGCTGATCGAAGGGGGGCGACCCGGCCCGTCATACACTGGGGATACGCTGGAAGAGCTGGCGCGGGTGCTACCCGGAAGCCGGCTCTTTTTTTTACTCGGTGTCCCGGACTTGCTGACCCTGCCGTCCTGGAAAAATGGCTTGGCCCTGACCCGCAAGGCCCACTTCGTGGCCGTTTCCCGGCAGGACATGGGTCTGGAGGCGACGCGGGACTTTGTTCGAGATCACTGGCCTCGAAGCGGTGAACCAATTTTGCGTGAGCGGGGGTGGAGACGGATCTGGGAGTGGTCTCTGGAGGGCGATGCGCGGTCGATCCTGTTGATTCAGCCACCGTTCGTGAACATCAGTTCGACCATGATCCGGGAATATTGGCGCAAGAGCCGAAACCTGCGATTTCTTGCTCCGGAAGCGGTCCTGGCCGAATTGACCCGGAAGCAAGGCCTGGTGGACCGGTATTGGATAACGCGAGGAACCAGGCGTGATTTCAGCGCTGCCGAGGGTCTCAAGCCGGACCCGTTGAGAAGAGGCTCTGTCCATGGCCAATGATTTGCCGCGTTGTCAGGAGCAACGGGACCATGGAGACGCCTCGGTATCGGCATGTCTAGGGTGCTCGTTGTCCTCCAAGAAGGCCGGGACAGAGTGCCGATTTTCCGAATATCTTTGGTACATTCTTGGATGTTCAGTTCTTGGACTTTTGTTCATCGTCAGCAGGTACAACGCCACGCTTTTTCATGGCATGGCGGAAGTCTTTTCCATCGCCCTGGCCTGGGCCGTGTTTATGTTGGTCTGGAGCGCTCGGCGCTTCGTCAACAATGACGCCTTGCTCCTTTTGGGGTCGGCTTTTTTGTTCATCGGCTTTATCGACCTCCTGCACGTTTTGGCCTTGCTGCGGCCAGACCTTTTTTTTGACGCGCCGCGCGCGGACCTTTCCAGTCAGCTTTTGCTCGCCAGCCGATTCATCGAAGGGCTGGCCATGCTGCTGTTCGCGCTGTTCTTGGGGAGAAGTTTGCGCCCCTTCATCGGTCTGGCTTTCTGGGCTGGATTGGCGTTGTCCCTTTTGGCCTTCATACTGTATTGGCAAGTTTTCCCAACGGTTTATGTTCCAGGAGGTGGATGGACACCTTTCAGTGCCTGGAGTGGGGTTGTCATCTGTCTGGGCCTTCTGACCGGCCTAGTGGTGCTTTTTCGCCGTCGCAGCCGGCTTGATGTCAGTTTTTTTCAGTTGATTTGCCTGGCCATGATCGCTTCTCTGGCCGCCGAAGCCCTGCTTCTTTTTTTCGTGCGTGCCGAGGTGCATTCCAATTTTATCGATCATTTTTTGAAAATCATTGCGTATATGTGCGTTTACCTGGCTTTGATCCGTTCCGGGGTAACGCGTCCCTTTGAACTGTTGTTCCAGGACCTGGAGCGGGAAAAAACCGAACTGCTGGCAACCAAGCAGCATTTGAACCTGATTTTCGACACGGCCCCGGCCCTTATCTGGCAAAAAGACGGCGATGGAAGGTATTTGCAGGTCAACAAGGCGTTTTGCCAAGCCGTGGACATGGAGCCGCAGCGGATCATCGGCAAGGTTGACGATGATATTTTTCCACCGAAAATCGCGCAGAAGTACGTCCTGGACGACCAGGAGGTGTTGCAATCAGGCCGGAACAAGATCGGAATCGAGGAACAGTACGTCGGCACCACGGGTAAGCTGGGCTGGATCGTGACGGATAAACTGGCCTACCGTGATCGAAACGGAAACATCGCTGGAACCATCGGCTTTGCCAAGGACATCACCGAGCGCAAGCAGGCTCAGATGCGCGAGAAGGTCCAGCAGGAACAACTGGTCCAGGCTGCCAAGATGACCGCGCTGGGTACCCTGGTGGCCGGTGTGGCCCACGAGGTGAACAACCCCAACAACTTCATCATTCTGAACGCCCCGCTGTTGGAAGAGGTATGGGCAGACTCCCTGCCGGTCCTGGAGGCGCATCATGCCGGGCATTCGGAATTCATGCTGGCCGGAATACCCTACCCGCGGATGCGCGACAATGTGGCCAGGCTGTTCTCGGGCATCCATGAAGGCAGCAAGCGAATCAAGCGGATTGTCGCCGAATTGAAGAGTTTCGCCCGGCAAACCCCACTGAACCTGAACAGGGAAGTGCAGCTCAATCAGGTTGTTGAAGCGGCCTTGACCATGCTCCGCAAGACCATCGACGAGCATACCACTCGGTTCGAGATGCGTCTTGATTCGGATATTCCCCCGGTACGGGGCGATTTTCAAAAACTGGTTCAGGTCGTCGTCAATCTGCTGATCAACGCCTGCCAAGCCCTACCGGACAAGGATCGCCGGATTGTCCTGGAAATTTATTCCGATCCGGGTGAGGGATCCGTGGTTTTACGCATCACTGATGAAGGAGAAGGAATCGCTTCGGAACATCTCGAGCAGATCTGCGATCCGTTCTTCAGCACTCGGCATGATATCGGCGGCACCGGCCTGGGCTTGTCCATCACGTCGTCCATCATCCAGAGCCATCAAGGGCGGATGGACTTCGACTCCGCGCCGGGCCTGGGAACCACGGTGACGATTTTTCTCAAGGCAGCATCATGAAAACGAACATCGAATCCGTATGGCCGATATTTCTCGTGGATGACGAAAAGCCGCTCCTGGACAGCCTGTGCATGACCCTGCACGCGGCCGGTTACGGGAACGTGGAAGCCTTCACTGACGGCCAGGCCGTGCTGGATCGGTTGCCGGATGTCCAGTGTGCCCTGCTGTTGTTGGACTTGTTCATGCCTGGCAGGGTACATGGGGAAGCGATCCTGGAACGTTTCCGGTCCGAGGCCCCCCATGTTCCCGTGGTGGTGGTCACCGGCGTGGACGAAACCGGGCCGGCCGTCCGCTGCATGAAGGCCGGAGCTTTCGATTACCTGGTCAAGCCGGTGGAACAGGCCTTGCTCCTGGCCACGGTGCGTCGCGCCCTGGATCATGCCGGGCTGCTGCGCCAGAACATGCACCTGCGCGACAAACTCCTTTCGGAGCGCCTGGACCAACCCGAGGCCTTCAGCGGGATCATCGCCGAAAATCGTCGGATGCAGGCCATCTTTCGGTACATGGAAGTGATTGCGCCCACCGCCGAGCCGGTGCTGATCACCGGAGAGACCGGGACGGGCAAGGATCTCATGGCCATGGCCCTGCACCGGCTCAGTGGGCGTGGCGAGCCGTTCGTCGCGGTGAACGTGGCTGGGCTGGACGACAATATGTTCGCGGACACGCTGTTCGGTCACGTCAAGGGGGCGTTCACCGATGCCAGACAGGATCGGCAGGGCATGGTGGAGCAGGCCGCGGACGGGACGCTGTTTCTGGACGAGATCGGCGATTTGTCCCTTGTCTCGCAGGTCAAGCTGCTCAAGTTGATCCAGGATCAGGAGTACCTTCCTTTGGGCGCGCAAAGGCCGCGCCGGAGCAGGGCGCGGATCGTGGCGGCCACCAACCAGGATCTGGAAGCGGCCGAGAGCAAGGGGCTGTTTCGCAGGGATCTTTTCTACAGGGTCAATACCTATCACGTGCATTTGCCTCCCCTGCGGGAGCGTGGGCAGGACATTTTGCTTTTGGCGGAGCATTATCTGCGTCAGGCTTGCGAATCTTTGAAAATCCCGTGTGGGCAAATCGATTCCCCGTTGGCTGAGCGTTTGCTGTTTCATCCCTTTCCCGGCAATGTCCGGGAGTTGCGCTCCCTTATCTTCAACTCCATGGCTCAGGGCGGCCTTCAGGCGCTGGAAAAAAACATGGCCACCCTGGTCAAGAGCCCCGTTCCCCGCTGTGATGCTCCGGCCATGAAAACAGTGCAGGATACGACGTCGCGGACGGACATCCTCTTCCCCGATCCCCTGCCGACCATGGACCAGACCCTTCAGGATCTGGTCCAGGAAGCCCTGCGCCGTTCCGGCGGCAATCAGGCCGCCGCCGCCCGAATGCTCGGCATTTCCCGACAGGCCATGCACCAGCGGCTGCATCAGCGGCGTTGAGGCTCGGGAATAAAAACCTGAAGGGATGTATCGGAGAGCCGGTGGTTTCAACCACCGGACAATGGGACAACATAACTACTACTTCTTCCTTTACCTGTGTCAATCCAGCTTGACGAAAATTACCCGTCAAGCCGACTTGACATCACCAACCTATTTTACCGCAATCATTCTCCTTTTTCCTGTCTCGTATGCTCTCCGTCAATCTGACTTGACCTCGCCTCCCTTATGCTTGGCACCAGTATTTGCGGCGTATTTCCTTGTATTCCAGGTTGTTGAATTGCAAAGGCTTTCTGGCATGGCAAATGCTGAAGGCTGGCATGGCGCTGTGTGTCGGTCGGTCAGGGTCGAACAATGGCGAAAGGCAATCATCCGGCAGGTGGAGAATGTCCCCGAAAACAATTCTCATTGTGGACGACGAAAAAGAGGTCCTTTTTTCCCTCGGGCTTGTGCTGCGGCGAGCCGGCTACACTGTGCTGGAAGCTGGACATGGGATTGAGGCCTTGTCCGTGATGACCGAAGCCATGCGACATGGACAAGGGGTCGATCTCGTGATCACCGATCTTCGGATGCCGTACATGGGTGGCCCAGAGTTGCTGGCTGCCATTCGTCGCAAGGGATTTGGACCGAACGTGATGGTCATGACCGGGTATGCCCATGACGCGTCAGCAGCGCTATGGCAACCCGACGAATGTCCAAAAATCATCTACAAACCATTTGAAGCCGAGGAACTGCTGCAGGAGGTCGCCGGGACACTGGGTCGTGGGCCGGAGGTCGCGTAACCACTGAAAAGAATTGGAGGGAGTGTAATGAAAAACATGAAACTCGGGCTGAAAATCGGCATGGGCTTTGGGGTTTTGATTCTCATTTCTTGTTTGTTGGGGGGGATAGCTGTTTGGAACATGAACAGCGTCGAAAATGACGCCGAGCGCTTGGCAGAGGCCTACGTGCCGGAAGTGGCCGTGGCCAATGAGGTGGAGCGCAATGCGTTGCAGGTTATGTATGCGATTCGGGGCTACGGGTTCACCGAACAAAGGAGTTTTCTTGATGAAGGTCGAAGAGAAATGGCCGAATTGCAGGCGGAACTTGGCAACGCCTTGAGCCTTGCGGAGCGCCAAGACTTGCCTGCTTTGCGCGACAATGCACGAGCGGCCCAGGATCGTGTGCAGGAATACGCGGACCTTGTGGAGCAAACCGTTGCAAAAATTCAGGCCATGGATGTTGATAGACAGGCCATGGATACGAGCGCCACTTTATTCGTCGAAGGAGCGGAGGCGTTCTTGGATTCCCAAAACGAGGCCATGATTCGGGAGATCCAGCAAGGGGCAACGGAAGTGGCCCTGCGGGAACGGTTGGACAAGATCACCCAGATCAACAATGTCATCGACTTGGGCAATACCGTTCGGATCAGTGCCTGGAGGGCCCAGGCCGAACGAGATCTTTCAGCAATCGAAGATGCCATGGTCAGTTTTCCGCAGATTGATCAAACATTGGACGCAATTCGCATCACCACGCGACAAGAGGGCGACTTGCGCCAGATCGCCACGATTCGGGAAGCGGCCGGTGCCTACCGGAACGCCATGACATCCTTGATGGCCAATTGGCGGGATTTGGATCAAATCGCCGAGCGTCGGACTCGGGTCGGTTACGCAGTCCTCGCCGTGGCTCAGGAAACCGCTGCATTGGGTATGGATCAAACCCAGCGAATCGCCAATGATGCCGTGACCAATCTTGGGCAGGCCTCTTTCGTAATGCTGGTTGGCCTTGGTATTGCCTTGTTTTTGGGAATCATCATTGCCGTATTCCTGACTCGGGCCATTACTCTGCCCGTAAGCAAGGGAGTGCGCTTTTCCGAGGAGCTTTCCGGCGGCGAATTGGATGCTCGACTGGATGTTGACCAGAAAGATGAAATCGGCATTCTGGGTCAGGCCATGCAAACCATGCAGTCCAAGCTCCGTGAGATAGTGGGTGAGGTCAAGGCGGCTTCGGAGAACGTGGCTTCGGGTAGTGAGCAACTATCAGCTTCGGCCGAGCAGATGTCTCAGGGGGCCACGGAGCAGGCGGCCTCGGTGGAAGAGGTTTCTTCGAGCATGGAAGAGATGACCGCGAACATCAAACAGAACGCGGACAATGCGGCCCAGACCGAAAAGATAGCCCTGCAGGCAGCCAAAGATGCCCAGGAAGGCGGTGAGGCAGTGTCTCAGACCGTGACAGCCATGAAGCAGATCGCGGAAAAGATCTCCATCATTGAGGAAATCGCCCGTCAGACCAATCTGTTGGCCTTGAACGCGGCAATTGAGGCGGCCCGGGCCGGAGACGCGGGCAAGGGTTTCGCGGTCGTGGCCGCTGAAGTACGCAAACTGGCAGAGCGTAGCGGGTCCGCGGCCACGGAAATCAGCGAGTTGTCCAAGTCCAGCGTGCAAGTGGCTGAACAGGCCGGGGAAATGCTCGTGAAGATCGTCCCGGACATCCAGCGTACCGCTGAACTGATTCAGGAAATCAACGCGGCCAGCCGGGAGCAGAGCATCGGCGTGGAGCAGATCAACAAGGCCATTCAGCAACTGGACCAGGTTGTCCAGCAAAATGCCTCCGCTGCCGAGGAAATGGCCTCCACATCCGAGGAATTGTCCAGCCAAGCCGAGGAGCTTCAGGCCACCATGGCCTTCTTCAGGATGAGTGGGTCGGGTTCAGGGCCACGCTCCCGGACGACCGGCGGTGCCAAGGCAGGCAACATGTTCGCCTCTGCCCCGCGCAAGACCGCTGCCGTCTCCACGACGTCATCGGCAAAAAGCCGGGGATTGGCCTTGGACATGGGGCCGGACAAGGGCGATGATGAGTTCGAGAAGTTCTAGGAAAAATGGGTTCAACGAGGTCATTGGAGGGGCGCATCTGCGTGTGCGCCCTATCCGGATGAGCGCGATAAATCGCATGGACGGAATGTGCACGGGCGGTCAGGCTGCACATGATTATTGAACAAAGCAGGGTCAGGCAGCCACCCGCAAGGGCGAAGACACAGGTCCACCCCTACCGCGGTTCGTGATTCCACCTCTACTGAACCGAGAGTCCTTAACCGTGAACCGCTACCTTTTTTTTCGGAGGCAACCCATATGGACAAAAAGCAGGGAAAAAAATTGAATCAATACCTGACCTTCACCCTGGACAAGGAACTGTATGCCATGGACATCGCCAAGGTCCGGGAGGTCCTGGAATACACGGACATCACCCGCGTGCCCAGGACCCCGGAGTTTCTGCGTGGGGTCATCAATGTCCGGGGGCGGGCCGTGCCGGTTGTCGACATGCGTCTCAAGTTCGGCCTGAGCCGGACCGAGCGCAGCGTGAACACCTGCATTATCATCACCGAAGTTGAGGTGGACGACGAATCCACCATCCTGGGGGCCCTGGCCGATTCGGTCCAGGAGGTCTTTGACCTGGAGCCCGACCAGATCGAGCCAGCCCCAAGGCTGGGCACAAGGATCAGGACCGAGTTCATCGAAGGAATGGGCAAACAGGGCGATGAATTCATCATTATCCTGAATATCGACAAGATTTTTTCCGCAGAAGAACTGTCCGTGGTGCTGGAGGCCGGTGGGGAGGAGGCCAGGGAGGCATAGTCAGCAATATACGGAAGTTGACCGGCTCAATCTGCCGTTTTCCCTCCGCGCCTGTATTATACTCCACGAGAAAGTACCGGAGGGTTTTCATGCTGTCGGGGCAGGCGTTTTGTCTGCCCCAACCTCCTGTTCATCAACTCCCTCATTCTGTTCATCAACTCCCTCATTCGGGTGAAGCCTGGAACCATGAGATGGCTCCAGGGTATCAAGGGCATTCACGAGCTGCAGGGCGAGGAGAATTTGACGGTGAAGTTCCAGGTTGCCCGTCGAACAATCCCCGCATCAATTTATGTGACATCTGGCACAAAGCCTGATCGGGTCTCTTGGTTTTTTGGACAAATCAGCGTATCGAAAAAAACCCGTCAAGAAAACCGGCGGTTGGCAGGCGACAAAGCGATCGGTCTGATCAAAAGGAGCAGCAAAATGACCGGAACGAATCAGGTAAACCCGCGGACCATGGTCTGGGGACTTTGCCTTGTTGCACTGGTTTTTTTCGCGGCGGCCCAGTGGACGGAGTTTTCCTGGCTGTTCGGTTTCGGCGCTTTGGCGTTGGGCGGAGCAGCCTTTTTTGTGGGCAGGGGCATGTCGAGCCTAGCCCCTCAGGCCAGGCGGACGGTGGAAGCGGCTGTCGCGGCCAAGCCTGTGGACCTGACCTCCCTTAATACCTCCAATGAGGTTGAGCAGGCTCTTGGAGAATTGGTTCGAACACTTCAGGACACGCAACGAGAAATTCGGTTCCTGCGGCGCGGCCTTGGAGATCTCCAGGCAGCAATGATTTGGTGCGATGCTCAGCAGCGTGTTGTCCTGGTCAATCCGGCGTTCAGCTCGGCCCTGGAGACATCAGAAGAACAGATTCTTGGCCGGCCACTGAAGGCCGTTCTTTTCGGCGATGCGCACAGTTCATCGACGTCGCGGGAACTGGAAGAAGCCCTGGACGGGGGACGCGGCCTGGATACGGAGCTGTCTCTGAAGCTGAAAAATGGACGGACTTGGCCCGTGCGCTGTGTTTTGGCCGTGGTGCGGCATGGTCAAGAGTCGCCCCTGGGTTTTGCCCTGCTGTGCATGGATATGGAAGCGCTGCATGCCCAGCGTGAACAATTGGTAGAGGAAAATCGTAAGAGCGGGGCACTGGGCGAGGAAATCAACGAGCTGTCCCAGCGAGTGGCTTCGGCGTCAGAAGAACTCTCGGCAGCAGCTGACGAACAGGCCAGAGGCGCCAGGCAGCAAACACAGCAGACGGACTCCGTGGCCACGGCCATGGAGCAAATGGCCGCCACGGTCCTGGAAGTGGCCAAGAATTCCGCCAGTGCCTCTGAAGCGGCGCATGATGCCAGGCATTCGGCCCAGGAGGGCGTTGAGCTGGTGGAAAAAGCCGTAACCGGGATCAACGATGTGGCTGAATCGGCTCGGGAACTGGCTCAGGTTTTGACCCAGCTCAATGAGCAGGCCGGAGGCATTGGGCGGATCATCAACGTGATCAATGACATCGCGGACCAGACCAACCTGCTGGCCTTGAATGCGGCCATCGAGGCGGCCCGGGCCGGGGATGCCGGTCGCGGCTTCGCCGTGGTGGCCGACGAGGTGCGCAAACTGGCTGAAAAGACCATGACCGCCACCAAGGAAGTGGAAGATTCCATCCTGACCATCCAGGGGCGTTCCAAGGACGCGGTCGCCTCCATGGAACTGACCGAACGGCAGGTCCGGGAGAGCACCGAGCATTCCAACCGGGCCGGAGAGGCCCTGCGGCTGATCATGCAGCGGGTGGAGGAGGTGGTCTCCCAGGTCACCCAAATCGCCGCCGCCGCGGAAGAGCAGTCCGCTGCCGCGGAGGAGATCAATCGCAGTATCGAGGGTATCGCCCAGATTGCCCGGGAGGCTGACGAAGGCGCCGACCAGGCCGCCGCGGCAACTCGGGATCTGGCCGAGCTGGCCCAGGAGCTGCTCACGGCCGCCCAGGGTTTCAGGGGTGCGTCCATGGACATGAGCAAGCTGGCTGTATCAGAGGGGCAGATGAAAGGGGTTTTGCCGAAATTGATGTTGGATTACGTCAAGGAGCAGTTCGGTGCGGATACCCACAAAAAGGTGCTGGAGGAACTGGGCAACCCGGTCTTTCTGCCCACGGCCAGCTATCCGGACCGGGTGTTGCACCAAATGGCCGAGATTGTCAGCAGGATATCCGGCAAGAGCAAGCGGGATATCTTCTTGGGGTTGGGAATGTTTACCGTTCCTCAATTTCACAGAATGTACCCCCGTTCCTTCAAAGCCAAGAGCCTCAAGGATTTCTACCTGAAGATGAACGACATCCATGCCCAGTTGACCAAAGAGCATCCGGGAATCAAGCCCCCGAATTTCACGTACGAGGACAAGGGCGACGTCCTGTTCATGAACTATCGCTCCAAGCGGGGGCTGTTTGACTATTTTGAGGGTATCCTGCTGAGCGCGGCTCGGTTCATGAAGGAACGGGTGGAGGTGGTGGTCAAGCCGCTGGACGAGAATACGGCCAGGGCGGAAATTCGATTTGTTCCCAAATGACAACAACTGATTCCAGATGACCATGTCTGATACCGAACCACGTGGATTCGAACCGGAACGGTTCATGGAACACGCCCGAGACTGGGCTGTGCGGCTGGAGTCGCTCTCGCAAAACCTGGCTCGGGTCATTCCCGGCCGCGAGGACGAATTTCTGGCCCTGGGAAGCACGATCCAGGCCTTCTCCACCAAGACCCGGGAGATGTCCAAGGAGGCCGGGGCCTTGACCGAGCTGACCGCCGGGGAGGAAGTCGCCCAGATTGTGGAGAGGTTGGGGGGGGAACTTGATCAGATCAACCAGACCTGTGGGCTGAGCTGCCGGGAAGCGGATGTGGGGCGTCTGGAGAAAATTGTTGTCCTGGTCTCTTCGCTGGAACAGCGTACCGGCAGTTTTCGCAAGATTGTTCGGTCCCTGCAGATGCTCGGGGTGACGACCCGAATCGAAAGCGCCCGACTGGGAGACAAGGGTAAAGGGTTTATGAACCTGGCCGGGCAGGTGGACAGTCTGGGCCAGAATATCATCGAGCAGTGGAAGAAGATCGAAGCCGAAACCACCGTCCTTTGCGAACAGGTCACGAATGCATTGGCTCGCACAAGAAGTCTGGTCCAGGAACAACAGGCCGTGACCGAACAGGCTGTCAGCAGTGGTCGGGCCAATTTGGCCACCCTGATCCGCCTTTCCGAACACTCCGCCGAAACGTCCCGGACCGTGGCCCAACGGACCAAGGATGTGAGCAAGCATGTAGGGTCCATCGTTGCATCCCTCCAGTTTCACGACATTGCCCGGCAACAGGTGGAGCACGTATGCGAGGCTGTGGAGGACATGACCCAGATGCTGGTCCCGGACACCCTGGCCGGGGGGGGGGAACAGGCTTTTGTCCGGATGCAGGAGACGGCCTGCTGGGTCGCGGATGTCTGCTCCCTGCAGGTATCCCAGTTGCGGTACTGCGGGAATGCCTTTGAACAGGCGATCACCACGCTGATCAACGATCTGTCCAGTATCGCGGACACAGTGGACGGATTGAACCGGGATCTGCGGCAAGTTCTCAGCGCTGAGGAGGATTCCAGCGGTAACATTCTGGATCAGATCCAGATGAGCGTTCATCAGCTGATTGATTTCATGCGGGGCTTTTCCGCCAAAGGGGAGCAGTTGGCCACGATCATGGTCACCGTGGGTGAGACCGTGGCCCAAATGGCCACGTTTGTGAGCAACATCGAGGACGTGGGGGCCGAGATTGAGCTGATTGCTCTGAATGCCAGCGTTCAGGCCGCGCATACCGGCGATGAAGGACTGGCTCTCGGGGTCTTGGCCGGGGCGATCCAGCGGCTGTCCGTGGATGCCCGGACATTGACGGATATCGTAGCTGACGAGCTGCGGGAGATTTCCGGCCACGCCCAGGAGTTGCAGAAGTTATCGGATGTCTCGGGGGACGCCCGACGCATGGAACAGCAGGTGGGGCGCCTGGAAGAGATGATTGCCTCCCTGCGCAATCTGGATCATCAGACCGTGGCCCTCCTTGCCGATGTGCAACATTCAGGTGACGCGTTGTGCTCGGATCTGCGGGCCCAGATCGCGGAAATTACGTTTCACCATCAGATCGTCCAGGAACTGAACACATTCGGAACAGCCCTCGCCGAGGTGGCGGATCAGGCCATGCTCCAGTCTTCCGCGGAGTGCGACCCGGCCCGTCGTCCTGAACGTTTGAAAGAGCTGCTTTCCCGGTATACCATGGAGGCCGAGCGCATGGTCCATCTGGGGACTGACAGCGAGCAGAGTGGAGGAACGGGGGCTGACGACGTGGAACTCTTCGGCAGCGACGACGCGGTGGAGTTGTTTGGCGACGATCCCGAGATCGAGCTTTTCGATGACCCAGAGTCACCGGACGGCAAGCAACGCAAGGAAGATTTCGGGGACAATGTGGAGTTGTTCTAGCATTTGTCTGGAATTTTTTTGGATGAAAAAACGAACCGGTTTCAGGATGCTGTGGGACTCTGGGAAGCAATTTGAACACGACGCCCAAACGTCTTACTCAGGCCTGACTCGCGGCACGGACACATGCTACGCAACGGAGGCCCGAATGGATTGCCGTTGCCGGATCGGACGTTTTGCGCGCGAGGCCGGCAATGAAGAAGAAGGGGATGACCATGGGAGAATGGACTCTGACCGCACCGGGACCGGAGACTCGGGTGATGCGGATTGCCGGCCGTTGGGGGGTGGATGCGGCCGAGGAACTGCACCGGGCCTTTTTGCAGGCCGTGAACGAGGTGATGGATGCCGGGGCGCAGTTGCATGTTGATTTGCAAGACCTGGAAGATGGCGATTTGACATTTTTTCAGGTGGTCGACTCCATCACCAAGTCTCTGGATGTAAAGCAGTTGCGGTTCATGAATATCCCGGAGCAAATTTTGGACAAGGCAGAGCAGGCGGGCTTCGCTCCCCGGCATGTCAATGGAATTTTCAGGAAAGGAGTGGAGGATGTCCAAGCGGATCATGACCGTGGATGATTCCAGCAGTGTGCGTCAGATGGTCGGCTTCACCCTCAAGGACGCGGGCTATGAGGTTCTTGAGGCCGTGGATGGGAAAGATGCGTTGACCAAGTTGTCCGGGACCGTGGACATGATCATCACGGACCTGAACATGCCGAATATGGACGGCATCGAATTGATCCGGCAGGTCCGCAGCCTGCCGGACTACAAATTCATCCCCATCGTCATGCTGACCACGGAATCCCAGGCTGATAAAAAACAGGCCGGCAAGGATGCCGGAGCCACGGGATGGATTGTCAAGCCGTTCAAGCCGGAACAATTGCTGGCTGTTGTGAAAAAGGTCGTCAGGTAGCTTTCGACCACCCGTGCGTCAGCTTTTGCCCGGAAGGGTCGCGGTGCGCGGAGCATCGGTAGGGGGAGGGACGTCATGAGTCGTGAAGAGCAGATGCAGCAGGCCAAAAAGGCCTATTATGAAGAGGCGAGTGAGCTTTTAGGGGACCTGGAAGACGCCCTGCTGGAGCTGGAGACCAACCCTGATGACCATGAATTGGTGAACAGGGTCTTTCGGTCCATGCATACGATCAAAGGCTCCGGGGCGATGTTTGGTTTTGACGACATCGCCATGTTTACCCATGAGCTGGAAACCGTTTTCGACCTGGTTCGCAACGACGAGTTACGCATCACCCCGGAACTGCTGGACCTGACCCTCAAATCCCGGGATTTGATTCTGGAGATGCTCCGTCAGGATGGATGCGCCAGCGCCTCGTGTCAGGCCGAGTCCGAACGGATTGTCACCGCGCTGCGCGGATTCTTGAGCGGCAAGGATTCCCCATCCTCCGACGATGGTCAAACCGGTGCCCAGGGGAAGGATGCCCCAGAT
Organism: Desulfovibrionales bacterium; assembly: GCA_007693505.1. Classification (GTDB taxonomy): domain Bacteria; phylum Desulfobacterota; class Desulfovibrionia; order Desulfovibrionales; family Desulfonatronaceae; genus Desulfonatronum. Next base: position 17,631 of record REDL01000062.1, on the reverse strand, counting down.
CCGAAAGACACGGACGCCTCGGAGGGCATGACCACTGTTTTCCGTATCCGGTTCAAGCCCGACGCCAGGATTTTTCTGACCGGGACCAACCCGCTGGCATTGCTTGATGAGTTGGCTGAACTGGGCACATGCAAGATCGTGGCTCGCACTGAGGCCATTCCCCCATTGGGCCAAATGGATCCGGTGAGCTGTTATACGTGGTGGGACATGATTCTGGTGACAGCGCGAGACAAGGAGGCCATCCACGATGTGTTCATCTTTGTGGAGGACGATTGTCAGCTGACCATCCAGGAAGTGGAAATGGTCCACCCGGAGGACGTTGCTTCTGTCGGCAAGCGGTTGGGCGAAATCCTGGTCGAACGGGGCGATGTCCGAGCTGAGGATCTGCGAGAGGTGCTCAAGCAGCAGCGTCCCCTGGGCGAGTTGTTGACCCGAGCCGGCTTGGTCACGCCCCAGGGGGTGGAGGCCGCTCTGACCGAGCAGGAAGTCGTGCGGGAGGCCCGTAGTCCGCGTCCAGAGCACAAGGAAGCCGTGACCAGCATCCGGGTGGAGGCTGCCAAACTGGACAAACTGGGAGACCTGGTGGGGGAACTGGTGATTGTGCAGGCCCGGTTGACTCAGCTGGTGACCCAGCGTCACGATCCAGCCTTGATCAGCCTGGCCGAGGAGCTGGAGCGGCTCAGCGATGAATTGCGAGACAATACCCTGGGTATCCGGATGTTGCCCATTGGTAGCACGTTCAACAAGTTTCTCCGGCTGGTGCGTGACCTTTCCAAGGAACTGGGCAAAGAGATCGAACTGGTCACCCAGGGCGGGGAGACCGAACTGGACAAGAATGTCATTGAGAAGCTCAACGATCCGTTGGTCCACCTGCTGCGCAATTCCATTGACCATGGTGTCGAGCTTCCGGAAGCCCGTCAGGCCAAGGGAAAGCAACCCAAGGGGCGGATTCTGCTTTCCGCCGAGCATGCCAGTGGAGAGGTGTTGATCAAGATTGTCGACGACGGAGCAGGTATCGATCCGGCCAAAGTCCGGGCAAAGGCTTTGGAGCGAGGGCTGGTCGGCTCGGATGCCGCCTTATCGGACGAGGAGATCCTGCAGCTGGTCTTTTTGCCGGGCTTCTCCACGGCCGAACAGGTCAGCAACATTTCTGGGCGGGGCGTGGGTATGGACGTCGTCAAGCGCGGCATTGACGCCCTGCGCGGCACGATCAAGCTGGAGAGCCAGCTTGGCAAGGGAACCAGCGTATCAATCAAGCTGCCGCTGACCCTGGCGATCATCGACGGACTGCAGGTGGAGGTGGCCAAGGAACAATTCGTCATCCCCCTCTCCGCCGTGGAGGAATGCGTCGAGCTGGACCGCTTCGGCTCGAATTTCGGTGAAAACGGAGCAATGCTTAACCTGCGGGGGGAGGCGGTGCCCTTTATCCGGCTGCGGAATTGGTTCGACCAGGATGGCCAGCTGCCGGACATTGAGCAGGTGGTGATCGTCTCCATCCAGGAACAGCGGATCGGCTTGGCCGTGGACAAGGTCATTGGCCAGCATCAAACCGTGATCAAGAGCCTGGGGCGAGTCTATCGCGAACTGGAGGGCATCTCCGGGGCAACAATCAACGGTGACGGTACCATGGCTCTGATTTTGGATGTCCAGGCTCTGGTCAGCGCGGCGGTTCAGAACGCCGTCCATGACCGCACAACCAATGAAACAGGGTCAACTCATCGATCTGTGAAGGAAAACCGATACGGCATATGAGTAGTCACGAAATTGCCGCCAAAGTGGCCAGACTGGAGCGGATGTTGGAAAAAGTGCAGCAGGAATCCGCGGAAAATGCCAAGGTTCGGGATGAATTTTTGGCCCGGATCAGCCATGAATTGCGAACACCCCTGAATGCGATCATGGGCATGACCGAGCTGCTTTCCGGGACAAGCCTGGACCAGACTCAGATCTCCTACCTGGCCATGATTGATCAATCCTCCTCGCAGTTGATTCGACTGGTCAACGAGGTGCTGGATTTTTCCCGGTTGCAAATGCAGACCCAAAACGATGAGATGGTACCCTTCACACTTGCCGAGGACATCCTGCCACGCCTGGATGCTCATCAGCAGGAAGCTGTGGAAAAGGGGTTGCATTTTTTCATTCATGTGGATCCGGAGATTACCGGCACCATGCAGGGCTTTCCCGGCTGGATCTCAAATATGGTCGGTTCCTTGCTCGACAATGCCATCAAATTCACGGATTATGGCGAGATACTGGTTCAGTTCAGCCGCGGCAGGGACAAGAGCGACAATCCGTGTCTTTGCATCACGGTCACGGATACCGGAATCGGAGTGCCCAAGGAAAGCCAGGAGATCATCTTCAACAAGCTGGTCACGGGGCCGCACTCGCAGCGCTTTGGTGGATTGGGCATGGGGCTGGCCGTGGTACGGGATCTTGTGGGCAAAATGGGTGGTGAAATCATCGTTGACAGCGATTTGTATTTGGGCAGCACCTTTGCCGTGGCCCTGCCCCTGCCCAGAATTGAGTCGCAAAAGACCGCCCCTGGTCGGTCCTGGGGGCCATTCTCGATTCTTTTGGCCGAAGACGAACCGGTCAACAGGTTTATGACCGAACAGCTTCTGGTCAAGCATGGGCATCGGGTACTGGCCGTTGAGAATGGGGAGCAAGCACTGGAAGCTCTGGCTGAAGAGAGTTTTGACGTGGTCTTGATGGACATCTCCATGCCGATCATGGACGGCCTGGAGGCCACCAAGATCGTCCGTTCCGGTGAACGACCGGGGATCAATAAAACCATACCCATCATCGCCCTGACCGCCATGGTTCTGCCCATGGACCGCCAGCGCTGCATAGCCGCGGGCATGGACGCCTTCGTGACCAAACCCGTTGAAAGCGGCAAGCTGGAAATGGTGATGGGGGATGTTTTAGCCTCCCAGCGAGCCTGAAGCGCCCATCTTCGGTGCGCTGGCGATGACGGCCCAAACGGTACTGATGCGGCATGAGCGAAACATTGTCCTGTTGCGGGACGCTTCCCATGGGGATTGGTTGTGTTTTCGCAGGCCGCTGGAGGTGATTCAGGCCAGGGATCTTGGCCGAGTTTGTCCAGCATTGGAGCAAATCCAACGCTTGGCAATCGAGAAAAGGATGTATGCGGCTGGATTCATCTCCTATGAAGCCGCTCCGGCTTTTGATCCTGCACTTCGAGTCCGGACCCCGTTCGAGGCTGGTCCTCCGTTGCTCTGGTTTGGGCTCTACGAACGGATCGAGCGGTTTGCTTGCCGCGACGGCGAAGGCAATCCGTGGACAGGTACTGATATCGCATCGCGCACGCCGAAAACCGAGCCTATGGCTCCGGAATGGTCGCCTTCCATCCCGGAATCCGCTTATCGGCAAGCCCTTGGTGAGATCCGGGAGCATCTGCGGGCGGGGGACTGCTATCAGGTCAACTTCACCTTTCGATTGCGGGCAGATTTTTCTTCAGACCCATGGGATTTTTTTCTTTCAGTATGCCGGGACCAGCCCGCGCCGCATGCCGCCTATGTCCGCCTGCCGGGCTTTGCAGTGTGCAGTTTTTCACCGGAGCGGTTCTTTGTCCTGGATCACGACACGATCATTTCCGAGCCGATGAAGGGCACTCGGCCGCGGGGCCGGACGCTGGACGAGGATCTGGCCATGGCCCATGAGCTGAGCCACTCGGTCAAGGATCGGGCGGAAAACGTGATGATCACGGACATGGTCCGCAATGATCTGGGCCGGATCGCCGAAACCGGCAGCGTGGTGGTGGACGATCTGTGTCGAGTAGAGAAGCACGCCACGGTCTGGCAGATGGTCTCCACGGTCCGGGCACGGACAAAACATTCCTTGACGGACATCTTTGCGGCTCTTTTCCCTCCAGCCTCCATCACCGGCGCGCCAAAGGCCGCCAGCATGGGCATCATCGCGGATTTGGAATCCACACCGCGCGGACTGTATACCGGCTGCGTCGGATACTTGGGGCCGCGGGCCGTGCCGTCAACCTCCGGCGCCAACCCCGGACTTCGGGCCGCATTCAATGTGGCCATCCGCACAGTGGTCATGGACCGCCGCCGGAATCGGGCCGAATACGGGGTCGGCGGGGGAATCGTCTGGGATTCCAACGCCCGGGGCGAGTACGCGGAGTGTCGGACCAAGGCCGAGGTGCTACATCGGCGGATGCCGGAATTCCGGCTCCTGGAAACCATGCTCTGGACCCCGGAACACGGGTACGTGCTGTTGGAACGGCACCTGACCCGGCTGGCTGCCTCGGCCGAGTATTTTGATTTTTCCCTGGATCTGCAGCTGATCCGTGATCGGCTGGATGGGCTGTCCGCGGGATTTGGCCAGAAATCACAAATGGTCCGCCTGCTTCTGAACACGGACGGGGCCGTTGCCCTGGAACACCTGCCCCCGCCATCGCCGTCCTCTGTTCCCCTTCGCGTGACCCTGGCCACGACAGCTGTGGATTCCCGGGATATCTTCCTTTACCACAAGACCACCCATCGCCATATTTACGCCCAGGCCCTGGCCACGCACCCCGGCTTCAGCGATGTTCTGCTGCAAAACGAGCGCGGCGAACTGACCGAGTCCACCCGGGCCAACCTAGTGATCAGCCTGGGTGGCGTTCTCTGGACGCCGCCGATTGAGTGCGGTTTGCTGGGCGGAACGATGCGGGCCGAAATGGTGGAGCGTGGCGAATTGAAGGAACGAATTCTGCGACCGAAGGACCTGTGCGGGGCCGAGCGGGTCATGTTGCTCAATTCAGTGCGGGGGACGTATGATGTGGTGGTTTCGGGCGGTCTTTGAACCAACACTGAGGTATTCAGCGTATATGGGGTGATGAGGGGTCGTTTTTTCAGAAGTAAGGCGGTTATTCATTCTGCCAGTCTTCGATCCTTAACCCATCCACCCTGTCGAACTCTCGTCGATTGTTCGTTATCAACACCAGTCCACGAGCCATGGCTTGTCCGGCAATGAGTACGTCGTATGGTCCGATGGGCGATCCTTGCGCCGAAAGCGCGGCACGGATTTTACCCGCAAGGCGGGCGTCTTCCGAGTCGAATGAAAGGATATTGAAGCGTAAAGAGGAGATTCTTTCCCGATTCTCGACCACGCGTCGGCTCTTGAACGCTCCGTAATACAACTCATGGATGACAATGGCAGGAACGCCAAAATCCGGCGGGCGATGACGTCGCATACGTTCCAAAAAGACCGGTTCGCCTTTGAACAGAGTGATAATCACGTTGGTATCCAGAAGGTATTTCATGTGAAATACTCCAACTCATCCCGGCGTTGCTCTTCGGATTGTTCCCGTAGAGCACCCTCGAAATCCGCGTCCACCGGGCCGACGACCTGCGTCAACCATGACCAATCGTCGGCAATGGGCTCCAGGATGACCGCGTTGCCGCTTCGGCGAATACGCACTTCCCCGCCTTCAAAGCGAAATTGCTTGGGCAAGCGAATTGCCTGTGATCGACCGGACCAGAAAATTTTTGCCGTTTCCATGGTATACCTCCTGGTTGATATATGGCAAAAAGATATATCCTGGCTTCCGGTAATGCAAGCAGGAGACGGATGAGCCGGGGCTTTGTCGGAGTGATATGATGAACGTGAGCAAGGAACAGAGAAAATTGACGATCGAGAGCGTCTCATCGAGGTAGACATGGATCAGCGGTTGGATGACGTTTGCGGCGAGGTGTGCGTCCATGATGACGCGGTGCGGCGGGTGGCGGGGCGGATGGTTCCGGATGCGACTCTTCAGCGGATGGCCGAGTTGTTCAAGGCCATGGGCGAACCCGCTCGGGTGCGCATCCTGGAGGCCTTGAGCATTTCCGAGCTGTGCGTTTGCGACCTGGCCGAGCTGCTGTCCATGAGTTCATCGGCGGTGTCCCACCAGCTGCGCGTGCTCCGCGCGGCCCGCATCGTCAAATATCGCAAGGACGGCAAGAACGTGATCTACAGCCTGGACGACGCGCACATCGTGGGATTGCTCAAGCAGGCCGAGGAGCATGTGGCGGAATAGTGGTTTGAATTGATGCTCCAGTCTGCTGAAGCAGGGCCCAGGGCAATTTTGTTCTCTGTGGAACTTAAAAGTTCCGTAACTACTCAGCATAGCCAGAAAAAAGACCTGGATACCGGCCTTCGCCGGTATGACTAGCGTGGGAAAAGCCTGCCCAGATACGTCATTCCGGCGAAAGCCGGAATCCAGTGCTGGAGAATGATCATGCACATTATGTGCTGATATAGTTACAAAGTTCCCAGTATAGTAGACGATTGAGTGTTCAGGGCGTGTCCCCAGGATGGGCCGGCATCAGTCGAAATCGAAATCGAAATCGCTATTGAAATCGGAATTTTATCAGAAATCGATGTAATTGCTCAATAAGCCAGGGCAGCCTGGCATCGGAATATTGTGCTGCCTGGATACCGGCCTTCGCCGGTATGACGGAATGGAGTGCCGCGTTGGCGATTTACCGCAGTCGTCACCCCGGCGCAGGCCGGGGTCCAGGTGTTTTTGTGTGGTTCACCTGCCCGTAGTTATTGAGCAGTTACAAATCGATTTCGATCACGATTTCGATACCGGTCCGGATAGCGCCAGAGGATCGAGATCAAATCTGCCCTGAAGCAGGACAACTTTTTTCTTGAACATCTGAACGTATTGTCATATGTTCACCTCGAAGGCTTTTCAGCGGCCAGATGCCTATGGGGACGCTTATGAGGACGTTTTTGGAGGTGAACATGGATTGGGTGTTGCAAGTGGCCCTGGCCGGGTGGGACGTTCTCGTGGCCTCGGCACCGTACATGCTTTTGGGTTTTTTCTTCGCGGGAGTGCTCAAGGCCTTTTTGCCGGACGACCTGGTGGCCAGGCATCTGGGCACATCGTCATTTTCGGGGTTGATCAAGGCCGCAGCGGTGGGCGTGCCCATCCCGCTGTGCAGTTGCGGGGTGCTGCCCACCGCCGCGGGCCTGCGTCGTCAGGGCGCGGCCAAGGGGCCCACCGCGGCCTTTCTGATCTCCACGCCCGAGACGGGCGTGGATTCGATAGCCGTGACCTGGGCACTGCTGGACCCTTTCATGACCATTGTCCGCCCGCTGTCCGCCTTTTTCACGGCCCTGGTCACCGGAGTCATGGTCCAATCCTTGGATCGGAGCAAAGAACCGTCAGCTATCCCTCCTTCCAAGCCCCAATTCTCTCCTTCCCCCAGCCCATCCCCATCCCCGTCCCCGTCCACGTCCCCGTGCCTGACCGGCTCAGGATGCGGATGCACTCCAGTGCAGCCTCCAGTGCAGCCGCAAGGCCGAACTCCGGATCAGCCTCCTGCTGAAACCTCGGCTCTGCTCCGCCTGCGTGCGGGCATGGCCTTTGCCTTCGGCGACCTGTTCCGGGATATCGCCCCTTGGTTCTTGCTGGGCGTGCTTGTGGCCGGAGGGATTTCCGTGTGGCTCACGCCGGAGATGGTCACTCGATGGCTGGGAAATCCCGTGCTGGCCATGGTGGCCATGCTGGTGATTTCCGTGCCGCTGTACGTCTGCGCCACGGCTTCCACGCCCATTGCCGCGGCCTTGGTGCTCAAGGGCCTGAACCCGGGAGCGGCCCTGGTCTTCCTGCTGGCTGGCCCGGCGGTCAACGCCGCGGCCTTGACCGTCATTACCAAAATCCTGGGCCGCCGGGCCACGGTGATCTATGTTTCCGGAATCGTGATCTGCACCCTGGCCCTGGGTCTGATGGTGGACTGGGTTTACGGACAGGCGGACTTTATGGCTGGTGTGCTGGGGAATTGGCGCATCGGCGCGGACGAAGAGGAAGGGCGGTTCCTCGGTGTGGTTTCCGCCACGGTGCTCCTGGCTCTTGTCGGCTGGAAATGGGGGGCAGCCGTATTCACCCCCCGCTGTACCTGTTGATCCTGCGGATTGAACCCGGCAAGGCGGTCAGGTTTCAGCCAGGAACTGCTTGGCCCATTGGGCGGCTTCGTTCAGGCTCTTGGCCGTGTGATCGGACGTGAGGTTCAAGGTGGTCAGCAATGCTTCGGTCTTGTCCCAGTTGCCGCGCTCACAGGCCGCGGCCAAGTCCAGCCAAACGCCAAGGTCTGCGTCATGCCCCAGCAAGGCCGCTTCCAGGCGAGGCTCCAGGGACAGCTTTTTTAGTATATCCTCCATGGGTTGGCCCAGGATGGCATCCAGGAAGGAAAACAAACCGAGCAGGAACATGCCTTCGCCGGAAAGCCCGTCAGATTTGGCGACACTGCTCATCGTCTCCAAGAATTTGGCCCGTTGCACGGAAAGAAAAAGCAGCTCTCCGGACTGGGGCGTGGATTTCATCTCGGCCAGGATCAGCACCCGCAGCCAAGCGCTGACCTTGCGGAGCCCCAGGAGGTTCACGGCTTGATTGATGGATGTGATCCTGTTCGGCAGGCCAAGCCCGGGTGAATTGATGTAGCGCAGCAGACGGTAGCTCAGGGACACGTCGTGTTGAACAATGCCCGATATTTGTCGCAGCTCCAGATCCGGGGAACTCAGTTCCTTGAGCAGTTGCAGCTTTGAAATCTGGTTGGCCGAGAGCTTTTTACCGCTGACCAGTTCCGGACGGCTGAAGAAGTAGCCCTGGAACAGTTCGAAGCCCAGCTCCCGGCACTGATCGAACATGGCCAAATCCTCGACCTTCTCCGCCAGCAGGCGTCGCGTGCCAATCCGGTGCAGATCGCTGACAATGGCTTTGAGCTGAGAGTCTTCCAGGTTGAGCACATCCACCTTGACCATGTCGGCCAGTTCCAGCAGGGCCTCGAACCCCGGCTGGCCGACGAAGTCGTCCAGGGCCAGGATATAGCCATCGGCCTTGAGCTGGGCGCAGGCGCTGACAATGTCCGGGTTGGGCTGGACTGTTTCCAGAATCTCCACAATGGCCACCTCGGACGGTAAAGCCCGAGGGGCGCCTTGAAGGAGCATAGGCCCTGGATAGTTGATCAGAACCTTCTGGGACGGTGCCAAAAGATCTGCAACCAGCCCAAACCCATCCACGATCACCTTGGAAGTCGCCTCGTCGGCGTCGTCGATCCGGGCCGTCGTGCATTGCGAGCTGTGCCGGAAGAGCAGCTCATAACCCCAGATACTCATATTCTGATCAAAAATCGGTTGACGGGCCACGTAAATGGGTTCAACCCATCCGGACTTGTCCCGATCTTCCTCCATTGATGCCGCTTGGGTCTGCATCTCCTTCACACTCAATTCCCTTTTGTAATGCTTCCTCGCGCTCGCGGTGCACTGAGGTCTGGCTGTTGCCCACGTCACTGATCAATGCAGGACATATGTCATTATGCTCAATAGAGATTCAGACTGTGCGACCAACTTGAGCTGACATTCAGCCGCGATTTCCATCACGCGTCCATGAAATATCGAGTCTGTTCAATATACTCGCTGATCCTCCGAACCAGATCATCCCCGATATCATTGAATTTCACTCCCAGCTCCACCTTTGTTCCATTCTTGTCCACCCGTTTGATCTTGCCTGGAACCTCCGCTTGCGGATCGCCAAAAAGCAGGGGGCATCGAAAATGGATGACATCGTCAATTGTAAAATCCCCCGGCTGGTCGTCCTTGATTGGAATGACGATACCGCAGCCGGCCTTGCTGATATCCGACAACCCACCAAACTGTTCCCCGCCATTGAGGACTACTGTGATTGGAAAAAGGCAGACCACACGGTTGTCCTTGCGCAGGTTATAGCTCTCGATGGTATTTGGATATTCCAGAAACAAGAGAGGAATCGGCGTGAACGCGACGTGAGCCACGGTGGTGCTGAAGCCGAGAACGGTTCCCTGCCTGATGAAGCGGGCAGTGACCGAATTTCCCTTGTACAGGTTTTCCAGGAGTGTGGGACGGTTCACATCCGGTACGAAGGGGATCATGGTGATCACAACGCGTTTTTTGACATACCCCACGAAAAATGAATGGAGCTTGTCCGGTATGCCGGTCAGCTCCATCATGAGCTTTCCGCCGACTTCAATCTCAAGCATAAGGTTCCTCTTCCGCTCAGGGTGATTCCAAGTCCGGCTGCGTTCCAGCGACGGAATGCGGCGTTTGCCGACAGTGATTTAAAAATTGATGAGCCTGCTCAAAGTCAGGATTGATCCGCAATGCGTCCTCCAGGTGCTGGATACATGCGGCCTGGTCACCCATCTCGAAGAAAACCCGAGCGATGTTGAAGTACAGGTGCTCATCCTGGCTGTTGATCTGCAATGCTTTGGTATAATATGCGACGGCTTCCGAAAAAAAGCCGCCCTTGCGCAAGCTCATTCCAAACTCGTTGAACCGATGGCGTTCTGTCTCGACAAATATCTGGTCAATCCCCATGACCCGTTGCAAGGCCTGTTTCAGTTTTCTGAAATCTTTTTTGCGACACGCGATGTCCCCAAGTCGGAGACTGGCTTGAGGATTGTCTTCGTCAATGTACAGGGCCTTGGCAAATTCGGACTCCGCGGCGTCCAATTGATCCATCTGTAAAAATTCTTCGCCCCGTTCCATCTTGCGATGCAGGGTTTGCAACGCTGGTAGGGTCCGACGTTCATAATAGTCGATCTCCGGAACATACTCCGTCATGAACGCCCCTTTGGAAACGGTCAATGTGACTCCTGAAGGAACGTGATTCTGATTCAGGGGTTGGATTTCATAGTTGTCGTCATCCAGACGGCGCACAAACCAGTAGGTCTTCTGCTCCGCGGTCCGCTTGGTATCCCCGAAGCCGCTTCCAAGTTGCTTCTTCTTGGAATAGATGCCTAGTATCATGATCCTCTCTCATTCATCCGGTTACGTGTTGGTAATTGCTTAACTCATCCGAAAAAAGTGGTCTGGCTGCCCGCTCCCCGTCTGCAAGAGGACAGGCACGGGCATGACTGACTCGGAGACGGCATTGAAAAAAACGTCATCGCCGCGAAGGCGGGAATCCAGCTCCGGAATGAGGCGTTGCCCAGGATGTGCTGAATAGTTTCCATAAATTAAAAACTCAACCAAAAGCAGTATAAAAGCAGATCCCTTGATACTGTGAGCCTCCAAAGAAAGAGCCTTGAGATTCCCTGTCCCACGGGCTTTGTCAATGGCCTCGAGGATCTACGGCAGGCAGCCATTTCTCCAACATGTCCGCCAGGGCCGTCGGTGAAATAGGTTTTGCCAGATAGTCATTCATGCCTGCTTCCAGACATTTTTCCCGGTCTCCCTGCATGGCGTTGGCGGTCATGGCGATGATCGGAATACTGGAATGCTGGGATGCTGGGATGCTGGAATGTTGAGAGGGCTGAGGGCTGAAACCTGAAACCTGAGGGTCAGAAGTTTGATGTCCCTCCACTGATGTTCTGTCACCTTCCTCTGACTCCTGGCTTCTGACTCCTGACTCCTGACTCCTGATCCTTTTCGTCGCCTCCACCCCATCCATCACCGGCATCATCACATCCATCAGCACCAGGTCGTAGGACTGTTTTTCGACTGCCCGGAGGGCCTCAATACCGTTCATCGCGGTGTCCGCCGCAAGGCCCAGCTTTCTCAAAATGCTCATGGCCACCTTTTGGTTCACGATATTGTCCTCGACCAGCAGGACGCGGGCATTGCGGTCGGCGAACCGGCCGATGGGCTGGGATGGTCGAGTGATTGCGATGGTAGGCGCGATGGCAGGGGCGGGGGAAGGTGGAGACGGGTGGATGGAACGCGATGCGTCGGCCACGAAAACAGGTTGCGGAGCAGTCTGCGTCGTCCTTGGATGTAGGGTGAAGCGCGCCGTGAACCAGAACTCGGATCCCTCGTCCTCACTGCTGACAACGCCCATCGTGCCGTCCATCAGTTCGGCAAGTTGCCGACTGATGGCCAGCCCCAGCCCCGTGCCGCCATATCGGCGCGACAAGGAAGCGTCCGCCTGGGTGAATTTTTCGAACAGCAGGCCGATCTTGTTCTCGGGGATGCCGATGCCGGTGTCCCGGACAGAGAAGCGCAGCTTCACTGTCCGGGGTTCCGGGTTCAACGGTTCACGGTTCACGGGTGGGGAGGTGGTCTCGTCGGGAGATTGTGCATTGGGCGCGTCACTGTGGGGCGAAAGATTGTTCGCCCCTACGGAATCATCAACTGCCCTCCCGCCAACAGTTGAACCGTTGAACCGTGAACCGTGAACCACTGCATCTCCAACCGATGAACCGTGAACCAAAGAAACCATTACCACCACTTCACCCTTTTCCGTGAACTTGATGGCGTTGCCCACCAGATTGGTCAAAATCTGGCGTAGCCGACCCGGGTCGCCAGTAAGCAGAGGTGGGACCTCAGGGGCGACGTGGGTGGCGAGGTTTAGACCTTTTTGTTGGGCGATTGGGGCCAGAACGGTGGTCAGGCCGTCCAGCATGGTTCGCAGGGCGAAATCCAGCATTTCCAGTGACAGTTTTCCGGCCTCGATCTTGGAAAAATCCAGGATGTCGTTGAGCAGGCCGAGCAGGCCCTGGGCGCTGGTAAGCGCGGTTTGGGCGAACTGCCGTTGTTCGGTGTTCATCTCGGTGTCCAGGAGCAATCCGAGCATGCCCAGCACACCGTTCATGGGGGTGCGGATTTCATGGCTCATATTGGCCAGGAATTCGCTCTTGGCTTTGCTGGCGGCTTCCGCCGCCACTTGGGCCGTGCGGGCTTTTTCCTGGCTTTCCCGCAACGCGCTGATTTTGGCCTGAACCTCTCGGTTCAGGTCCCACTTCCGGGTCAGGGCATGGGCCAGTTGGTGCACTTCCGCGTTGTCAAAGGGTTTTTTTAGGATCAGCAGGTTGTCGCTGCTCCCCAGGACGCCCTGGATGTCTCGCCAGGCATAGTCCGCATAGGCCGTGCAGAAGACCACCTGCAGTTCCGGGCTGACCTCCCAGAGCCGGGCGATGGTTTCGATTCCGTCCCAGCCCGGGGGCATCCGACCGTCCACGAAGGCCAGGGCGTAGGGCCGGTTCTCGTTCTTGGCCCGGCGGACCATTTCCAACCCTTCCTTGCCCTGGGCAGCGGAGTCGATGACAAAGTCGGCGGATGCCACGGCCGTATCCTCCTGGCCGAACAACTCGGATTCCATCTCCCGCAGCATGTCTTCGGAAGGCCTGCTCCGCTCGAGAATCTTGCGAAAGTCCTCGTGAATCGCGACATTGTCGTCGATGATCAGAATCCGATAGCCTCCGCTGTCGGCTGAAGAAGTCATGTCTTTTCTCCTGTAGTGCAGGGCAGTTCCAGGCTGAAGGTTGCGCCAAGGCCCGGGCCGTCGCTGTGCACGGCCAGGCTGCCGCCGAGTTCCCTGGCGGCCAGGGCCCCGCTGTGCAGGCCGAAGCCGTGGCCGTCCTTGCGGGTGGTGAAGCCGTGCTGAAAAATGCTGGTGAGATTCTCCGGGGCAATTCCCATGCCGTTATCCGTCACCCTCAGCCGCACCTTGTCCGGGGCTGGGTGGTCCAGGCCCAGGACAATCGTTTTCTCGGCCTTTTTTCCTTCCAGGCAGGCGTTCCGGGCATTGGCTATCAGGTTGAGCAGGATTTGCAGCACCTTGTGCTTGTCCACGCTGATTCGGGGTACGGGTTCGTACTCCCGGCGGACCGTAATTTCCTGTCGGGCCAGGACCTCGGCGTTGAGCTTCAGGGCGTCTTCCAGCAATTGCTCCGGGTGCAGGACTTCGTGGACTCCAGATATCCGGCCGTAAGTCTGCTGCATGGAGACGATTTCCTTGATGTGCTCGATCCGGCTTCGCAGGGCCTCGGCCTCCCGGGACATTTCCGTCTGCTCGTCTTCCAGGGCACTGGCCAGAGTGGCCAGGTAGGCCGGGATTTTTTGTCCCCGGGGGTCCGCGGTCAGGAAGCGGGCCAGGCCGCCCTCGGGCCGGGCCAGCATCTCGGCCACCCTGGCCACGTTGCCCACCCGGGACTGGCGGAGCTGGTCCTGGAGCAGGGTACAGGAAACGTTCACGCTGTTGAGGACATTGCCCACGTTGTGCAACACCCCGGTGGCCACCTCGGCCATGCCCGCGGCCCGTGACATTTCCAGGAGCGTATCCTGGGCCGCGGTCAGATCGGCCAGGGCCTGCTCCTTGACCTTGACCTGGTCCTGGAGTTCCCGGGTCCGTTCACGAACGCGCGATTCCAGCACGCGGTTCATGGACTCGACTTCCTCCCTGGCCAGGATCATCTGCTGGTACGTGTCTTCGAGTCTGACCATCATCTGGTTGAAGTCCATGATCATGGTCGTCACTTCGTCATGGGCCCGGCCTCCCGTGGTTTCTGGAGCGGGAATCCGGGTGCCGAAGTCGGTGGTTTCCAGGGTAACCCTGCGCAGTGCCCGGCTCAGCAAATGAATTTTCCCGATGACCCGGCTCGACAAGAGATAGATGACCCCCCCGAAAAATATCGCCGCAAGAACCAGTAAACCCAGGCTGCCTAAAAGGATTTTCTTGCGGTGCTCCCTGTAAGGCCCTTCTTCAAGTGCGGCCAAGAGGCTTCCGACCACCTCGCCCTTGTCGTCCAGCAAGGTCTCCTGGGTCACATGGTAGAGACGCTCTTGGACCTGTATCGGCCCTCCGGCCAAAGCCTGCATGTCCGTCCCACCGAAGCTGCTCAGGACAGATCGCCCCATTGCGTCCTGGTAAACAACCTCCGCATTGATCAACCCGGATATGGCCTGGATCAGGCTTTCATTTCCAGGAATGAGGCGAATCAGCACAATACGACCGGAAATGCTGCCCATATCGTTGAGAACAAGGACGCTGGAATGGAAGGCAGGCACGGTTGGAGCGGCGAGGTCCAGGTCCATTTCCGAGTATTGCTCCTGCAGGAGCGCCGTGTCCATGGATATCATGCCGTTCCATTCCGGCGAGACATCCAGAATAGATCGGTACAAGCTCGGATCAGAAAGGTCCGGTCCCTTGGGAAACGACGTGACGATCTCCCCGCGCTCGTCATACAGGAGCGTGATGTCAATATCATAGATGGTTCCCATGGTTCTGAGCATGGAGGTCAGCGCGGCGACATTCTCGAAATCAAGAAAATCACTGAATTTCTGGTTTTGCTCCCTGGCGATGTTGGAGGTGATGCGCAGCCCTTCGATCTGGCTGCCGTGCAACGTCATTGCCAGATTCAGCTTGTTGTCCAGATCAACGGCGAGTCTTTTTTCCAACTCCTTGCCCAGTTGCAAGGTAAGGTAGGCCCCATTGGCAATGATGGCCAGGGCGAGCAGTCCAAACAGGGCCGTCAAGGTCCGGATGATGGGCTTCTGAGAGGCTTGAGCCATCTGCTTTGCTAATCCTTTTTGCCTTCAGATGCATCGACACCGCCCAGCGGGCAGATCGTGCCGTCCGGGATGCGTTCTTCAAACGGCAAGTGTTCCGACCTCCAGCGCTCCATGCCGCCCCGCAGGACACCGCGCACCGTATAGCCCTTCTCCAGAAGGAATATCGCGGCCGAAGGCGATTGGCGCATGGCCCAGTCCGTGATGATGATTTCCGAATCTTTCGGAATCTGGGCATAGCGGGACTCCAGGTAGACCAGCGGGCACAGCCGGGCCTCGGGAATGAATGACGCATCACGGTCAAAATCCAGGGGGCGAACATCCAGGACATAGTAGGGGCGCTCTCGGAGCAGGATGTGTACCTCTGCCGGGGACAACCTGGGAAACTCGACTTCCTGGGCGGCGCTGTCGACGACCATGGGGTAGTTGAATCTGCGCCAGTCCGGAATGCCTCCGATGAATGAGTACACGTTCTGATAGCCAAGTTCGGCGGCCTGACCGGCCGCCCGGACGCTGTAGGGTCAGCGGACGCCCATGCAGTAGAAGATGATCGGCGTGTCTTTCGCCTGAGGCAGCTCGCTACTGGTGGCAACTTCGGTAATCGGAATGTTGATTGAGCCGGGGATGTGCTGCATGTCGAACTCGAGTCGACTCAGTACATGGATCAGCACGGCCCCTTTTTCCTCTACCATGGTTTTCACTTCCGGGGCGGTGAGGTCCGTGTAGGGCTGCGCCATGACCGCCGGTGCGGCGACAAACAGCATCCAGCCAAGAATGCTCAAAACAACGAAGCGCATCATGTTTATCCTCCTGGTTCAGGTATAAAAATGGTGTAACTACTCAGTGCATTTTGCGTCCGCTCTTGCTCCGGCAACAGAATTCCTCTGTGATGAGTGGTTACAAAATGGGTAACGTAACTACTCAGCACAGACGGTTCATGATCATTCTCCTGCACTGGATTCTGGCTTTCGCCGGAATGACGTATCTTGGCAAGCCTTTCCCACGTTAGTCATACCGGCGAAAGCCGGTATCCAGGTCTTTTTCTGGATCTGCTGAGTAGTTGCCAAAATGGTTAATGGTGATCAGGTTGTGGTGACACTCAGGGCAGGGGTTGCCGGGCCGACCGGTCATCCGACAACCGCCAATAATGATGTTACTGCAGAAAGTCGCAAAACCTTGAAATTCCTCATTCCGGCGAAAGCCGGAATTCAGTCTTTCCAGGGTGTTGAGCAAAATCACATCACACGTTTTCGCGGGAAAAGGGACTTTTTGCAGTGACCTCAATAATCCTCGAGAAATTTTCGCGTGGGATCCAGGACCGAGGCAGGCTGTTTGCTGAGTCGCGAACTCTGAAACACGGTCAGGACCTGTTGGCCTCCGGGGGTGGCGTGCAGATTCAACATGGCCTCCTCAAGCTGATCTCTTGTGGTCCCTTTCCAATCCGGTCGGAACACGAACATTTTTGGGACCAACGGCGGCGATTCGTGGAAGACCATGAGTTCGTTGCGCAGTTGCGGGTTGAGTTCGCAAGCCAGTTCAAAGGCTTCCATGGTGACCAAGGCACCCTGGGCCTGATGAAAAAAGACCTGCAAAATTGCCTTGGACGGGTTATCAAGCTCCTCAAAGTTCATCTTTCGGAGATCCACCCGCTGTCCCGCAACCTCCGTAAACAGGGTCTCCAGCCAGGGCAGAGCCAAAACCATGTACTGGTTATTGAAAAAGACCACCTTGCGACTCGCCAAGTCCGCCAGGTCCTTAATGCCGCCATCACGATGAACGAGAAGCACATACCTGACGTTAATACCGTCACCCTGACTGGTGAGGTAGATATAATCCGGCTGTATCCCCAGGAGCATGATTTCCTCGGTGGTCAGCGTGGCCGCGTCAATATCTCCTCGTTCATAAGCAGCTCGGAGTGCTTCTACGGAGTCATATAAGGTGATTTTCGCGCTTTCCCGGAGGTTTTGCTCCCTGATGACCGTATCCACCCAGACTTTAAGTGCCGCCAGGGCGTCATTGCGGTTGGCCACCGGAAAAGTCCGGGTGGATACGCCAAAGCGAATTACCTGATCAGTCTGGCCAGGAAGAGACTCGGCCTTGGCCCCGCCCGCTGGGAGGAGCAGAAACAGAAAAACCAAAAATGTTTTCATGGGGAAGAGGTTTCCTGAAGGGGATTGTGTCGGGATATTGGTCATTGCCATGCTTCAAGTTTTGTAACTACTCAGCGAATCCGAGTTAATGCGACCTGGATACCCGCTCCCCGTGCAGACGGGGAGCGGGTATCCAGGTCATGCTTGCCACAAGTTTATAAGTGTGCCGTTGCAATAGAAATTTGAACAAAATTTCAAAAACCGGGTAACACTTTAC
>REDL01000001.1 GCA_007693505.1 Desulfovibrionales bacterium | reverse complement strand
GGTCGATGACGGGAGGCAATCCATGAAAGAAGGACAGTATGTGCGCCATTTGCGAAGTCCGGAATATGGAGTCGGAAAGGTAGTGCGTTGCTTGTTCAATGGCACAAAAGTGGTTTTTTCTCAGATCACAATCAGGGGATTGTTGCCACACGTGCTTGAGCCCGTTTCCCTTGATGAACAGAAGCGGTTGGAAAAAGAGGAAGCAATGCGTGCTGGCCCTGAAGCCTTGGCGGCCTGGGAAGAAAAGCAAACTCCTCCCAAAAAGCCCAGTCAGTCTCATGGCGACAAAATGTGCCGAGCTGTCTGGGAATCCAGAAGAATACAGAGAAATATATATCCCGACATCGATGAGGAACGGCTCTCAATGCTGCTGGAAGCGGCAATAAACGATTCGCAACCAGGGGGCCGCCCGATGGAACATAATGGTGAGCAGCATGGTGAGCGACAGACCGATCAACAGACCGGTCAACAGGCTGATAGCAGTTGGTGGTATCAAGCCTTCAGGTTGAGCAAGGCCGAAGATGAAGACCTTTCCATGGAGACCAGAATTGCAGGCGTGACCTATGAAAACCGGCAAAGCATCATCGCGGATATGGAGGAAAACGAACATGTCCTGCTGGTGCGCGAGCCAGAGAATTCCTTTGATGACAATGCTGTCAGCGTGAAGCGGATCAATGGCCGCCAGATCGGCTACCTGCCCCGCGAATTGGCGGCCAAGGTCGCTCCGAGGCTGGACGCCCATGGCAAGCCCGTCTCTGCGGTGGTCACGGCCATTCTGGGAAGACATTACATCGAAGGAACGCTCGGGGTGCGCATCCGTTTCTCACTGGCCGGGATCGAACAGCGAGCAGAAAATTGTATCGCAACAGGAGAAGACAATGAATTACCTCCCTTCTGATGGAGCGCCTGGTCATGAGTCCGGCAGTGGATCAGCTCAAGATGCAAACGTTGCGGAAACGGGGAAGAACATACTGACCGAGGAACAACTCCGGGTCGTCCGGCACCCCTTGGGCCGTCATGCTCGGGTTCTGGCCGTGGCCGGTTCGGGCAAGACCACCACCATGGCCCACCGTGTGGAACACCTGATCCGGGAGCAGGGCGTTCCGACCTCGGGGGTTCTGGTGGTCATGTTCAACAAATTGGCCCGCATCCAGTTCAGGGACAAGCTCGCCCAAATGGGCATGGATGGGCAGAGGCAGCCGCCTGTGCACACGTTTCACTCCGTTGCTTACAGGATCATCAACGACGCCGTGGCCAAGGCGTTCTTGCCGGCCTTCACCAACAACTGGATCGAGGATCGGGCTGAACAGGCCCGCTACGCCGTGCATCGGGCGATCAGAAACCTGGAATCCCGTAAGATTGCTCATCCAGATTCCATCGACCCGGAAGAGGCCCTGGACGCCATTGCCCTGTGGAAAGGCGCGTTGATTCCTCCGGAACGGGCCGGATATCACGGGAAAATGAAACTGCCCGCAGTCTACGCCGAGTACGAACGGTTGCGCACCCAGGCGCACGCCCTGACGTTTGACGACTTCGTGCCCTTGGCCTTGGGTATCCTGGAAGCCGAAGCGGAACTCCGCCAACGGTGGTGTAACCGGGTTTCGGCTATGATTGTCGACGAGTACCAGGATGTGAACCACGGCCAGCAACGCCTCTTGGAGATGCTGGCCGGGACAAAGGCGGACGTGATGGTCGTCGGGGACGAGGATCAGACAATTTATGAGTGGCGTGGGGCGCGTCCGTCCTACATTCTCCAGGAATTCGAGCGGACCTTCGACAACAAGCCCCATGACCTCTACCAGTTGCCCCATACCTTCCGTTTCGGCCCGGTCCTTGCTCAGTGCGCCCAGAACGTCATCGAACGGAACGTAAGCCGGATCGAGAAACCGCTCATCGCCCACGCCGTGGAAAGGGGGGCGGACATCCACGTGTTCAAAGCCACTTCCTGGCAGCAGACCGACCCGCACCTGTCCCTGGCCGAGCAGGTCAAAGCCCTGGTCAGGGAAACCAACGACCCGTCGAATATCATAGTCCTGGGGCGAACATACGCCCAGCTCAACGAACTGGAGGCCGTCTTTCTGAGCCTGAAGATTCCGTATCGGGTGGTCGGACGCAAGCCGTTCTTCGAGCGCCGCGAAATCCAGGTTCTTCTGGACTATGTCAAAATGGCCATGCGGCTGACGGAACCCGTATCCAGGCAGACCCAGAACCTGCTGCTTTCCGTGGCCAACACGCCGAACAGGAAGCTTGCCAGAAACGCCTTGACCAGGGCCATTGCCTCGGCCCATCAACGCAAGGAGTCAACCAGGGATGCCCTGGAGTTCCTGGCGGACAGTCCCATGAGCCCCATGAGCAAGCTTCAACGTGAGGCGGCGACGGACCTGCTTCAAGTTTTGGAGCGGATCAGGGAAAAAATTGAGAAAGGCGACGCACCAGCGGATGACTTTCTGAACTGGCTTGTGCAGATGCTGGATTACCTGAAACATTTTGACGATTACTATGGACAGGGAGAGCACTCCGAAGAACGCAAGCAGGCCGTTCTGACATTTTGCCGGTTTGCCGAGAAGTCGAAAATGAGCATCCGCTCGCTGATCAGTTTAGTCGACAAACTGGATACGACCCAGGGAGCGCCGGAGGAACATCAGATCGTGATGACCTCTGTCTTCCGGACCAAGGGGCTGGAATATGATTACGTTATCATTCCCAACTGCATTGAGGGCTTCATGCCCTGCATGCTCGGCTCGGACAATCTGACCTACGACAAAGCTGGACTGGTCAATGAACCAGAGGCCTCGGCACGCATTGAGAGCGAACGGCGACTTTTCTACGTGGCCCTGACCCGCGCCCGCAAGACTGTGTTCATCGGCACGACGTCAATCTCAGCCCCGGCAAGAGACCAAGAACGCCAGCCCGTCGCCTCCTGCTTCCTGGGTGAAATGACTCTGGA
>REDL01000002.1 GCA_007693505.1 Desulfovibrionales bacterium | reverse complement strand
ATTGGAAAAAGCTGAATGTGAACGGAGTATTGCGGAAGATCGTCTGAAAAAGATATTCGACAATACGCAGGATGCTTTCCTTATTCATGATTTGGAGGGAAAAATTCTTGATGTCAACGACAAGATGTGCCGGATGTATGGGCTGACCAAAGAAGAAGCGCTTGGAATAACAATTGAAAATGTTTCCAGTTCCAAGATGTCAAAGGCTGACTTACAGAAAAAATGGCAAAAAGCCTTAAATGGTGAACAATTGCTGTTCGAGTGGGAAGCCCTCAGACCAAAGGACGGAAGCGTATTTAACGTTGAAGTTTCAATCCAGAAAATCAGCTTTCATGACAAGGATATTGTGCTTGCCAATGTCCGCGACATCACCGATCGCAAGCGGGCGGAAGCGGAACTTCAAAAGTCGAAATTGATTACAGACAATATTCCTGTCGGTCTTTACCTGTATCATTTGGAAGAGCTCTCAGACGACCGAACTCTGCGTATGGTTTACGCCAACCCCGTAGTCAGGGCCTTGACCGGCCTCGGGCCTGAAGACGTGGTCGGCAAAACGCTCGATGAGAATTTTCCCGGCCTCCGGTCACAGGGCATTCCCCAACGCTTCGCCGAAGTAGTTCGTACCCAGACCGCTATCACCTTCGAGAATATAACCTATGGAGATAGTCGGGCTTTTTTGGCATCATTCTCGGTTAACGCATTTCCCCTTCCCGGCAACATGGTCGGCATTGCCTTCGAAAACATCACCGAGCGACGGCGCGCAGCGGATAGCCTCCGGCAGAGAGTCGATGAACTGGCCGCGCTCAACACCTTCAGCAGGTCGATCAACACCTCCCTGTCCCTTAAACAGACTGCGTCCACGGCGCTCGCGGACATCTTGGAGACCATCCAGCCCGACCTGACCTTTTTGTTTCTGCGCGAGGGGGATCGCCTGGTATTATTTGACTTATTGCCGGAAGCTGGACGAGAGCGGCTTGGCGAAATCCCGGAACACCGGGTCGGTGAATACATGTGTGGACTGGCCGTACACGAGCGGAGGGCGATTTACTCTCGCGACATCTCCGCAGACCCCCGGTGCACGTGGGGAGAGTGCAGGAAGGCCGGCATCCGCTCGTTTGCCGCACTTCCGCTCTGCAGTGGGGCAGAGGAGGTCATCGGAGTCATTGGCCTGGCTTCGAAAACGGAGCGGGATTTCGAACAGCAAGGGAGTTATCTGGAAACTCTGGCTGCACAGGTTTCCATTGCAATGGCCAACGCCCGGCTCCATGAGGCCCTCATGCTGGAACTGTCCGAGCGGCGGCAGGCCGAGGAGGCATTGCGGCAGAGCCAGGATACGTTCCGAAATTTATTTGAGAAATCAGCGGACGCCATCCTTCTGATTGACCAAAGTGGCGTGTTCGTCGAATGCAATCAAGCGGCGCTCAACCTGCTCAAGATGTCCCGCGGGGAGTTCATGAACCGGCCGCCGGTCATAATTTCCCCAGAATTCCAGCCGAACGGCCGCCGTTCCGATGAGGCGGCGCAAGAAATGATCGATCAGGCCTACGCCAGGGGCCTGCACCGTTTTGACTGGACCTGCGTCAATTCGGAGGGCGTTGAATTCATTGTCGATGTGTCACTGATGCCCATCCTCATCAAAGGGCAGACTATGCTCCACACCACCTGGAGAGACATCACCGAGCGCAAGCGGGCGGAGGAGGAGAGAGAGAAACTCCAGGCTCAACTCACCCAGGCCCAGAAGATGGAATCCCTGGGCATCCTGACCGGGGGAGTGGCCCATGATTTCAACAATCTGCTTCACACCATGCGGGGCAATATTGAGTTGCTCGCCAAGAATGAATCCCTTGATTCCCAAGGGAGGACCAGGCTGCAAACCGCGACCAGATCCATGGACAGAGCGGCACAACTGATTCAACAGCTTCTGCTTTTTGGCCGCAAGACCGGATCGCGCAGAATGAATGTTGACTTGAACCAGGAAGTGGAAGACGTGGTCCGGGTGCTGGAGCGGACCATCCCCAGGATGGTCGCCCTTGAGCTGCGTCTTGATCCATCGGTTTCTCCACTTTTTGCCGATCCTGTACAGATCGAACAGGTTTTGCTCAACCTCGCGCGCAATGCAGTAGACGCAATGCCTGACGGCGGAACACTGATGGTGGAAACGAAAAACGTGGTCCTGGATGAGGCTTTTATCATGTCCCATCCTGGCTCGTCAGCCGGACTCCATGTGCTCCTGACCGTCACGGACACAGGCTGCGGCATGGACAAGGAGATCATGGAACATATCTTCGATCCCTTCTTCACCACCAAGGAAGTGGGCAAGGGCACCGGCCTGGGTCTGGCCTCTGTCTACGGCATCGTCAAGGCCCATGGCGGGTATATCCAGTGCTATAGCGAACCGAACCAAGGAACCACGTTCAGAGTCTATCTGCCTGTCTTGAATCACGGAGACACGGCGACTGCTGAGCCACTGCGGCAAGCTCCTAACCAAGGGGGCAACGAGACCATTCTTGTGGTGGACGACGAACCTGAAATCCGGGAGTTGACACGGGAGGCCCTGGAGGTACTTGGGTACAGCGTGAAGATGGCCGTCAAAGGCGAACAAGCTTTAGATATCTATAAAGAGCACGGCAAGGCCATCGACCTGGTCTTGCTGGACCTGAACATGCCGGGCATGGGCGGGTATCGGTGCCTGCAGGAACTGCTGCAACTCGACCCGGCGGTCAAGGTGGTCATTGCCAGCGGTTACACGGCCAATGCCCAGGGCAGGGATGCTTTATCCTCCGGGGCCAAAGCCTTTCTCAACAAGCCATACCAACTAAAGGAACTGGCGGCCATGATGCGGGAGGTGCTGGATGGAATAAAGCATCCGGACAATAAAGATATGCGAGGCTGGGCATGAGATTTCTCATTGTTGAAGCCGTTGATGGCCAGCACCGACACGAATCCAAACCTAGAGGATGATCAATGAGCAACACCCTGACCAAAGCCGACA
>REDL01000048.1 GCA_007693505.1 Desulfovibrionales bacterium | reverse complement strand
TCCAGGAACGTATTCGCCACAGCGCGGCCCTGCACGCCGATGAGACCGGGTGGCGGCTTGCAGGCGACCATTACTGGTTATGGGCCTTCTGCACCAAGGAGTACTGCTACTACCATCACCGAATGTCGAGGCTCACCGGTGGTGGAGCAAGTCCTCGGGACACTCTTTAACGGCGTTTTGATCTGTGATTTTTACGGTGCCTATAATCGGATTCAGGCCCTGGCCAAGCAGCGCTGCTATTTTCACCTCTTCACCGAACTGGTGAAGGTGGACAAGACGAATACGTCCAAGGAGTGGAAGGCCTTTCGCAAAAAACTGAAAAGGCTGCTCTGGGACGCCCTGCGCTTGAGGGATCAAAAGCAAAGCCTTGAACCCGACAGCTATGAAAGCCGCAAGAAGCGACTGCATCAGCGCCTGGAAATGCTCATCGAAGTCGGCGGCAAGGACAAGGATGTCAAAAGGCTCGTCAAGAGGCTCAAACGTCACGAGGACGAACTGCTGACCTTTCTTGATCATGACGACGTGAGCCCCTACAACAATCATGGCGAGCAACAAATTCGACCAGCCGTCAACAGCAGAAAAGTATCCTTTCAGAACAGGTCAGAAGCCGGAGCAGAAGCCCAAGCAATCCTGATGTCCCTGTTCCGTACAGCCCTGCTTCAAAAACTCAACCCGGTTGAATATGTCAAAGAGCTTGCCGTCAAAGTCATCGAGAAACGGAACCTACAAAAAAAGAATCAAAACGACTTGGCGAAGGCTGCCTAACGTGAGGGCCGTTGCAAAGCGCTAAACTATTACGGATTTTTCGATTGTGCGACGACTAAGGAATGACACCATGAGTACAGACAAGTCGACAGTGAACAGCGTCGGAGGGCCTTCGACATACTTGGACTATACAGGTCGAGACGATGTGCTGAGCGGAGGCGTGAAGGTTGTGCCCGTGGACACGCCCAGTGGGAAATTTCGGGTCTGGACCAAGAGGGTGGGGAACAATCCGGACGTCAAGGTCCTTCTGCTGCATGGCGGGCCTGGCGGGACGCATGAGTACCTGGAAGCTTTTGACAGCTATCTCCCTGCCTCCGGCATCGAGTACTACTACTACGACCAACTGGGATCATACTACAGTGATCAACCGGACATACCCGAGCTCTGGGATATCCAGCGTTTTGTGGACGAGGTTGAACAGGTTCGTCAGGCTCTTGGACTCAACAGGCGGAACTTTTATCTTTATGGGCAATCATGGGGTGGGATACTGGCTCTTGAGTATGCGCTGAAATACCAGGAGCACCTGAAAGGACTGGTTATCTCCAATATGATGTCAAGTATGCCGGCCTATAACGAGTACGCCGCAAAGGTGTTGATGCCTTCCATGGATCAGGCTGTCCTGGCCGATCTCAAGAGCATGGAGGCGGAGGAAGACTTCGAGAATCCCCGATATATGAAACTGCTCATGCAGCATCATTACGTCCATCACGTTCTGCGCATGCCGCATGACCAGTGGCCGGATCCAGTGAACCGCGCGTTCAAGCATCTTAATCCAAAGGTCTATATTCCCATGCAAGGGCCGAGCGAACTGGGTGCAAGCGGCAAGTTGGCAAGCTGGGACCGGAGTTCAGACCTCCAGGACGTTACGGTTCCGACACTTGTGGTCGGATCCAGGCATGACACCATGGATCCTGAGCACATGGCGTGGATGGCTCGTCAGATCCCGAAGTCACGTTATTTGCACTGCCCGGATGGAAGTCATATGGCGCTGTACGATGATCAGGAGGTCTACTTTGGCGGCCTTGTGCAGTTCATTCTCGACGTCGAGCATGGACGGTTGTAGCTTCTTATTATTGTATCATATCAATGGATTGAGTGCGAAATTTGATTTTTTTCACGATTGCCAAGTCACCACTGAAACATTCTTGGAAATTCTCCCTTCGCTTCGAGCGACCCTTGCCGAGGAAATAACCCTGCAACGCAATTTAGGTGAAAAAGCTTGATCGTTCGTAACTACTCAGCACATCCGAGTAAATGCACCCTGGATACCCGTCTTCGCGGGCATGACTGATTGGGTGGCGGCATGGAAAAGCACGTCATTCCCGCGAAGGCGGGAATCCAGCGTCGGAAATTGGCTCAACTCAGGATGTACTGAGTGGTTACGATCGTTCAATCAAAGAGCTTTGTGCAAAAAGTCATTTTGCACAAAACAGTGGTCAGTGATCAGTGGTTAGTGGTCAGTAAAATCAACATGTTGTCGGAATCTCGTAAGGTTGTGGGGGCAGCCCACGGACTTTTTGCAGTGGCATCCTCAAATGCGTTGATCCCAAAATCGGGGAGACCGTGTGCGACCCTGCCTGCGGCACGGGAGGCTTTTTGCTGGCGGCCTATGACCACATGAAGACCCAGACCCGCGACCGGGACAAACTGCGCGCCTTGCTGCAAATGGAATTGCTCATGGACAGGTCAAAGAGGGTCATATACATTCAGCATTCTGGATCACTGTCTGGAGCCTCTTCAGTGTTTGAGCCTATCGAGCAGGGAGCCTCCTGTATACATGAGGAGGAATTCACGAATGACCATGCGCATTGTCTCGGCGATCATCATTGTTTTTCTGTTTCTGAGTCCTGACGGAACTCTTCAGGCGTTTGATCAAGCCGACCTGGATCAATTGCGGGGGAGCAGACAGTGCCTGAAATGCGACTTGAGCGGGGCGAACCTGAGCGGAACAAGACTGAACAGAGCCAATCTCAGCGAAGCAAACCTGCGCAACGCCGACCTGCGTTGGGCCAATCTCAACGGCGCCAGACTGGTGGGAGCCGATCTGAGCCAGGCCGACCTGAGCAGTGCCAATCTGAGCTGGTCCGACCTGAGCGGAGCGGACCTGACCGAAGCAACTCTGACCCGGGCCAACCTGACAGGGGCCAAGCTCAGCAGGGCCACCTGGACCGATGGGCGCGAATGTGCCGAAGGCTCCATCGGGGTATGCGGTTGATCACGCTCCGTCCGTAGGGCAGGACCACGCCGCCTCGGCCGTCCTGGCTCTTGTTTGAAAGCGTCCCCCGGAACCCTGCATGACCCAAGGAACGATGAAACGGCCTCATTCAAGGCGAATAACCGTTGAAACACCTGTATGAAGTAGCAGCGCCACCGGAAACCAGCCCGGTATGCTCGAAAACGTGTGCATTCGCGGATGTGACCTGCTTCCGGAATGCGGCGGCCCGGATTCCCTGAGCATCAACCCAGCCATGTTCCAAAAAGAGAACACGAAAGACAAAACACAAGGCTAACTTTACCCAGATCCAGACAACCCATTCGCCCCGACAGTGTCTCTCCAGTTATCAGGGGCCACTTCAGCTCAAATTTCTGTCCATGCATTCGGAGGTGAATCCATGAAACGAAAGACGAGCGTGCTTCCCATGCTGTTTACGTTCCTGCTCGTGGCCTTTTACGCTCATTGCGGACGTGAGCCGTCCGGTGCAGCTGCCGGAGAGCCTCGCATCCATCGCACGGTCATCATGTCCGGTTTAAGCAATCCATGGGATTTGGCCTTTGCTCCGGACGGGGCCATGCTCTTCACGGAAAAATGCCGGGGGCTCTTCGTACGGGCCTCGGATGGCACGGTTCGGCATTTGTTTGGAATCCGCGGCGCGGCTCTGGAGGCGGACGATTTTTTTTGCCAGGGCCAGAGCGGCATGTTGGGCGTGGCCCTGGATCCGGCATTTGCGGAGAATCGCCGGGTTTTCGTGTACATGGCCTCGCAGGCCAATAGGGTGAGGACCAACCGCGTTGTGCGTCTCACTGTGGACGAGACGTACGTCGTTGTTGCGGATCGTATTGACATAATTGATGATATTCCCTTCAAACAGTCCTTCAGCCGTTGGGGCCGGGCAGGGGCGCACAGCGGAGGCCGCATCCGGTTCAGCCCCTATGACGGCTTTCTGTACGTCGCCACCGGCGACAACCATGACGGCCCGCTGCCTCAGGATCTTTCCCGGCTGGGGGGCAAGGTGCTGCGGGTGAATCGCGATGGCCTGGCCGCATCGGGCAATGCCGTTCCGGCCGGGGGAGATCCGCGCATCTTTACCTATGGGCATCGCAACGTGCAGGGCCTCGCCTTTCGTCCCGGAACGGGCCAGGTGTTCGCGTGCGAACACGGTCCCGGCCATGACGACGAGGTGACCCCCCTTTCTTCCGGCGGCAACGGCGGCTGGGATCCAGCGCCCATGCCGGGAGTCTCGTGCTGGCACGGCTACTGCGGGTACACCTCCAACAATCCAGAGGGCCGGCCCACACCCATGACTGATCTGATCCGATTTCCCGACGCCCTGAAGCCATCCTGGAACAATCGCGGTGATTCCGAAGGAATGGGGCCCTGTGTCTTTCTGGAGGGTCTGCACTGGCAGGACTGGGAAGGACGGCTGGCCGTGGGGTTTCTGCGTGGAGCACGCATTGAGCTGTTGACACTTGACGCCGCGGACATGACCACGGACGCAAGCATCATCCCCGGCCTGCCGTCCCAGCGCATGCGCTCCCTGGTCCTGGGGCCGGACGGAGCGCTCTATGTCGCCACCGACGGGGGGGAAATCTGGCGGTTGGAGTCAATATGAGTCGAACCGGTGGAAGACAGCTCACGGACCTGAAGGGCATCGGCAAGAAGATCGCCGGGCGGCTGAATGAGGCTGGTATTTTCACCGAGGACGATCTGCGGCGCGCGGCCGAGGCGCACCGGAAGATCAAGGAGCGCCACCCGGAGGAGACGCTGCCGGTGTGCTACTACCTGTACTCCTTCGAGGGGGCGCTGACCGACACGCATTGGAACGCAATCGGCGAGGCGCGCAAGTGGGAACTCAAGGCCCAAATAATTGGGTGACGCGGCCTGGACGGGCCATGCCGATTCCTAACGAGAGGGTCTGACCTGGAGTACGCCGACGCTGTTCTGGCCCTCCGGTCCGCCAAAGGTCTCCAGGCTCAGGGAAGCATCAACGCCATGTCCGGTGACGACCCAGACAGCACTGCGGTTACCACGCTCCTGTTCAGGGAGTTCCTCACGGATGATCTCCCAGCCGTGGGCGACGAAGCCTGTGGAGAAGAATTCCAGTACCTGGGGCCAGGGAGTTGCAAAGGTGAAATTCACGAAGTGCGTGTTCAGGACTTTGCGGTTATTGCCGACGGTGAACTCCCCGAGAAACGGCAGTTTGGCGGCAACGTCCCCCGGCAGTACGAGTCCATGGGCCGCGGCCGTGTTTTCCGGGTGCGCGGCGGCAACGGATAGGGGGGGAAGCGACAGGGCAAACAGGGCAAACAGGGTCAGTTTGCCGATGAACAAGCGAAATGGGGACATGATGAAGACCTCCGGATGAAAGGAATCGCGGATTCTACCGCGTGGTGAATCCACAACATTGTTCACGTAACGAGGGATGCATGATCAGGTTTAATAATACCGTGATCTCGGCTGGTGAGGTTGATACGCTGATTCCCGGGCATGCGCAAAGCGATGAAACGGGGAAAACCGCTGAGCCCGACGCGGAAAGCGGTTCCACGGACGTGTTGCAGGGCATTGTCGCCATTTTGGATAGTCTGGATGAATGGCAAAAAAAACGGGAAGAGCCATCTCTCCCAGATTCTCATGAGGACTCTTCCCAGAGCTGATCACCGGACCAACTTCCGGACAGATCGCGGACGCGGACATGGTCCCGGTGGATGCCGGCGGCATGGAGAAGACCGTTCAGAAGGTGACCATATCCCAAACAGACCAAGACCTTCTACTTCAACGCGACAAAAGCGTACATACGGATGTTTCTAGTGGTTCGGGAGCTTGCAGGCGAAGTAGCGGTCCAGTTTGGAACAGGCCTTGGGCATGGAAAAGATGATCAGGTGGTCGTCGGCCATAAGCCGCGTGTCGCCGTCCGGGATAATCACCTTCTGCCCCCTGACGATTGTGCCCACCAGCAGGCCCCGCGGGAAGCCGGCCTCGGAAATCTTTTTGCCGACAACCTCGGCCGTGTCAGGCAAGACCAGCTCCATCGTCTCGGCGACTTCATCCTGGAGCAGGGAAAGGGAAAGGACATCCTCCCACCGGGTGTATTTGAGAATCTTGGAGGCCGTGATCAGGTGGGGATTGATGGTCTCGGCTATTTCCAGGGCATCATACACCGGCGCATATCCGATTCTGGTCACCTCGGTGATTACCTTCTGCACACCGAGTTTCCGGGCCATGACCGAGGCGACCATGTTAGTACGATCATCACCGGTCACGGCCACCAGCACGTCGGCCTCGGAGATTTCCTCTTCGTTGAAATAGGAGAGGTCCGTCCCATCACCCTGCAGAACGATGGTTCTGCTCAGTACGCGGTTCAGTTCATCAACGCGCTGCTCATCTTTCTCAATAATTTTGACCAGCCATGATTGTTTGGCTTCGGACTCCAGTAACGTCGCCAGGGAAGACCCGATGTCTCCGCCTCCCAGGATGACCACCCGATTGATTCGCGTCTTGGTGCGGTGCAGGTACCAGCTGGCCTCAGTCATGATCTCGGTCTTGCCGATGAGATAGACCTTGTCCCCCGGGCTGAAGCTGTCCGAGCCCCCGGGCAGGAGGAAGTCGCCGTCCGCCCGCTTGATGCCCACGATAATGCATCCCTTGGGCAGGGTGAGCTCATGCAACGGTTTGTTAGCGATTTTTGCGTTTTCAGCCACGTGGACGGCCATGTGCATGGCTTTGCCCTCGGCATAATACTCCACCTCCAGGGCATCAGGAAAATAGATCCTTTTGGCGATTTCCCTGGCCATGGTCTTTTCCGGGCTGATGATCAGGTCAATGCCCAGTTGGATCTGGGTCAGCCCCCTGGTGTCCACATCGATGCTGCCCGCGCTTTCCGGCCGACGCACCCTGGCCACTGTGTACTGTACGCCGAGGGTCTTGGCGATCATGCAGGCAATGATGTTGACCTCGTCCGACTCGGTGACCCCGATCAGCATCTGGGCCGACTTGATGCGGGCCTTTTGCAAAACATCCAGGTTGGCTCCGTTCCCGTTGATGACCGGCAGATCAAGTCTATCTCCCAGGGTCTGGACTGTGGCGGGATTCTTGTCCACGACAACGATGCTCTGGTTCTTGTGTTTGAGGTTCTTGGCCAGTTCATAGCCGACGTCGCCTCCGCCGATGATCACAATGTGCATGGGGTACCGCCTCTTTTGAAAAGCACGCGACGCATGGATTTACTTTTTTTTATACCGGGCCAGATGGTCGGCGAAGAAAGGCGCCTTGCGGAACAGGTAGACGCCGATGATGGCGGTAACCACGATGTAAATACCAAGAAACACGCGCAACACGGCGTCGGCCAGGGCCGCAATGACCACCGAGAACTCGCCTCTGGGTGTGAGGGAAAAAGCAGCCCGCACAGCGCCCTTGAAGGAGAGGCCGTAGAGCCTTCCCCCCCAGAAACCGACAATGAGTTTGGCGACAATGGCCCAGAATATCAAGACCACCAAGGCTATTGGCGAAATGACCCCCGTGCCGAAGGTGATGGATGTGCCGAACCAGAAAAAGAAAAAAGGCAGGCTGATGTCCTTGAGGGGTACGATCAGCTTGCTCAAGTCCTTGGACATCCCGGTTTCCGAGAGCATCACTCCGGCCAAAAACGCCCCCAGAAGCTTGGAAAGGTCCATGGCCTCGGCAATGCCGGCAAAAATCAGGGCTACGGCCATGGCCAGTAGCGGCATGAAATCCCTGTTAATGTAGCGGGTGACGAATACGTCCAGGCGGCGGAAGCCCTGATAGGCCAGGAGAATGGAGAAGACCGTGACCAGGAGCACCTTGAGGAAAATCACGCCCACGGCACCAGCCGAAATGGCCCCCTGCGTGCTCAGCCCCACAAGAAAGGAAACCATGACCGGTGCGGCGAGATCCTCAAAGATGAGCAGTGCAAGCTTGAATTCGCCTTCGGGGGTTTTCAGCCGGCCCGATTCCTCCAGCATCTTTACGGTGATGGACGAGCTGGTGGCATAGGCCACGCCGCCGATGATCAACGCGGCCATCAGGTCGAACCCAAACAAATAGGCGATGAGGAAACTGCCGCCGAAGTTAAAGCCGATATCCATGACCCCGACTTTCCAGACCCGACGGGAGATGTTCACCAGGCGATTCAGGGGAAAGTGGAGCCCAAGCAGAAAAAACAGCAGGACGATGCCGATCCTGGAGATCTGGTCAATGATGTCCAGTTCCGAACCGGTGAGCAGTCCGGCAAGGGCCATGCCCAAAAAAACGTACGCCAGAAGGGATGGGAGCTTGAACCGCTGAAAAATGAAGTTGGCGAGAAAGAACAGAAAAAGCATTGCCCCGCCGACCAGGAACAGATGTTCACCAAAGTCCATTGGGCCATCTTCTTGCTGATATCAGAAATGGTTGTTTCATCAGGTTCTTTGCTTGAAAAGTTGACGTTCCGAATGGCAAGGCAAGGCGGAATTGACCCGGTATCGTGGGCCGATACCGGGTCGGAACAGGAACGAAACTTGTAGAAGGGAGATCATCCGACAAAAGGTGGGCTGCACCCTGGGATGCGTCGCAGAGTGTGCGCATCTGTATGTCTTTTGGGCAACCAGGACCGAGGCGTGAAAGTCTGGTGGGCTGGAAAAGTCGGTTTGGCTTGCCGTGACGTGCTGGAGTCAATCCTGCTCGTTCTCAGCCATGGGAAAGTCCACCTTGATCTTGTAGGTCTTTTCCGCGGGCAGGTTCAGGATTTCGATGCCGGTCTTGGCCGTGATCTCGGCCAGGGTTTCGCGGACCTTGTCCACGCCGGGCGCGATCATGGTGAACCAGACGTTGTACATGTGTTGGCGCAGGTAATTGTGGGTCACGCCGGGGTGGCGGTTCACCTCGGCAGTGAACAGGTCCAGTTTGTCCTCCGGGACCTGGGCCGCGCAGAGGGTGCTGGTCCAGCCCAGCTTGCGGGATTGGAAGTTGGCCCCAATCCGGCGGATGATGCCCTTGCCCTTGAGGGCCCGGACCCGGGCCAGGGCTTCGGCCTCGGTCAGTCCGAACTGTTCGCCGATCCGGGCATAGGGCCGCGGGTCCAGGGGGAAGTCGGTCTGGATCAGGTCCAGGATTTTTTTGTCAATGGCGTCCATGGGCATCTCGTTTCAGGAAATGGCGTTGCAGGTTATGGCCGGGCTTCAGCCTTTTTGGGCTGGTACGTGCACAACGGCTCCTCGGCCAGATAGTGGCCGCTCATGGTCTGGGCCCGGGCCCGGCACCCGGCGCAGACTTTGTGGTATTCGCAGACCCCGCATTTGCCCTGGTAGGCCTTCTGGTCGCGAAACTCCAGGAACTGTTTCGATTTTCTCCAGATTTCCGGAAACGGCGTGGTTTTGATCTGGCCACAGTCCAGATCCAGGTAGCCGCAAGGCTGGACCTGGCCGGTGTGGGAGATAAAGCAGAACCCCGTACCGCCCAGACAGCCCCGGCTGACCGCGTCCAGGCCAAAGTTGTCCATGGTCACCGGGATTCCGTCCTCCTTGGCCCGCTGGCGCATAATGCGCAGGTAGTGGGGCGCGCAGGTGGCCTTGAGCTGCATAGAGGTGGTCTTGCGGAAATCGTAAAACCAGTTGAGCACTTCTTCGTATTCCTCGCCGGTAATCACTTCCCGGCCCAGGTTCGCGCCTCGCCCCGTGGGCACCAGCAGGAAAATATGCCAGGCCACGGCACCAAGTTTTTCGGCCAGATGGAAGATTTCCTTGAACTGGCCCAGGTTGTTCCTGGTCACGGTGGTATTGATCTGGAAGGGCAGGCCCACGGCCTTGAAATGCTCAATGGCCCGCAAGGCGCCGTCAAATGCTCCCGGCACCCCGCGAAAGACATCGTGGCTGGCGGCATCCGGTCCGTCCAGGGAAATGCTGGCCCGCTGGATCCCGGCCGCTTTCATCTTCTTGGCCACATCCGCAGTGACCAGGGTGCCGTTGGGGGCCATGACGCAGCGCAGACCCTTGGCATCGGCATAGGTGACCAACTCGAAGATGTCCGGTCGGAGCAAGGGTTCGCCACCAGTGAAAATGATGATCGGATCTCCGACCTCCGGAAACGTGTCGATCAGAGCCTTGGCTTCCTCGGTGGACAACTCACCCGGATACGGCTCCATGTGTGCCTCGGCCCGGCAGTGTTTGCAGGCCAGATTGCAGGACCGGGTCACCTCCCAGGCGATCAACCGGCAAGGCGGCGAGCCGTCAGACAGGGGTTTGGGCATGCCTGAGAGGCTTTTTGGGGGGGCCGTTGGGTGGCCGATGGGGCTGCTCCCGGAGTCTCCGGAAGATTGGACACCGTGAGAGGTGGAGAGATTTTTATCGATGGAGTGAGGATGCTGCATAGTGTTCAGAGTGTGAGAGATGGAGTATACGATGGGGGTGGGCTTAAGAACTCTTTCCGAATAGTATTGCGGATTTGATCCAGAGAGACACCTTCAATCAAACCTTTTTTGTAGGCCCTGAACCTTTTTTCCGACTCTTCAGCCCATCTTTGCTCAATGTTTATATCCGGATGATCCAGGCTATCCAATTAGTGTCTCAACAAGATGAATTTTTTCAATAGGCTTCAAGGATAGTGCTTTTGTTGTGACCTCATCGATCATCATAACCAATACTCCTGGAATGGCATATATCGTGTATTCGTGATATATCCAACCTGATAGGTATTCGCTATCGTATCCAATCAAGTACACTTTCGGAATAATACGTCAAAATCAGATCCGCCCCCGCCCGCTTGATGGCGGTCAGGGTTTCCAGGGCCACGGTTTGTTCGTCGATCCATCCGTTTGCCGCGGCGGCCTTGATCATGGCGTACTCGCCGCTGACCTGGTAGGCGGCCAGGGGAACGTCCGTGATTTCGCGCAGGTCGCGAAGAATGTCCAGGTAGGGCAGGGCCGGCTTGACCATCAGCAGGTCCGCGCCCTCGTCCAGGTCGGCCAGGGCTTCCCGGAAGGTTTCCCGGCGGTTGGCCGGGTCCATCTGGTAGGTCTTGCGGTCCCCGAACTGGGGCGGACTTTCCGCGGCCTCCCGGAACGGGCCGTAGAAGCTTGAGGCGTACTTCACGGCGTAGCTCATGATCGGCAGGTGGGTGAAGCCCGCGTGGTCCAAGGCCTCGCGGATGGCCAGCACCCGGCCGTCCATCATGTCCGAGGGCGCGACCATGTCGGCCCCGGCCCGGGCGTGGGACAAGGCAACCTTGGCCAGCAGCTCCAGGGTCGGGTCGTTAAGCACCTCCTCTTCGCAAACCAGGCCGCAATGGCCGTGGGAGGTGTACTCGCACAGACAGACGTCCGTGATCACGCACAGGTCCGGGTAGGTACGCTTGAGTGCCGTCACGGCCCGCTGCACGATGCCGTTTTCCGCCCAGCCCTGGGAGCCGGTGGGGTCCTTGGTCTTGGGGATGCCGAACAGGATGCAGGCCGCAAGCCCCATATCCACGGCCCGGCCCACCCGTTCCACCAGTTTGCCCAGGCCAAGCTGGCTCTGGCCGGGCATGGCCCCGATGGGCCTGGCAAAATTCGGGTCGTCCGTGTCCACGACAAAGTAGGGTTGGATCAGGTCGTGGCGGGAAAGGGTCGTCTCCCGCATCAGGCCACGCAACGTGGCCGTCCGTCGCAAGCGGCGTCCTCTGTGGAAGGTAATGGGAAGTTCGATCATGAGTTTTGTGATGCAAGAAGTTGATGAACCTGAGATTGGATCTGTTTTGCAACCGCAAGAGCGTTTTCACAGATTTCCTTATCGGGGTAAAAATCAGGAAGCGCACTCCCAAGCGGGTACTTTGTAGGAAGATAAATCGTATCCAGGAAATCTATGTCGTCATCACTGATTTCTATATGGATGCCGTTATTTGAGAGGATGATCATCAGTTCCCGAATGCTGTGCGTTTTTTTGAAAGGTTTCTCGAAATGAATCAATGTTGCCTTGAGATATTTTTCGACGGCTTGCTGAATGTTATGTAGACATGCGTTCAGAAGGAGATTGTCAAGCAACAAGTTGGCTGCGGATAGGTTTTCATCCGCAAAAACAACCCATTGCTGCGCACTACCTCTCATATATTACTTGGCCTTCAGCGATGTTTGACGGAACGGCACTTGGATAATGGGACTCCCTGAGCGGCAGGATGTCCAGGGCAATAGTTTTCGCGATATTTCGTGTCAGACGTCTGTATTTCATGGCCAACTGCAGATACCCATCAGTACTGTCCTGAAACACGGCCACGTCGACGTCAGCCGGTTCCGTTGCGGACAAAAAAGATCCAAATACGACAATTCTGCATACTTCCGGTTCCGGTGACAGGGAATCTACAAGATTTTTCCGCACGTTCTCCCGGGATTCAGAGTTGAGCACTGGCATGTGGTTTCTCTTAAACTGTTTCGACCCAGATTTTCGAAAAGTTAAAGGACAGGTGGCAGCCTTCCCATTCGAAATCAAAGCTTTCTTTTGAAATGTCCGCTTCCTTGACGTATCTGCCATTGACCAGCTTGTATATCATTGCCTGGTTTTTGTGGGGATCGACCAGGCAGTAGTAAAGGACTCTCGCTCTTTCATACAGTTCGTACTTGATATTTCTGTCCTTCAGAGCCGTGGCGGGGGAGAGGACTTCAAAAATCAGGTGCGGGGCCTGGTTGAGGTACGCGCCTTCTGGTTCGTGGCAGATAACCAGGTTGTCTGGTTGCACGACAATATCGTCGGCAATTCTCCAGTCCACTGGGAGCAGAGCATGGCATTGCGAACAGATGGACAGACAGCGTTCCAACTCCGCGGCGATCTTCTGGCTGACCATCTGGTGACGCGGGCTTGGCGCCGGAGCCATGGCGAACGCCACGCCGTGAATCAATTCCCAGCGGCCTTCCCACTGCGCATAGTCCGCATAGGTGTAGTGGGGAAGATGTTCGGCTTTAAGTGGAGACATAGCGAGATGTTACGCAATAGCCGGGCCGGCAATTTCCTCGTCCGTCAGGTAGCAGGCCGGGTCCGGGGCCCAGATGTCGCCGTGAAAGGCTTCGGAGCGGGCGCGGAAGTTGCCGCCGCAGACGTTCAGGAAGCGACAGGTCGTGCACCGTCCGGTCACGTGGGCTTTTTTGTCCTTGAGTTTGGCCAGGAGTTCGATGTTCGGGTCCGTCCAGATTTCCGAAAACGGACGTTCCAGGACGTTGCCGAAGGTGTGGTTGCGCCAGAACTGGTCGGCGTGGACCTGGCCGTCCCAGGAGATGCAACCGATACCCCGGCCGGAGTTGTTGCCCTCGTTGAAGGAGAGCAGTTCCCGGACTTCCTCGGCCCGCTTGGGATCTTCCTGAAGCAGACGCATGTAGATCAATGGCCCATCGGCATGGTTGTCCACGGTGAGGACTTCCTTGGGCATCCCGGCGTCGTGCAGGGCCTTGGTCCGGTCGATGATCTGGTGGACGACTTCCCGGGTCTGGCCGTGATCCAGATCCTCGTTCATCAGGTCCGAGCCCCGCCCGGAGTAGACCAGATGATAAAAACAGATTCGCGGGACTTCCAGATCTCGGATCAGGTCGAAGAGCACAGGGACTTCGCCGACATTGCGCTTGTTGATGGTGAACCGCAACCCGACCTTCAGGCCCTCGGCTTGACAGTTGGCAATGCCCTCCAGGGCCTTTTTGAACGATCCGGGGACACCACGAAATCGGTCATGGACATCTTCGCCGCCATCCAGGGAAATACCCACGTAGGACAGGCCGACGTCCTTGAGTTCCCTGGCCTTCTGCTTGGTGATCAGGGTGCCATTGGTGGAGATTACGGCGCGCATGCCCTTGGACACGGCATAGTGGGCCAGTTCCACCAGGTCCTTGCGCACCAGGGGTTCGCCCCCGGAAAAGAGCATCACCGGGGAGCCGAAAGCGGCCAGGTCGTCGATCAATGCCTTGCCCTGGTCAGTGGAAATTTCGTCCGTACCGTCGGGGTCCACGGCCTGGGCATAGCAGTGAACGCACTTCAGGTTGCAGCGCCGGGTCATGTTCCAGACCACGACGGGTTTCTTGTCCTGAGAGAATTGGAGCAGATGCGAAGGCAGCTTTCCGGAGTGCCGACCGTATCGCAACGCGTCGGAGGGCTCGATTGTGCCGCAGTACAATTTGGAGATGCCGATCATGGTTTCCTCTGGGGATAATTGCTGACAATGGATAAAAGGGCTCCATTATCGGATTTCTTCGTGGAAGGCAAAACCGAACAGGAGTAGACAATATGGTTGGTAAGATCCGATCGACACCTTGACAAGGTGTGATCGAGTTGAGATTTCTACCGCTCCTCAAAGCGTCTCTCGATTCATCAAAGCCTCTCCTGGGCTCCGTTTCTGAAATACGGCATAGACTTTTCAAATAGTGAGGACACTTCATGGTTTTCTATATCCATCCTGTTTGGCAATTTATGGCAACGATCCTGAGTGTTTACGTTTTTTGCTTGGGTTGGCCGCGGCTTTGGGCCACTTTTTCAGGCGGGAAAGCCGCCTTTCTTTGGAAACGCCATGTTGCCCTTGGGCGCATCGCCCTGTCGGCATTATTCCTTGGTTTGCTGGGTGGGGCGGCAGTCACCGCCCACTTTTGGGGCGGCCTCGGCTTTACCCAGCATCATTACTGGATCGGTCTGGCCATGGCGCCATTGATGCTGTTTGGGTTGGTCAGCGGATGGCTTTTGGACAAAAACAAAGGAAAGTACAAACTCCTTCCCGTTCTCCACGGCGTGAACAACAGCGTGGTGGTGCTT
>REDL01000017.1 GCA_007693505.1 Desulfovibrionales bacterium | reverse complement strand
TGTTAATTAAAAACCTGTCCCTAAATTACTGTCCCCATTCATGTCAATTAAAAGCCTGTCCCCATTCTCCTTGTGGCTCATGGTTTCCCGAAAGAACGTGTCGTGGATGTTGTTGATCTCGCTCATAGATAAAACGTAGAGGATATGGCAGGGAGAGGCAAGCGTAGATACTGCATCTACTCGCAGCAAGAATGCTCAGCGTGGTCCGGGCATTCATGAGAAAAAAAACTCCGCCATCCTCTGCATGCAGAGGATGGCGGAGTTGAATTTCAGGGGGCGTAGGAGCTAATTGCTCAACCGTCTTCTTTGCAGCAGTAGGCCCAAGCCAAGGATGCCGGCTCCGAGAAGAAGCACCGTGGAAGGCTCGGGAACAACGGCGGTGATCGTGATATTGTTGACACCAAAAGCACTATTGCCACCGGGAGTTTCTGTCAGTTGAAGACGCAGGAACATCTCTTCCTGGAGAGGAAGCGAATTCACCGCCACTGTTTGGGTATAGATGCCCTGACCAAAACCAGCTGGGCCTATCAGGTTTTGAAGACGGACGGAGCCGTCACCGGGAACAACAGAACCATCACCAGGCACTACAGAGCCGTCACCGAGAATGTAGCTCCAAAAAATATCGGGCTGGGCATTTTGGCCGCCTGGAAATCCGTCAAAGGCAAAGGCGTAGCTGATGGTAATGTGACTGAACCCAAGCGGCACAGAAAAAGGAAACTGGATATAAAAAGTTCCCTCATTTGGAGCTCCTCCGATAGCATCAACGTTATCACCAAGCACCAGGAAATTGTCGTCACCGAAAAAACCTCCAAACCCTTCGCGGCTGTCGGCTGTATTTATCACGTTGGATCCGGTGCGGACATTTACGTTGCGGGCTGGAGAATTATCTAGGCTTGTGTACCAAGTTGTTCCTGTCGGAAGCTGGTTGGGTGTTTGGTTCAGGATGTTCCGGACGATACGATGATTGTTGTCGTCTCCATATGTCCAATTGGGGTTGTCGAACGAGACCTGGTTGAAATCAACATCCAAGAGAGTCATTGGCATGGCCGAGGCCATTTGCGGTATCAGCATTACCGTGGCAACCCAAAAGACAAGACCGATGAATACATTCACGCCATAACGCAGCATATGAGCCCCCTGGAAAAAGTGAAATTTGTTAATATATCTGCAATTTTCGTTCCTTTTTTCAATATGCTAAAATAATTCATTTTGTTTATATAAAGGATGAGCTGAGTGTAAAATTTTTCGACATGTTGTTGAGGTGAATTCTGTATGATTTTACATAATATTCTAAAATATCATGTTCTTTTTTTCTTACACTCTTGCCAAGAACTGTCGGATTACTTTACACACGCTTGGCCCGGTTCAGGCTTTGCTCTGCCCTCTGTAAGGGCGACCTCTCTCGGCGAATGCAGCAGAATTGTGTCATAAACGCGTAATGCTTTCATTGGAGGTGAACTGACGCTGACGCTCAGCGCTCCGCACTAGCGGACAGCGCTTTTGAGCACCTCGGCAATCCGCTGGCTGGCCTGGCCGTCCCAGAGGCTGGGGACGGTGGAGGGTTTGCTATGGCCGCTGAGGATCTGCTTCACGGTTTCACGCAGCAACGCCATATCCCGACCGATAAGAACATTGCTGCCTTCGTTCAGGGTGATGGGCCGCTCGGTGTTCTCACGCAGGGTCAGGCAGGGGATGCGCAGGGCCGTGGTTTCCTCCTGCAGGCCGCCGCTGTCGGTCATGACCACGGCTGCGTCCTTCCAAAGATACAGGAAATCATCATAGCCCAGGGGCGGAAAGAGCTGGATGCCGGAGGTGATCGGCCCGGTAGTGGCTTTGGGATCTTCCAGTCCCTGGGTCAGGCCGAAGGCCTCCAGTCGGACCTTGGTTCGGGGGTGACAGGGGAAGACGATGGGCATGTCCTGGGCGATCTCCCGCAGAGTGGTCATGATCGGGCGCAGGTCCTCTTCCCGGTCCACATTGGAGGGCCGGTGCAGGGTCATGCAGGCGTATCGCTCCGGAAGGCGCTGCTTGAACGGGTGCGTCGCCAGAGAGTCCGCGGGGCGGGCTTGCAGGCGTTTTAATTGGTAGAACAGGTTGTCGATCATCACGTGGCCGACAAAGTGCACGGCACCGGTATCCTTGCCCTCGCGCAGCAGGTTCTCGGTGCCCTGCTTTTCGGTGGTGAAGAAAATATCCGTAATCGCGTCCGTGGCCAGCCGATTGATCTCCTCGGGCATGTCATGATCCCCGGAGCGCAGGCCGGCCTCCACATGGACCAGGCAGATATGCATCTTCTTGGCCACCAGGCCCGTGGCAATCGTGGAGTTGACGTCCCCGACCACCAGGACCATGTCCGGCTGCTCGGTTTTGCAGACCTGCTCGAATTTGATCATGATCGCCGCGGTCTGCTCCGCGTGGCTCCCGGAACCGACCTCCAGGTTGTAGTCCGGCTTGTCGATGCCCAGCTCGGCAAAAAACGATCCGGACATGTTTTCGTCGTAGTGCTGCCCGGTATGCACCAGTACGGGGCGGATTGTCTGGGAGTGGTTCTCCCGGATTTCCCGCAGAATCGGGGCGATCTTCATGAAATTCGGACGGGCGCCGGCGACGAAGAGAATCTTGAGCATGGTTGTTTCCTTGCGGTATTGGTGAGTGGAGTGCGATGAAGCCGGACAGGGTTGTGAATCAGTATGTCGGAGCGGCCAATACAAGATCAATGCCAGCAGATCACAGGTAACGGGTTGATAGCACGCTTATGAGCGGTAAAAGAATCTTTATTAACCGCCCGCTTCGCTCGACAGGTGGGACAAAACAGGGGACGAAAGATGTTCTCGGCCGCGGACCATTGCGGCCAAGAAACAGCCCTCCAGCTATCGCTGGATTAAATGCCCGCAGGGCACGGAGCCTTTTCCCCGGCAACCGTCCGCCGGGGAAATGTCCCAAACGTCGAACGACCAAAGGGAGTGGGCGGTTAAACATTCTTTCTTTATTAACCGCCCGCTTCGCTCGACAGGTGGGACAAAACAGGGGACGAAAGA
>REDL01000012.1 GCA_007693505.1 Desulfovibrionales bacterium | reverse complement strand
TCGGCAGGGCCTGCAACTTCGGCGCGGACCAGGCCGAAGGGGAATTTCTCTTCTTTTTAAACAACGACACCATCCTTACTCCGAACTGGTTCACCTCCTTACTTGAAGCGTTTTCCATAGAATCTCGCCTGGGCATTGCCGGTCCCTTGCTGCTTTATCCCGGTTCTGAACGAGTCCAACACCTGGGAATCGTCTTTCTACCTGGAAACCAGCAGGAACATCTCTACGAATTCTTTCCCGCGGACCATCCGCTGGTCGCAAAAAAAAGGTGCCTCCAA
Organism: Desulfovibrionales bacterium; assembly: GCA_007693505.1. Taxonomy (GTDB): domain Bacteria; phylum Desulfobacterota; class Desulfovibrionia; order Desulfovibrionales; family Desulfonatronaceae; genus Desulfonatronum. Next base: position 2,818 of record REDL01000012.1, on the reverse strand, counting down.
GCCATAACCGGCGCAGCGATGTTCATGCGTCGCGATCTTTTCGAGCGATGCGAGGGTTTCTCTCCAGCCTTTGTAAACGGAGGAGAAGACGTGGATCTTTGCGTCCGCGTTGCGCAGACTGGTAACTATCTAACATGCATTCCCGAAAGCGTTGTCTATCACCTTGCCAGTCAGACCGAGGGACGTTTTACCCACGACATCGCTAATGCCCAGGCCCTTCATGCTCGATGCGCCGCCCTGCTCTTCCCAGACATCCATCAGATCATAGCAGAAGACGGATACGAGCTTCGCCTTACCCCCTGGCTGATGCCCTTTGTCGCCCTGCCGGATACCCGCCGCCGCCAGATCAATGAAAACATATCGTCTTCCCAACACATTGAAGATATAAGAAAAAATCTGCGCATTGAACCACTTTGGGAGGAAGGATACGCCATGCTCGCAACCCATTTGGAACATAACGCGGAGTGGGAGGATGCCTGTCTTACTCGTTTCTTCCTGGTGCACTTCGCCCCTTCTCTGGACGCCATGCGACAGTTGTTTCTCACTGCGAAAAAAGCCGGCCAAACCCAGCTCATAAGGGAAACAGCGGGAAAAATCGCAACGATCGAGGGACGTCTGCAGGATATGGCTGGTCTGCGAACAAAAGCCACGAAAATTTACTTACAGGCCAGAAAAAACGACGACAAGATTTTGAAAAGTGTATACCGAACCTGGCTGATCGAAAACGATCAGTCATGAATCATCCAGCTTTCATGAGTGCCAGAGCCTCATTCATGAGCCCTACACCCTGCAAGTACTCCACCACGCGCAACCGTGCCTTCTTGTCCCAGATAATAAACGGTTTGTCGTGCGGGTAGGCAAAAACATCCAGGGCGCTGAGGCTCAGGAGCCCTCTGTCCGTCAACGACCTTTCCAGTTCAGCGATGACATCCCCGGTCCAGGGACAGGACATTGATGCGCTCCATTCACGCAAGTCCGAGAGGCGAACCATGGCGCAAGGCGATGGCAGTTGGTCGTTTTTCGAGTTTCCACCAATACCCACTGTGAGCAGGATGCTTGACAAGGATGCGCTCAGAAACGGAGGTGCGGTTGAAGGGAGAAAATTTTCAAAGGCTCGCCTGGCCACTGCAACGTCCGCCGTGGCCTTGACAAGCCCTGCGTTCTTGTTCCAGAAAAAATGATTGGCTAACCATTTGAAGCAGTTCATCGGCAGGGTCCACCCCGGCTTGAGAAGAACCGCCCAGTCTCCTTCAGCCAGGGAAAGAGCCGTCGGCAACGACACCATCCGTTCCTTTGCCAATGGGTGGGATTCGCGAATCCCAAAGCTATTGGCCGAATGAATTGTCGAGGGGGTGACAAGAAATATTTCCAGCTGGTGATCCAAGGCGTTGCAACGAATATCCATCAAACTTGCCTGAAGGGTCTCCAGATCGGTTAGAGCTTCGACGAAGACGAAAACGGGCAGCCTCTTTTTGGATGTGATAAACGCTGACCCATCTCCATGTCGTCGCAAGCGGGCGTAAATGGCTTCTCCGGCTCGCCTGGCGCTCTTCCCATCCCGGCCATGATCAAGCTCGCCAATATAATGTTCTCGCGCACTGCTCAGTTCCTCGGGACACTCCAGTGCCCTTCGCACCTTGCGCTCCAAATCCGGGAAGGTTTCCGCGATATGAACCGCGTCTCGAATCTGGTACTCGATATTGCTTTCATCAAAATGCGGATACTCGCGCAACCTTGGATTCTGAAGTAAAACCACAGGTTTGTTCAGGAGCATGAACTCCACGAACATCGAGGACACGTCGCTGATTATCACGTCCGCCGCGTGCATCATCCCGGAATAGTGATGTTTTTCCAAGAATAAAACATGTTCGTTGCACCGCGCAAGGGTCTTGTACATCTCGCGCCAGGCAACAGGCGTCATATGATGCAGCTTGACCATCACCACTGTGCCAGATGTCGCGAACCGTTCAATACTCTCCTGAATAACGGGAATCGAGGACAATTCGTCATTGAACGTTGGCGCGAACAAAATGATCTTTTTGTCCTGATCAATGCCCATTTCCTGACAAAATCGGGGCCTTCCCATGGCGTTCGGACCGAACAGCAGGTCCGATTTGATAAACCCAGTCACCTCAATGGGCACGCGGACATCATCCTGAAGAAGGTGTTTATGAATTGAACCGGGAACGCAGACCAGCTCGGAGAGATTTTCTCGGCGAACAATGGGGCTGCGACAATAATACAATCCTTTGCTGATCAGACCATGGCCGACATTGATCACCCGTGGCAGGTGCGGGATTTGAAAGTGACAAGCATCCGCAACAACCGCCAACTCCGATTGCACGGCACTGGAGTTTGTGAAGAAGCGACTGGTTTGCCGAAGTCTGGATATTTCCCCATCAGGCAGACCGGCCCCGGTTTGACCCTGGGAGGGATGGGAAAAGGGAGGGGAGGAAAAACCCAACTTCAAGTCGGGATACGTTGACTTGAGGTAAGTATGAATCGGCTCCAGAAATGGCAGATGAAGGCTGTTTTCCGGGTAGAACAAAACATCCAGATCGCCGCAAGAGTCTAGATGTTCAGGGCAATTCTCCTCGAACATGACTACCTGCCGTGCCGTCTCGCAAAGCGCGTGTCGATTTCTGCTCGTTTAAGGCCGCCGCTGGAGCTGGACGTCTCACCTCGAGCCACGGACTTAAAGGCCTGGTCCTCTTTTCCCGGAAGACCAAGCACTCCAGCCAGTCGTCGATAATGTTCCGGCCTCCCGACCGCCTCCACAAGCCCCTGCCAGTAGTGTTCCGCCTCATCCAGCATGCCG
>REDL01000096.1 GCA_007693505.1 Desulfovibrionales bacterium | reverse complement strand
TCCCGGCCTGGGTTTTGTGTTCCTCGGCCTGGGTGCGCAGGGTGTCGCGTTCCTGAGTCAGGGCGTCCAACTTGGCTTTCTGCTCGGCCACGGTTTTGGCCTGCTGGTCGCGGTCCTGGGTCAGGGCGTCGATCCGCGTCTGGTGTTCGGTGTTCAGGCGGGCCGTGTCAGCCTGAAGGGTTTCAATACGAATGTGGAGATCCTGGGCCGCGCGCTCGGCATCCGCCTTGGCCGAGGCCAATTCAGTTTGCAGGCTGGCGATGTGCGTTTCCCGTTCCAGGACGGCGATCCGAGCTGCGTTGCGCTGCAGCAGGGCCGCGGACGCGGGGAAGATGACCTCGGGGTCGTCCTGGACGAGGTCAAAGCCAAGATCGTGCAGGATTGGCGGGGCGGCGGACAGCGCGATATCGTTCTCGTAAAGCCCGTCCATGGCCGCGCCGTGGAGGAGGACCCAGGAGAACGCATGCAACAGATGGGCGGGCGTGGATCGAAGCAGTTCCACTCCGGCCCCGGGGGCGTCCAGCACGAGCAGGTTGGGTTCTTCGGCGTCCAGTTGCAGTTCCTGGATGATCTCGGCCAGGGACTGGGCCGGAACGGTGAGGGTGTGCGTAACCCGCAGGTTGGGTGCCTGTTCCAGAAGGGCCCGGGGGGCGTGGATGCCGGAGTGCTGTGGGTTGTTCAGGACGTGCAGGGTCGCCTGGCCCATGGGGGTCGGGGTGATGGCGACGTGCCGGATCTCCTCTTCGGCCTCGGGGGTGATGCGCTGATGCAGATCCTCGGCCAGTCGCGGATGGGCCTCGGCCAGGATCAGCCGACGAAAAGCCAGCCGCCGCAACACCGGAAGATCCGCGCCCGGACCCGCGCCGACAACCAGGGCGGTGCCCCAGGGGGCCTGGCCGTTTTTCTCCAGGTGGTCCATCAAATGCTTCATGCCGTTCCTCCTTGGGACGACCCGGAGGACGTGACGCGTTCACCATCTTCCAGGAACAGTTCCAAAAGTCGTCTGGAACGCTCCGCGGCTTCAAGGGCCCCTGCCCCAGGCAGGGCGCGGTCCATGGACACGGGGTTCTGGTCCAGCAGGATCCGGGCCAGCTTGTCGGCCGTAGTTCGGCAATCCGGAACCGCGAACAGGCGGTCCTTGAGCAGCCGGATCGCCGCGTCCGGATCGCCTTTTTCCAACAACGCATCGGCCCTGGCCGGCAGGGCCAGGGCCTCCAGGTCTCGGAGCCGGCCTTGCAGGCCCTGGTCGTCCGGATTGGCGGCCAGGGCCAGGCGGTAGGCCTGCTCGGCCTCCACGTAGCGCCCAAGCAGGCGCTGGGCATCCCCCAGCCCCCTCTGCGCCCAGGCCAGGGAACCGTCCAGTCCCGCGGCCCGCCGGAAGGCCTCCAGCGCCGTCTCCGGCCGCCCTTGCAGCAGCCAGTTCTCGCCAATCTTGCATTGGCAGAGGGCGTTGTCGCCGAGGGTTTCGCTCAAGGCGGAAAAAACCTCCCGGGCCTCGTCGAACCGGTCGGTCTCGGAAAGCAGGCAGGCGAGCTGAAATGCCTCCAGGTGCACCCGGGCATCAGGAGCATGGGCGGCAAACTCCGGCAGGTCGAAGAGTGCATGCAGCATTTCCAGGCTTTGGGAGCGGGGGATCAGGTCGAAATCATATGTACGGGGCACTGCTTGAAATGCATGTGATCCGAACAACGCCTGCCTGGTCCTGGCATCCCGCGCCCGGAGATTGTGAGGTTGACCGTCGAAGAGGACACGGGAAAGAGGAAGAAAAAAAGCATGCCGACCATCACCGACTCCGGCTTCCGGGAGATCCTCGCGGTATAGGTCAGCGCTGCCTCGGGCTACGACAAAAGGGCTGTCGGGGTGGTCCACGCAGATTATTTCCACATCCAGCCGCTCATGGGGGCGGCCCGGGTCAAAAGCCCAGCCGTGGGCCTGATCCTCGGCAATGACATCAAAGCTGCCCTGAACCGGAACGCCACGGAAAACATGGGGCCCCCCAGGCACGTCCTGTCCGCTCCGTGCATCCCGGGCCGTCAGCTTGTGGCTCTTTCCATCGAACAGCTCGGGAGCAATGGGTATGCGAAACTGATACCGTCCGTCGCCAATGCCGGCCCGCTGGAGGTCATCCCGGAACCCTTCGGCCCGTCCTGTGCCCACAACCGTCCCGTTGCTGAGGATCTCAATCTCCAGGCGGTGGTCAGCACGCTCCGGGGAATACGCCCAGCCGCATGCCATGTCCTCATGAATCTGCTCGAACAAACCCCTGCAGGAAGGGGAAACAGAAGTGGAACCAGCAGTCGGCTGGGCATCAGCAGCACCAAGGATTGTTGAAGACGGCCTGTCTCCAGTCGGGTTGTCATGGCTTGGCGGGTCGGGAAAGACCTGGGCGGATTGCTCGGGGGGTTGAACGGACCGCGGCTGTGCGGCCCGTCTTTGACGAGCCATGCGGTATTCCAAAGGAGGTCGTTCCGGCTGACTCCTGTCCGAGAGAAATTGATTTTTTTTCTGGGGAGGGCGTTTCTTCATGGGTGCCATGGCAAGCTGGGGTGGGGTTGTTATGGGTTATCTGTTATCTGTTGTCTGTTGTCTGTTGTCTGCTATCTGCTATCTGTTATTGGGTTGGTGGGGGCACTGCGTGAGCCCGGATCGTGTGCAGATAACCAAGAATCAATTCGTAGGCAAACTCCACTTCGCCCCCGGGGCGGAGAAACAAGGTTCTGAGCGGGGCGATGTAGGTTGTGGGGAAGGCGAATTCGTCGTCGGTCGGCCGGCCGAGCTGGCCGCCGATGAACAATTCGGTTTCCGGCATGAAGACGCCCAGGCCGTAGCCGGTTTCATCCACGGCCGCGGCCCAGTGTTCCGTGGCCTGGCCAGGGTATTCCTGGGACGGCCAGTAGTTCCAGGGGAAATCCTCCCTGCCGGGCATGGGCTTTCTGGTGATCCGGGTCAGGGGGGCGTTGGTCCACGGCTCGTCGCCGATATAGGTGAGTATCCTGGACAGTGAGGAAACCGTGTAGATGGCGGGCATTTCCTGGTGACGCGGGGCCGGTTGCCACGCGTCGGCATCCGCGTTGATGGCGAGGCGATTGCGAATCTGGGCCACATTGCCGTCCAGTTCCACCCAGGTTTCCATGGTGCATTGGCAAAGCTCGCCGGGCATGTCCCACATGTTGGGCACGGTCTTGACGTAGGCCTGGTGCTCCTCGGCCCTTGCCTCAAGCACAACGGAGGGGTTGCCAAAGGCGTCTCCGGCCTGGGTCGGGTTCCAGGGCCAGGGGGACCAGGCCGGGTGCTGGCCCTCGGAGGACCGGTCCAGGTCTGTTCCGGCATAATAGGACTGCTGGATCTGCCGGCCGTGGTCGTGGTTGTTGATCAGATTGCGGTTCTCGCCGGAGGGGCCGAGAAAGGTGATGGCCCCGCCGAAATTCGCGGTGTCCAGGTGCAGTTCGATCACTCCGTTGTCCAGGATGAGCCGGGTCGGGACGGTCGTCTCGGGTTGAGCGGCAACGGGGGGAGGGCCAAACGCCAGCAGGGAAAAGAGGCCGATGCAGAGCAGGAGGATTGCAATGCGGTGGATTGAAAAAGGGTGATGGTGAGCGGGTGTCGGCGTCATTGGGGCTCTTCGGGGGTACGTCTGCGTGGTCTGAAAACGGATAGGATAATTGAACCGCCCGCTTCGCTCAAGGTTGGCGCAAAGGTCGCAAATGAAATTTTTTTTTCATGGCTCCTGAGGTTTCCACACGATAAGCCACACCAATTAGAGAATAACAGTGAACGATCCTAATCCAGCAATTCAGATTTTAACCCGAATTGCGCCTTGCTGAACCTGCGACCCACAATTTCGGTTAGGCTTTCCTGTGCTTGCATCATTGTTTGCAAATATCTCACTTTTATCGCCGGCATTCCGTGGACGGTCCTTCACCGGGGGGAAGTTCCTTGTCTGCTCCTGGTGCTCATACGCAGGCATATTTGTTCTGGTAATAATCAGCTCCCAGGTGGTCTGCTGCTCGGTGTTGCCGGCATATACCCGTAGATCCTCCCCCGGGGAGAGTTGTGCCGGGTTCCCTGAGAATGGCACGGCAAATCTGAAGCCGCACAGTGGCGTTTTCACCCAGATGTTTTGGTTCCGGACTTCCCGTCTGGAGAGAACCTCAAAATGACGGACCACATGGGATTCGCCCCGCAGCCTGACCTGAAAAAAACCAGGGACGTGTCCGTTCTGGTTCGCGGCCCACCCGGTGAAGACCAGTTTTGAGCAAACGTACGCTACGTCGTCAACATGGCCTTTGATGAATTCGCTCTTTTGGTCTGTCTCCCGCGCGGAACAGGATGAGAGGGACTCAAAAAAGCGTGTTGCCCTGTCTTGAATCGTTTGCAATGGAAGCGGTTTTTCCCTGAATCGTTCCCATTTCAGAGTAACGCATACATACCCTTTTCGTTTCAAAAAGTTTTGTATTTTTTGATGATGTTCTCGCGGAACAAATCCATCCAGGATAAAATCCGTGCCCACGGCATTGTTGAAAATTAGCTCGGCGAGAAGTCCGCCATGGTTGCGTGTGAAAATTGCATTGATGGACTGGTCAATGGTTTTGGGGGAAAATGTTTCACGGATTATTTCGCTCAAAATAGCGGGGGCCTCTATTCTGCCATGGGCGATGTCGCTGATCATGTTGTCCAGGGAAACGCGATGCATCCCCGAATGGCCAAAAGCCATCTCCGCGATGGTGGTTTTGCCGTAGCCTGAGGGTTGCAGTAAAAGAAACGCCACGGGCTTTTTTTTGTTTACGTGAAAAACATGCCGGGATACGGGGTCGCCTTTCTGTTTGATGCTTGGCCCAATGTATCTCCAGGCGTAGGGTTTGAGAATTTCCTTGAGTTTCATGGAGGTGGGAAAAAACCGTTCGTCGATCCCCCTGTTGACTTTGACCCACGTATTTTCGGGGCTTTCCGCAATTCCCAACTCCAGGACCAGGGTCCCGTTTTCGGACAAGTGCTGCATGAGCTTGTGGATCAGTGTCCGCTGAGAAGCGGCGTAATGCAGTGCGGAAGCGATGAGAATAACGTCAAAGGGGCCTGGGGGCAGATTCTCCCAATCCTGGCAATAGAAAAAACAATCCGGGAAGCGAGCCTTGGCCCGCTGGATAAACTCAGGTTGCTTGTCAATGCCCACGGAGCGGGTTGCTCCGAAAAATTGGGCATACCCGCAAAAAAAGCCCTCATTGCAGCCGACATCGAGAAAGGTTTTGCCGGCCAGCGGAGGAATGTGCAGGGCCTGGAGCTTTTGAAGGGTCAGGGAGCTGCCGGGGATGTCGGGAAATGACTGGTACTGGGGCATGGCGTGTTGGTTTGCGAGCTGTGTCGGTCGTTGGGCAACGGGCTGTTACGGTCCTACTCCTCGGTCATGGCCCGGCGCAGGACGTCGGTGAAGGGTTCGATCATGTATTCCAGGATGGTTCTGGCCCGGGTCTTGATGAACACTTCCACCGGCATGCCCGGAGTGAGCAGGCGCTGGTCCCCGATGGCCTGGCGCACGCTTTCCTGATCGATCTCGATGTGGATCAGGTAGTGCGGGAAGTCCCGGGGAGGCTGTCCGTTCAGGCGGTCCGGGGAGACGTAGCTGACCAGGCCCTGGGCCCTGGGGGTCAGGCGCTGCTTGAAGGCGCTGAGGACCAGCTCGGCGGGTATGCCGGGGTGGACCTGGCTGATGCGGTCCACGGCCACGCCGGCCTCGACGATCAGGGGGAAATCGCCGGGGACAATGTCCATCAGCGGTTCCCTGGGGCCGATGACCCCGCCGGTGGTGTTTACGCGCAGATCCACGACGATGCCGTCGTCCGGGGCCATAATGTCGAGCCTACGGGCCTGGTCCGCGGAGGGCCGTTGGCGCTCTTCCAGCTCAAACAGCTCCCGCTCCACCTGGCTGAGTTCGTTGACGGCCTCCTGCACGTAACGGTGGACGGCCTCCCGGGAGCGCAGGCGCAGCTCCTCAATCCGCTCCCGGGCCTGGGCAATGTCCCCAACGTATTGGCTTTTTCGCGAAAGATGGGTGTCCAGGGTGCGCTGCTTCTCCATCAGGCGCGACAGGTCCAGGTATTTTCCCTCCACCAGCTCTTCGATCAGGGTCAGCTCCTGACGCAGGGAGGCGATGATCCGGTCGTTGGCCACGGATTGCTCCTGGAGGCTCTGGATCTGCACCTGGAGCTGGTCGATCTGGCTCTGGTGCAGGGTGAGCTGGTCGTCCAGGGCGGTGAGCCGGGCCCGGAAGACCTTTTCCTGGGCGTTCATCACCTCGCGGGTCTTGGGATCGATCCCCTCAACGCGCAAGGCCGCCGGCCATCGAATGGCGGTGAGCCGATCGCGCTCCGCCTCCAGCCGGGCCTTGATGGCCATCTGGTGCTCACGCTGTCCCGAAAGCAGGTCATAGGAGGAAAAAACCTCCTCGGCCTGCAGGCGCAGCAGGACCTGGCCCCTGGTCACATGCTGGCCCTCTCGGACCAGAATCTCGCTGACAATGCCGCCTTCCAGGTGCTGCACGGTCCGGCGATGGGTATCCACCACCACCACGCCCTGGGCAATCACCGCCGCGCTGACCTTGGTCAACGCGGCCCAAGCCCCCAACCCGCCAAAGGTGATCACGACAAACAGCAGGCCGATGGTGATCAGGGGACGGGGGTCGTCTTTTAATTGAGGATTTTTTGGGGGGGTGGGCATGGGGGGTGGGATTTGTTATCTGTTATCTGTTATCGGTTATCTGTTATCTGTTATCTGTTGTTGACTGTTTTCTGTCAGGTGATTGTGTTTGGATATCAGTTGATGGTTAAGAGCAAAAAAAATCGTTGTTCAATTAACCGATAACCGATAACCGATAACCGATAACTTGCCTACCCTAACGCCAACTCCTGATCGCGGAGGGAGGTGATCCAGGGTTGGTGGGAGACGATCAGGATGATGGAGCCTTGGTCCTTGAGCTTGGTCAGGGCCTGGGACAGATGGTTGCGGCCGTCCTGGTCCAGGTTGGCGTCGGGTTCGTCCAGGAGGATCAGCCGCGGGTTTCCGTACAGGGCCCGGGCCAGGGCGATGCGTTGGCGCTGCCCGGCGGAGAGATTCGCGGCCTTGGGCTGGATCGGGGTGTCGTAGCCCTTGGGCAGGCGCATGATCATCTCGTGGGCCCCGGCCATCCGGGCCGCCTGGATCACGGCTTCGGAATCGTCGGTGCGCAGCCGCCCGATGTTCTCGGCCACGGTCACGGCCTGCAATTCAACGTCCTGGGGTAGATAGCCCAGGGCTTTGGCGCGCAGGTCGTTGTCGCTCAAGGCCGCCAGGTCGACCCCGTCCAGGGTCGCGGAGCCGGAGCCGGGCTGGTGCAGCCCGGCAATGGTCCGCAGGAGGGTCGATTTCCCGGCCCCTCCGGGACCGACCACGGCCAGAATGGTTCCGGGCGCCGCGGTGAAGGACACGTTGTCCAATACCATCGCGCCGTCAAAGTCAAGGCACAGGCTGCGAACCTCCAGCCCTGGGAGCGCCTGGGGCAGAGGGCGGGGTGCCGAATCCCGTGCGCCGGCCTGCATGTCGGCCCGGACCAGGGCCGCGCGCAGCCGGGCGGATGCCTGACGGGCCTCCTGAAAGCGTTTCCACCCGCCAAGCATTTCACTGAGCGGGGACAGGGCCTTGCCCATGATCATGCTGGCCACGATCATCATCCCGAAGGTGATTTCGTTGTGGATGACCAGCATGGCCCCGAAGCTCAAGATGACCACGCGCAGGGCCATGCCCACGGACTTGTTCAAGGCCGTGGCCGCCCCGACCCGCTGATGGACCCGGGTTTCCAGGGCCAGGTCGGCGGCTCCGGCCTGTTTCCAGCGGGAGACCACGGCGGGGAGCATGCCCATGGCGTAGATGGCATGGACATGGCGGCCGGCCACTTCCAGCAAGGTGTCGGAGCGGGACGTGGAGCCGGAGTACTCGGCCACGGACCGCCCGGTGAGGATCTGGTTGACCAGCAGCAGGATCAGCAGCACCCCGGCCCCGATGGTGGAAACGAGCCCCAAGAGCGGGTGCAGGAGGTAGTTCACGGCCAGGAACAGGGGCAGCCAGGGCAGATCGAAAAAGGCCACGATCCCCGGCCCGCCCAGAAAGGTCTTGATCTTTTGCAGGTCCGCCGCGCCCTGGTCATAGTCCGCGTCCCCGGCGCGAACCAGCATGGCCCGGACCACCGGCCCGGCCATCAGCCCCTCCAGCCGGTTGCTGATCCGGGTCAACAGCCGGGAGCGCACGCCTTCCATCACGCTCATCATGCCCAGGGCCGCCAGGACCAGAACGGTGATCACCACCAGGGTGGCCTCGTTGCGCCCGGGAATGACCCGGTCGATGATCAGCAGGAAATGCCACATGCTGAACAGGCTGAGCAGGTTGATGACCATGCTGAAGAGAAACGCCGCTCCGTACATGGGCAGGAGGGATGTGGGGATGAAGCGGAGCATGGGGGGATCTGTTATCCGTTATCCGTTATCTGTTATTTGTTATTCGTGATGCGCAAACCGTGATGCAGGCCATACATCACAGTTTCACCCTGACCGGGCCTTGGCCCGCCGCGGCTTGGAGCTTGGCCAGGACCTGTTTTTTGGGTCCGTAGTGGACGGCGCGGCCGTCGTTCATGACCAGCAGTTTGTCGGCCTGGTCCAGGAGGTCTGGTTTGTGGGTGATCATGACGATGGTGGCGGCGGCGGATTTGATGTCGGCCAGGGTGGCCAGGAGATCCTGCGTCCCGGCCTGGTCCAGGTTGGCGTCGGGCTCGTCCAAAACCACCAGGCAGGGGCGGCCGTAGAGAGCCCTGGCCAGGCCGATCTTCTGGCGCAGGCTGCCGGGCAGGGTTGCGTCGGAGGCGCGGACCACGGTGTCCAGCCCCCGTGGCAGCCGCTGCAGCACCTCGTCAAGACGCACCAGGGTCAGGACCCGCTGCAGCTCGGCGGGGTCCGGCGGGTCCAGGCGGGCGATGTTCTCGGCTATGGTGCCGGGGAAGAGGTCCACCTCCTGGGGCAGGTAGCCGATATGCCGCCCCAGTTTGGTCTGGCCCCAGTGGAACATGTCGGCCTTGTCCAGGGAGACCTTGCCCATGACCGGGCGGAGCACGCCGGTGAGCAGCCGGGCCAGGGTGGTTTTCCCGGCGGCCATGGGGCCCAGGACGCCCAGGAATTCGCCGGGGGCCAGATCCAGGCTGACGGTGCGGACGAGGGTCTGGCCCTGGATGGTGTAGGTGATCTGGTCGGCCCGCAGCTCGCCGCTGGGCGGGGGCAGGTCCATGCCCTTGGGGTGATCGGCCGTGTCCGTGAGCAGCTCCTTCAGAGCGACATAGGCGTCCCTGGCCTGCTGCAGGCTCCCCCAGTTGTTGGCCACGCCATGGACCGGCATGATCGCCCGCAGGGAGAGGACCTTGACCACGATGAGGGCGAACACGTCCATCTTGTCGTTGATGATCAGCCAGGCCGCGATAGCCACCACCAGGACCGGGGTGGCCACGGTGATGAACTTGGCCAGGGCCGTCCAGCCGGAAATGCCGTCGTCGGCCCGGGTCTGGGCGGTGATGGACCGTTGCCGGGACGTGCGCCAGCGCTCCTCCACGGCCGCGTCCATGCCCATGGACGTGACGGCGTCCCGGCAGCGCAGGGCTTCCTTGAGAAAGGCGTCGTTTTGCTGGTTCGACCCGCTGGTACTTGCGGTCACTCCGGCGATCCGGCGGCGGATGCCGATGGTGATGGCCCCGATCAGGGCCATGGCCAGCAGCACCACGAAGCCCATCACCGGGCTGATGAAAAAAACGGCCAGAAGAAACACCGGGGCCACGAGACAGTCGAAAAAGGTGAACACCTGGGGGGAGCTGACAAAGCCGCGCAGCTTGCCCAGGTCGGCCATGGCGCTGGAAAATCCGCGTTTGCCCTGCCGGGCCGCGTCCTCGAGCATCCCGGACAGCACGTCGTCGGCCAGGGTGCGGTGCATGAACAGCCCGTGGCGGATCATGATCCGGGAGCGGATGACCTCGAACACGGCCAGGGCGGCCAGGGCACCCAGCCCGGCGCTGGCCACGGCCGGGATGTTGCCCACGTCCTGGCTGGGGATCACGAATCGGAGGTAGGCCAGCATGCAGGCCAGCCCGGCCAGCCCCAGGATGCTGGTCAGCAGGCTGAAGAAAATGGTGTACCGAACGACCCGCCGGGAGACCTCGCGGACCTGGTCCATGGAGGAGGACATGGAGGTCGGAGAAGCGGGCTGCGCGGCACGGTGCTGGGCGGGAAACAGTGCAAGGGGGGTATTCATGGAGATACAGGAGGAACCTCTGGATGGTCCCTCGGTGTTTCAAAGCGGGTTCCAGGACCAGGGGCGCCAAAAAAAAGCGGCGAACGGCTCATCCGAGGCCGGGCAGGTTCCGGCCCAGATCGGGATCCACGGCGACCACACCCCCGGATGCCCGAAGGATCGGTGCTAAATTGGTGAGGGAATGCTGGTGGGCGTAGAACATGCCTAATAGCCCGTTTTGGGCCATGGCCGAGAGAATCCGCGGATCCAGGGCACCCAGTGCAGGAGGCCTGACAGTGGCGAATCCTTGCAACTCCAGGCCGCTATCATTCCTGTCCCGAACCAGGAGCGGATCGTCTGAGAAAAAATCACCGTCGCGCAACGGGGCGAGAAATGCCTTGGCCAGTTGCAGTCCTTTCAAGAATTTACGTAGTATCTGTATCTTCGCTTCCAGGAGATCTCCCGGGGACCCCTCGGGAGTAAAGAGTTGTTTGCCGCGGCCGGTCAGAAAGTGGGGAGCCTTAATATCGGTCATGAGCACGAAGTCCTCGGAAGTGTCGGAGTCCTCCTGAGCGCCCAGAATAAAGGGGTAGCTGCGCAGCATCGCTGGGATGTACCGGCCAAGCCATTTTCCTGATGGGGAAATGTAGGGATGTCGACCATGTCCGGCATACAACAGAACCTGCGGCAGGCAGGGACGACTGCTACTGAAAACCACCGGGTACTCCTTGGCCGCCTCCGGGACCTCGAACGGGGCCAGGAGACAGACGGAGACATTGGCAGCAAAAGCGTATCCGGCCTCGGGATCGTACCGAAGATGGCCATGCAATGCGGGATCAAGGGCCTCGAGGTGTTGATACATGCGTCTTGACCTTATTTTGTTTTGGGCAGTGGCCCCGATGGTTTCCAGAACGGAAGAAACGAACATGTTTTCAGCACGACACGCACAGAGTCATCCCTCACTCCTATTGGAGTTTGCCCGGTTTACTCATAAAAATTGTGACTTTTAGACCTGAAATTTGCGACTGTCAAACCAGAACGTTTGGTGCTCAGGGAAACTTTGCTACAAAATAATCGCTTGAAATATTGAGGTTTGCATGATTATATTTCATGCGGTTTTCAAGTAGTTGCGGGATAACCGATTTTCCCTTGAGCTGTTCAGAATTCTCTGTTGACAGTGCCGTTTATGTCGATGTATAGAATCATCATTCCGATATAGAATTGGAATATAGGGTATTTCTGCTCCAAACTTTGTCAGTCAGTTTGTCAGTCAGTTTGTCAGTCAGTTTGTCAGTCAGGCCATGAACGTGACATTTGGTCACGGCCGGAAAAACTGTTCGCCGGGGAATCTCTCGAAGAGAGGATCGCGGGACTGTTCAGGACATTCAACTGGGGCGGGCTGTCATCAGTTCATGGTTGCATGGTGATGGCCTTGTGGACGGCAGATGGTTTATTACTGAATGTTTTAACTAAATGAGGAGGAAAGCAGCATGGCGCAGTATGACATGCCAAAAGAAACTTTTGTTGAAGAGTTGAATGCTTCAGACATTTCCGACGCGACAAGGCAAAAAATTATTGAATCCTTTGCGGAAAAGGATGATGTCCTTGTCGCGAATTATGATCCAGATAATCCACCGGATGGTGCGGATGTCGTGGTCATACCGGACGGAGTAACACTGGAAGCAGACCCGGGTGGATCTCTGGTTATTTTCCAGGGTGGAACCCAGGGCCAGACCTTTGTAGCAGGCGATGCACCCCGGGCCATTATTGCCCAATCCAACGACGACCAGACTCTGATCTTTACCGGTGAAGGCCAAGCCACTGTGGAGACCGGTTCCGGCCGGGACGTTGTCACCCTTGCTCCGGGCGTGGAAGCCACCGTCAGCACCGGCGAGGGATTCGACGGGGTGGTGATCACCAAGTCCGGCGAAAATGTCCAGTTTGAGGTTGACGCCAACGGAAACGTCCTGGTTACCGGCTCCAGCTTCCAGTTGTCAGGTGTTGAATACATCAAGTTTGACGACAGTTTCCATGTCGTGGCCGAGGAAGAGGACCAGGCTATCGTGGCCCGGATGTACAAGATTCTCTTTGATCGCGATCCGGATGTGGAAGGCCTGGAGTACTGGTTCGACACCTTGCAAAGCGCTTCCTTCGGCGACGGCACCTACAACATGTGGGATGTCACCCATGCCTTCATGAATTCCGATGAGTTCAATACAAAGTATGAGGATATGAGCGACGCGGACTTCCTCACGAATCTGTACCTCGGCATGAGCGGACGTGATCCTGACGAGGAAGGCTTCGCGTACTGGCTGGACGTGTTGGCCAATCCCGAAGAGAACATTGGTACCTGGCAAGGTGAAGGCGATAATGCCTGGGTGCACGTCACGTACTCCTTCGCATTTTCCGAAGAAGCGAATCAGGCCATGGGTCTGGACGGCACCAAGTACATCATTCCGCTGTACGATATGGACGAGTAGCCCTCGCGGCTTGCCATTAGCGGCATTAAAAACAGAACAGGGGTCGGCTTTCGGCCCCTGTTTTTGTTTGGGTGGGTGGTTATTCGTTATCGGTTATCGGTTATTGGTTATCTGTTAACAGATTGAGTTGATGACGATTTAGTTTAATAATGAGTGAGGCTTGAAATTTCAATAGTAATATTATCAGATTGAATACCAACTATAAAGATATAAAATTGCAAGCAACATACAACTAATAACAGATAACAGATAACTAATAACAGATAACTAACTACAAACACCCCATGCCCACCCCTCACCACACCGACATCAACGAACAGATCACTCGCGTTTTATCCCTGATCCAGGCCGGGGAACTGGATGGCGCCCTTACCGGGGCGTTGCAGGTCACCAGAAGCTCTCCCGATCTTGCCCAGGGGTATACCTTGTGCGGGCATGTTTTGGCCGAGCAGGGTGCCTTTTCCGAGGCGGTGGCCTACTTTGATACGGCCATTGAGCGCGATCCTCTGGACGATACGTGGTTGCCCAGGGCGGTCAGGACGGCCCTGGCGGCGGGAAAGGACGAGCTGGCGGTTGCGTGGCTGAAGGGCGTGGAAAAGACCTATACCCGGGTGCCGTCCACGGGTGTTCTGGCCCTGGCCCGGGAGCTGGGGGTGGAGCTGGCGGGCGGGCTGGGGGTTGCCGGGGGCGAGGTGACGGGATGGGTGCTGCTGCCTGGCGGGCAGTATCCGACATTGCGGACCAGTGGCGCGGATACGGTGGAGCTGCGCTTGACCCCGGTGATCCATCTGGAAGACGGGAGTCTGTGGCGCGTCCACATTCCGCTGAACCTGACCGGCCCGCTGACCATCCACCTTATGGCCCCTTCCGGGAACCACCTGCCTGGCAGCCCCTTGTACGCGGATCCCGTTGCCGAGGTGTCCAAAGAGTATGCCAGGCAGGTACCGGAGCAGAACGACAGGAAGGGGTGGCGCAAGAAGACGCGGCCCAAGGGAACCGCCGGGCCGGAGGTCACGGTCATTGTCCCGGTCTATGACGATCTGGCCGCAACCCGGGACTGCCTGGAAGCCCTGGAGGATTCCAGGGCCGCGTGCGCGACGCGGTTTGAGATCCTGATGGTCTGGGATGCGGGGCCGGAGCCCGCGGTGCTGGATTACTTGACCGGACGGGCCCAGGCCGGGAAGATCAAGCTGATCGTGAACCCCTGGAACATGGGCTTCGTGAACGCGGTCAACCAGGCCTTACGGCATGCCCAGGGCCGCGACGTGGTCCTGCTCAATGCCGACGCCATGGTCTGCTCCGACTGGCTGGACAGGCTGCGCAACCGGGCCTGTGCGCTGGACAATGTAGGCACGGTGACCCCGATGACCAACTATGGAGAGCTTGTCTCCTACCCCCACCCCAAGTCGCCGGGCGTCATCGACACCCTGGATCAGGTCCGGATGCTGGACCAGGCTTGCGCCGCGGTCAATGCCGCAAACCCGGAGCAAACGCCTGATCTGCCCGTGGGAGTCGGTTTCTGCATGTATATCCGCGCCCAACTGTTGCGGGCGGTCGGCGGGCTGGACAGCACGCAACTCCACCGCGGGTACGGCGAGGAGGTGGATTTTTGCCTCCGGGGAGAGGCCAAGGGGTTTCGGAACTGTTGCGCGCCGGAGGTGTTCGTGGGCCACCTGGGCGGGCGATCCTTCGGCGCGGACAAGCGCCGGCTGGCCTTGCAGAACAACAAGGTGCTCTACGCCAGGTACCCGGATTATCGTTCAGACTACCTGGAATTTTTGCGCCGCGATCCCCTGCGGCCTTACCGGGAGCGGATCAGCCGGCATGTGCTGCAAAAACTGGAGGGGCCGCTCTGGATCGTGGACAAGGCCCTTCTTGACCAGCCGAGGCTTTGGACACAGGAGCGGGATTTTTCAGCCGACAATCGCCCCTGGGCGCTTCTCGTGGCCGAACCCAGAGGGAAACTGGTTCGGCTGACGCTGAAAATCAAGAACACCAATCTGCCCCATGCTGATATCCATCTCAGTCTTCCGGAAGATTCGGGCCTGTTGCGGAACATGCTCGACCGGCTGGATCCTGACCGGATCATTGCCCTGGGGCCCGGACGCGGGACGGTGGCCGTGGCCGAAATGCTGCATGGCGGGACGTACCTTGCACTGACCCGTTTGCCGGGTGGGCTGCTGGAGACCTGGAAAAGAAGGGAAGCACCGGATGCGCGCATCCTGTCCGTATTCCGCGAGATTTCCTGCTCCCATGCG
>REDL01000095.1 GCA_007693505.1 Desulfovibrionales bacterium | reverse complement strand
GGGTGCAAATGTCAAAAAGCGTCGGCAGGGTCATGGGGTTGGAAACTCCTTGGTTGTTCGGATGCCATGATTAAAGTGGTTCTTACCCTTCGGATATTGAAAGTGAAGTGGACGCCAGTGACTTTGATTCGTCTTTTTCCGCCTCCAGCCTTGGAATGGCTTCCAACTCGCCATGATACGTCGCTTCCAAATCCCAAAGATCGACGGCCTGCTGGGCGTTGAGCCAGAACCGGGGAGAATTGCCGAAAAGCCTGGAAAGGCGCAGGGCCATCAACGGCGTGATCGCACGACGACAGCGAATCAGTTCGTTGACGGTTTGGCGAGTGACCCCGAGGGAAGCAGCCAGGGCGGTCGTGTTCAGTCCGTAATCGGGCATAAAATCTTCCCGGAGCATCTCGCCGGGATGAGTTGGGGCAATGGTGCGGGGAGTGGTATTCCGAAAGGGCATGAAAAGGCTCCTTGTTCAATGATACTCCACGATCTCAACGTCATAGGCATCTCCATCCTGAAAACGAAAGCAGATGCGCCACTGGTCATTGATGGCAATGGCATGCTGACCAGCCCTGTCTTCCTTGAGGGCGTGAAGGCGGTTGCCCGGTGGTGTTTTGAGGTCGTTCAGGCTCGTGGCAAGGTTGATATATTCCAAACGCCTGACGGCCCTACGGATCAGGTCCGAAGGTATTTTTTTCGACTTGCCGTCCACGTAAAGCGCCTGCGTTTCCTTGTCACCAAATGTGATGATCATGTTTGATTTGTAAACTGTCACGTGACAAGGGTCAACTCTGACTCGCCATTGTTTGAAAGATGCTTGCAAAATCACAAAAGAACATGGGATCACCCCTTACCTCACCCAGGTAACAGCTAAAAGGTCGGGAATAGCCTCTTTACCACCCCGCAACTGGGTTTCCTTCTTCGCGAGAAGACTTCAATGAGAACGCAGAAGCTGTAATGAGTCGACAATAACCGCCTTGATTCTAATACGAAACAAAGATAGCAAAATTTTAAAAAACATCTCACAGCAATATACATATTCCAGGAGAATGGACATGGCCGGCACGCTGAACAAGGTCATCCTGATCGGCAGGTTGGGAGTCACCCCGGAACTCAAGTACACGGCTCAGGGGACTCCCGTTACCTCCTTTTCCCTTGCCACGGACGAATCCTATACCGACAAGACCGGGAACAAGGTCGAGCAGACGGAGTGGCATCGCATCGTTGTCTGGCAACGCCAAGCCGAGAATGTCTGCAAATTCCTGCAAAAGGGTTCCCTGGCTCTGGTCGAGGGCAGGCTCCAGACAAGGAAATGGCAGGATCAGCAGGGGCAGGATCGGTACACTACCGAAATCGTGGCCCAGCAGGTCACATTCTTGGACTCCAAGCAGGACAAGGGACAATCCTGCCAAGGTCCCGGCGAGGGCGGAACTCAATACCCAGAGTCGAGGCAACAGGGCAGTGAGGCAGGAATCGACAGCGGTGATCCGCCGTTTTGATCTCTTTTGAACACGACATTCGAAAGCGCATAAGACCAAGTCCTTCCGTTTCTTCCGACGTCTGCCAAGAAAAAGTTGCGAGATAAACCATGACGCGAGATGATCATATGCAATTCTGGTTGAGAGAGGCTGACAAGGATTTCGAGGTCATGGTCAGTCTGTTGAACAGCGGACATTACACCTGGTCCCTGTTTATCGGCCACTTGGTCTTGGAAAAGCTTCTTAAGGCCCTTTTCGTGGCGAACGTGGACATTGAGGTGCCGCGAATTCACCATTTGCTCAAAATTGCCAAGGATGCCGGTCTGAAATTGAGCGTTGATCAAGAAAACTTTCTGCTCGAAGTGACGACATACAACATCAAGGCCCGGTATCCGGACTACAAGCAACGTTTCGCTCGCAAGGCCACTCGTGAATTTACCCAAGCCAAGGTTGTCCAAATCAAGGAGATGCGCAAATGGCTCAAGCAACAGTTGCCGCAAGCATAGAGAACGTGATCCGCGAATACTTGCGGATACTGCGGGAAAACAACATCCCGGTATACAGCCTGTACCTCTTTGGCTCCCATGCCAAGGGCGCAGTTCACGGGCACAGCGATATCGACCTGGCCGTATTTTGGGATCAGGACGAGATCGACGGATATGACGAGGACGTGCGCTTGATGCAACTCACCCGTTCCATGAACGCATGTATCGAACCGCATTCCTTCTCCCGGAAGGACCTTGAACATCCCGACCCTTTTGTTCAGGAAATCATTTCGACAGGTGCGCGGCTGGCATAGGAACCGCTCGCTCACGCTCCTTTTGCCAGGCTGCCGCCGCGCGGTAATCCAGGGACTGGAAATGAATTCTGAATCTTTGCCACACTATAAATGCCGCTGACCTGTTCAAGGAACCGGTACCACTTCCCCGCCCGTTTAACCTGCCCATCCCCATCCCATGGCCTTCCGCTTCTTCCGCCGCTTCCGCGTTGCCCCCGGCATCACGCTGAACCTGAGCAAGTCCGGCCCTTCACTGTCCTTTGGACCGAATGGTGCGAAGATGACCCTTGGTTCCAAGGGCGTTCGCCGGACCCTGGGGCTGCCGGAAACCGGCTTCTACTATACCGAACATTCGTCTTGGAACGGCTCTTCCGGGCGAGGAAGGAACAATGGATCGCGGGGTGGGCAGGGATATGTTTCCCCCGAGGACCGGCTGACTCTGGGATTTTTCAAGCGTCTGGTCACGCCCAAAGACGAAAGGGCATTCGTGGACGGACTCAAAGCTTTTGTTCAGGGACGTGAAAACTGTGCTCTGGAGCAATTCAAGTCCTCTCTGAACTTGGCGGACTGCGCGTTCATGACCGGGTTCCTGGCCTTGAAGAAATTACGATTCCAGGAGGCTGTGGAAGCCTTGCAACAGGCGAATCGACGCCATGGTTCGCTGGGCAGCTTTTTCGCCAAGTACGGAGTGCATGTCGAACTGGTCTTGCCCATCAGCAAGGAACTTAAAGCCCATATCGGCCCGCGGCGACGGGGACTGCTTCTGGGCATGGCCGAAGCCTACCAGGCCATGGATGAGCATCTTCCGGCCGCCGAGGCGCTCATGGAACTGCGGGACATGCTGCCCGACGACGTCGTGGTCAAGGCCTCACTGGCCGAACTGCTCCTGGACGCCCGCCCCGATGATCCCAAGACACATCATGAAATCGTGCGCATGGCCGGGAACGTGAGCAATGATTCTCCGGCTCATGGTGCCTTAATGCTCTACAAAGCCAAGGCGCTGCGTGCCCAGGGCCTGCATACCGCAGCCAGGGACACCCTGACAGCGGCCCTGCGCCGAACCAAGTAACGGAGCAAGGATTTGCTCCTGGCTCTGCGCTATGAGCGGGCGTTGGTTTACGCGGAGATGAACCAGCACCAGCGGTCGCGGACGGAACTGGAAAAAATTTACACTCAAGACGCCGAATACGAGGATGTGAAAGAAATGTTGGGCATTGTGAATATTTCTCAAAAAACTCTTTCACCGTAAAGGAAGCAGCATATGTTTACATGGAAACCTATATATCGTGAGCTGGCCGAAAAAATGCTTCATTACCGTGACCGGCAGGATGAATTGTTGTTCCTCTCTAGAGAAATGCTGGAGAAAGGACTTCGTGTCATTGAGTTCAAAGACAGGAATGAGGCTGGTGAAAATATTCCACTGCTGGAAATTGATCCGTTCACATTCTTTGCCCACTTTAACAGGGGGCTCACGGAAGAAAATCGAATCAAGATACTATCTTATCTGAAAACGAAGTTTGAGCTTGCGGCACCAGTCCCGTCTGATTTTCATGGCATACCAGTGGCGAACATGCAGAAAGCATGGTTCTTTGCGTTTGCTGCTAACCGCAGAGACGAGGATATCCCTGCGCTGTGGGATCTGGCCTATGAGTGCTTAAATCACGGCCCAGAGGAGATGAACGCTGAAGTTTTTAAACGATGTTTAAGTATCAGACAAATTGCCATACCTAAATTAACAATAGGCCTGTTCTGGTTAAATCCAGATCAATACATTGCTCTGGACTCACTAATGATCGCTTTCCTTGATGACAAGGGCGTCAAAGTTAATCCAAGTAGAGTTATTTCTTTGTCCGATTACAGATCAGTAATCAAACGTGTGAAGAACGAAATTTCATCTAACTTTCCGAAAGTTTCGCGTGACGCGTTTATTGCGTCAAATAGACTTCCAGCTAATCAAGATGACATTGGCAATGGGCTACGCAAACTCATTCAAGAAACAGCAGACTATAATAAAATTAAAATTAATCATGTTGTTAAATATATATTAACAGAAGAAGGATTAACAGAAGAAGGATTAAAGATCGCTTGGTTTCAGGCCCGTGTGTTTGGCAATCCTGCTGAGCATTCGTGGGCCGATCTCCTCACGGTCGTGAAAGGCAAAGACATAGTCCGGCCACCCAGGGCGGGCCAGCAGGCGGTGGGAGCCTCTGGTTTCGCGCTTGATTTGCCATCCTGTTCGCAACAAAGCGGCAAGCAAGGCTTTGGCTTTCGTGGCAGGCCGATCACTCATGCGGGGACCGCGAAGAGGCAATCCACGCCGGAGACAGGGCTATCGTTTTCGATTTGATCAGCCATGGTTCGGAGCGCAAGCGCCTTCACATTGGAAATGGCTTGCTCCCGCGTCGTTCCATAAACCATAACCCCAGGCAGTTCAGGTACTTCGGCAATCCAGCGTCCATCATCTTCCCGTTCGAGTTCGATTCTCATGTGACATCTCCTGTGGCTGAACTTCAATGGGCTTTAATTTAGTGCAATACAATATAACGTCAAGCAGAGCCAATCCATCCAACTGTTTCAGCATCCTGTTACGCCATGCCCGTACTCACATACTCTCCTCAATCCCGAATGGCCGTAATGGACAGCCCCATCTGTCCGGTCGAGGCGGAGCTCTCTGCGCGGGAGGACTGGCCCGCGCCGTTGCTTCTGAATGAACTGGGCCGGTATTTCGTCAAGTGTTTCGGTGAGGTCCCCGATTCTGTTCGCCATGCTCCCTTTGTGATCCAGACTTATCCGGACAATCTGCTGGAGATATCATTTCGCAACAGCGTGGGCCTAACGCGCATCGGTCCGTTGCCCGTTGTGGTCCAAAACCGGAAAATCGCGGCAAACCAGTATCAGGTCATGCTGGATGCCGTCATTCGGAAAGTTGCCAGTCTGATTTTCGGTTTTGCCCAGCCTACGGGGCAGAATGTTGGACGCGGGCAACCTGGAAAGGACGTGGCCTATCTGGAGATGTGCTTTTTGCGCATGGCGTTGCTGCAAGACAAGCCGAACATCGACGCCATAGCCGGATCGATTCTGGCCGACCCGCACCGCGTTTTTCAACGCCTGCGAACGTCCAAACGGGTTGAGGACGTCACCGAGGTCAATCCGGAAGCATGGCAAGTGATGGCCAGGCGTCCGCAAGGTCTTTCCCGGATCAGCGCCGGGCACTCCCTGACGTCCACGGCCTTGGGATCAGCCTTGCACCGCGCCTCGGGAAAGTGGCTTTTTCCTCGCGAACTGCTTGTGGAGCATGCCCACCAGACGTTTGACACGCCGGAAAACCGGTTCGTGAAACATTTTCTGAGCATGTTGCTGGACATAATCCAGGTGTTTCAAGATGTCCTGGGTACAGCCCCTGGCGGGACGTTAAATCAGGAACTCGCCGCGGACATGCAGGAACTGGAGCGCAAACTACGCCGCTTTGCTCAATCCGGCTTGTGGCGGGACGTGGGCCAGATGCGTTTTTTTCCGGCATCTTCGCAAATCTTGCAACGTCGCGAAGGCTACCGCGATCTTTTCCGGCTCCATGCCCTGCTCTCCCTGCGGACCCAATGTTCCTTCTCACTGCCGGATTTTGCCCGGATCCTCGAAACCAAGGATACGCCCACTCTTTACGAATACTGGGCCTTTTTCGTGGTCAAGGAACTTCTGGACTCCCGCCTGAGAGCGAAAGGAATGCATGTCATGTACTCCGATGCCCAGGCCAACCAGCGGGAGAGAAAAATTGTTCATGAGTTGGTCCTGGAATACGAGCAGAACGTCACGCTCTGCTTCAATCGGACCTATCCCTCCCCCAGTCAGAGCTACTCCCATGCCCTGCGCCCGGACATCACCATTGAGTTGGGAACAAAACGGATGATCCTGGATGCCAAGTTCAAGGGGACGGGTTCGGGCTTTTACGGAATCGAGGCCGAAGACGGGACCATCCAATGCTGGCGCGAAGAGGATATCGACAAGATGCACGCCTACCGGGATGCCATTTCCGGGGTGCAGGGCGCGTTCATCCTTTATCCCGGACTGGAAACCGCTCTGTTCGCTCCCCCGGATCACTCTTTCTCCGGCGTCGGCGCACTGGCCCTCAGACCCGGCCAAGATGCCGCCCCACTCCTCGAGCAGACCTCGCCGGTTGGACGGCTCCTGGATAAGTTTCTTGACCTGGAGAAGGGAGGCGGTTGATATGGACGTAGCCCCGATGGAAAGAACACAGGGGAGATTGGTCGTGACCATCAATGAATGCTCAATCTGGGGGAACCATGGAACAGGCAATATTGACCCAAGAGCAATTCGTCAGCCTTTCAAGGCAGATACTGCATGAGCTTGCGTCCCGCTTTCGGATCATTCCTTTGAATGACCTTTCTGATCCCCGGTATCGTCTCCAAATGCCGCTGTTGATCACTCTGGAGTTTGATGACGGGCAGGTCGTGGCCAGTCTGGATGAAATTGAGGCGTTCGCGCACGCGGAAACGGAGTATGAGGCCATTGCGTTGCTTTGCGCGGAAATCGTGCATCTGTATGAAGAACTTGTTTTGGATGACCAGCCACTTGGGCCGTTGCCCCAGAAGTGGAGGCATTACCTGAAAGGAGTTATTCAATGCAGGTAAGCAAGCGGGACATCCATGGCATATTCCATAAACTGAACCTGGAAGCGCGCAGCACCGGACATCATTACGCCTGGCTCATGCATGAGGGGAGAAAGATCCTTCGTGTCCATGTGTCGCATGGAAAAGGGGATCCGGGCGAATTTCGGATAAAATTCGCAGCCAGCTCCGGTTGAACAAAGACGATTTTCTGAGCCTGATCAAATGTCCTCTTTCCTTGGAGCAATACCTGGACATTCTTCGTCAAAAGGGTCTCCTTGACTAATCGGATCGATGGATTTGCTTCGATTCCCCCGATTTTTCCAGAACATCATGCTCAAAATGCGCAAGATACCCCAAGGCCGCCTTTTTCCGCCACCAAGCCTCCGGACAGACAGGACTAGGATCGGAGCGACCATGACCGGGAACTGACCTGGCAGCTTCTGGACTTTTTCCGCCGAGCGGGAGCGTCCCTCCGGATATGCAGGGTCGTGCAGGCGGCTCCACTCGCGGACCAGGAAATCTTCTGGCTGTTCTGTACTTGAATCAAGAGGCCCTGGCTCGGTCCCTGGGACTGGGCGAGCGCATTCTGGTAGGTCCGTCCGGCAGCGGTAAGACCCTGATCTCGTGCATCATGCCGCTTTTTTTTTTTGCGGCCGTACGCGGGCGTCAAACGCATCCTGCTGGTCTGCTACAATATTACCCTGGTCAACTATCTACGTCGGCTACTGGCCAACAAAGGCGTGCCCCTGGGTGTAGAAGGAGTGAATGGCCATCATTTTTTTGATCTTTGCGCCGAGATACTTGGCGAGCCGGTGAATCATGCCGGCGAGGACAGCGATTATTACCAGCTTGTCATTCAAGAATGCCTGGAACGACTGCAAAGCTCTTCTGTCCGTTACGAGGCCGTTCTCGTGGATGAAGGACAAGACTTTTCACCGGATATGCTTTCAATCGTACGCGGCCTGCTCGCACCAGGAGCCGAGCGCTTCGTGGTCGCCATGGATCACAATCAAGCACTGTACAACCTGCAATCGGGACAGTGCAGTGATCACTCCCTCCCTGTGTCCAAAATCCAGCCCGTCAGCTACGTATATCGCAATACACAGGAAATTTCTCAACTGGCCCTGGATTTCTTGACTGCTACCGGGAACATCTCAGCAAGCGGCGACATGCGCCCTGACACCTCATTTTAATTTGCCATCGGCCCTGATTCAGGGTCGACACGGTCCCAAACCGATGATAACGCAACATCACAATCTGGACGATCTGATTGCCGGAATTGCAGACCAAATAGCTGAACTGGTGCGCCAACGAGGTCTGCCCTGCTCGGAAATCGCGGTCCTGTACACCAGCAAGAATCTCTACGGTGAACAGGACTCCCCTGTTCCGGAGAGGATTGCCAAAGCCTTGGAAGGCAGAGGCATACTTAATGGATGGGTTGCTCAGGATTACCGGGCCAAACTTGAGTATGATATCACTTCGGACCGAGTGACGATCAGTACCATCCACAGCGCCAAAGGACTAGATTGGGCCGTTGTTTTTCTGCTGGGCATGGATACTTTGGACTTGGAGAAAAAGGGCATTCTGGCCAGGAATCTAGTATACGTTGGGATAACACGGGCGAAGTACTGGTTGTTTGTGCCGTATTTGGAAGATGGGCAGAGTATCAAGGCCCTGCTGAAGGTACAATGAAACTGGTCTGATGTGGATGGCAACCGAAACGTGCAATCGTATCCTGCATTAGAAGAAGCTCCCCAAGTTTTCTGCCATGTATTCCTGCCCCTGGGACATGTATGTCCGTTCGCCCGATGTCTATCACCAAAAGACCGTTCACCTGAACCCGTCCGGCTTTCTTGCCCCCTTGACAGTACATGCCCCCCCACCGGCACTGGTGCTGGACGTGGGCTGCGGATCGGGCCGGGATCTGCTCTGGCTGAAGCAGCGCGGGTACAACGTCCTGGGCCTGGAACGCTCCCCCGGCCTGGCAAAGCTGGCCCGGAAACATGCCGGATGCGACGTGCTTTGCGCGGATTTCGATTTGTTCGACTTCACCACCCTGTCCGTGGACGCCGTGATCCTGATCGGCGCCCTGGTCCATGTGCCCAAAGACCGCTACCCCGCCACCCTGGCCCGGATACTCCAGGCCCTCAAGCCCGGCGGGCATATTCTGCTGACCATGAAGCAGGGGGAAGGAACGAGAACGGCCAAGGACGGCCGGGTGTTCGAGCTCTGGGAGGACCAGGATTTGCGGGAGGTTTTCACGGAGATGGGGCTTGCGATGGTGGAGGCGTTTACCAATCCTTCGACTTTGGGAACGGGGGAGATGTGGTTGGGGTATGTGGTAGAGAACTGACATGAAAAAACAATGTGTTAAGAACGGACTTGACCCACTTCATGACCCCAGTTCAAGCTGCATAATTCTTACATCTCAAAGGCATTTTTATTTTCCTGAACATAACTCAATTGTTGGTTGATCATGTCTACACTTTACCATCAGGTCCTGCCCATCTCGATCCTGTTCGTCTCGTTTGCGGTCATCGTTTGTTTTTCGTTCGCACATCGGAAAATTACTGAATTGAAGCGCAGAAGATCACCCTTTACCAAGGATTTTCTTCGGGGACCTGGCTTTTCAGAATCCAAACGCATTGAACAGATTAGCGAGGAATTGGATGTCTGGCTGCTCGTTCTTGTTGTGATGCCGATCACCATGTACTCAATCCTGTACATATTTATTCATCAACCGGACCAAACATTCCAGGATAACCTCATCTTGTTCATTCCCTTTGCCCTTTTTTTTGGTTTCGGACTCTACAAGATGAATTTTTATCTCAATCAGCGACGCAATGCCAGGCTTGGTTTCGAAGGGGAGATGGCCGTTGGCCAGGAATTAAACCAACTCCTGGCCAACGGCTATTATGTCTTTCACGATTACCCGGCCAGCAAATACAATATCGACCATGTCCTTGTCGGTCCTGCCGGGGTCTTCGCCGTGGAGACCAAGGCCAGATCCAAACCCACCTCAGGTGATGGAAGGACTGATGCGAGGGTGGAATACAATGGAAAACAACTTATATTTCCCGGTTGGACCGAAATAAAGCCGATCCAACAGGCCAAACGTCAGGCAGCAGAGCTATCCGCCGAACTGAGTAAGGCTGTTGGCGATCAGGTCCGTGTACACCCCGTGTTGGCCATTCCTGGATGGTACGTTGAACGCACCGCCAAGCCGGATATGTACATCATCAATGGGAAAGGAGCACACAGCGTCTTTTGCAAGCTGCCGGTCGTTCTGGATACATGCATGATCCAGCGCATCGCTTACCAGGTCGAGCAAAAATGCCGGGACGTAAAGCCGATGGCGTATCGGGAGTGGGAGGATTAATATCTATTCCATGAATCCTAACTACTTATGGAATCAATCTCGGAGTTGGAATCATTTTAAAAGAAGGTTCCCAACTTGGTGGTGAAAAAAACAAACCATATTCTCGTTTCCTGCGCCATCGTCGAGCATGACGGTCTGGTCCTGGCGGCCCGGCGCGGGCTGTTCATGCGTCTGCCGCTGAAGTGGGAGTTTCCCGGCGGCAAGATCGGCCCGGAGGAAGACCCGCGGGCCTGCCTGCTGCGGGAGATCCGGGAGGAACTGGATATGGCCGTGACGATCCACACGGCCCTTGCTCCGGTGAGCCACCGCTACCCCTTTTTCGGGGTGACCCTGCATCCCTTCATCTGCACCGCTGGATCGAACCAGTTCACGTTGACCGAACATGCCGAGGCGGCCTGGATGCGTCCTGAAGAACTGCCCGGCCTGGATTGGGCCGAAGCGGACGTGCCCGTGGTGCACGCCTACCTCTCCTGGCTGGGGAACCAACGGACATGACAATCCAGCTTGCCCCCGGCATCTATGATGCACTGCTTGACAGCCACCTGCGGGCGCTGCTCGACACCAAACCGGAATTGCGGGCAGTGCTGGGAAAGCTTGACCCGGAGGAACAGCCTGCCAGATATGCGGATTTTTTGGCCAAGGTTATCAAGCAGGTGTTGCGAGAAGAAGCCGATCCAGGCAGGCAGCGGGAAATCTGCAATGCGATCCTGGCCCACCTGTTAGGGCCGGCAGGATTCTCGATACCTCCTGCGCAACTGATCCCGGACAAGAAAAACGTGCTCCTGGAGATCACCCCGCCGCACCTTGCCGCCCAGGGCATTCCACGGCCGCACACGCCCATCTCCGAAAGCAGCCTGTTCACCGGCTCTCCCCGCGACCCCCAGCTGGTCCATGAGCTCCAGGCGGAAATGCAATCCGCCGACGGGGTGGATATCCTGGTCTCCTTCATCAAATGGTCCGGGCTGCGCCTGCTGATGCCGGCATTCGAGGGTCTCAGCGATCGCAAGGTGCCTGTTCGTCTGATCACCACCTCCTACATGGGCGCCTCGGATGCACCGGCCGTGGAGTGGCTGGCAAGATTGCCCAATGTCCAGGTCCGCGTCTCCTACGATACCGAGCGCACTAGGCTCCACGCCAAGGCCTATCATTTCCGACGCTGTTCCGGGTTCTCCACGGCCTACATCGGCTCGGCCAACATGTCCCAGGCGGCCATGACCAGCGGCCTGGAGTGGAACCTGAAGGTCACTGCCCAGGATATGCTGCATATCCTGGAAAAATTTACAGCCGAGTTCGAAACCTACTGGAACAGCCGAGAGTTTGTTCCTTTTGACCCGGACAACCCGCAGCTTCTTCGTGAAGCCATCACCAGGGCCAGAAACGTCACTCCCCAGGCCCTGGTCTTTTTCGATCTGCGCCCGCACCCATTCCAGGAGCGTATTCTTGAAGAGCTTGAGCGGGACAGAAGGATCAACAAACAGCATCGCAATCTTGTCGTCGCGGCAACAGGAACCGGCAAGACCTTGATCGCCGCCTTTGATTTTCAACGCTTTTTCGAACAGACAAAGCGACAGGCCAGACTGCTCTTTGTCGCCCATCGGCAGGAAATTCTGGAGCAGGCTCTCGGCACGTACCGAAATGTCCTGCGGGATCACAATTTTGGGGATCTCCTTGTTGGCCCGCACCGGGCGGAGCGTCTGGATCATCTCTTCTGCTCGGTGGCCATGCTGGCCAACAGACGGCTCTGGGAGCAGGTGGGCAGGGGTTTCTACGATTACATCGTCATTGACGAGGCCCATCACGGCACGGCTGCCAGTTACAGACCGATTTTCGACGGTTTTGCACCCGAAATCCTGCTCGGACTGACGGCAACCCCGGAACGCATGGACGGCGGAAACGTACTGGCTGATTTTAACAACCGCATCACCTCAGAGATCCGACTGCCGGAGGCCCTGGAGGAAAAGCTGCTCTGTCCCTTCCACTACTTCGGGGTGGCTGATCCGGTTTCACTCAAGGATGACCGTTTCTGGAGGAACGGCGGATATAATGAGTCCGAACTGGAAAACGTCTACACCGGCACGCATGTTCTGGCACAGCAGCGCCTGGATGCCGTCCTTTCGGCCTTGAACCGCTACGAGCCCGACCTGGACAAGGTCAAGGGCATCGGCTTTTGCGTTTCCATCAAGCATGCCCATTATATGGCGGACATGTTCCGCCGCAAGGGGATTCCGTCCGCGGCCCTGGTATCCGGAATCGACACCAGCCGCTGCGGCGAGCTCCTGGAGCAACTGCGCACAGGAAAGCTGACCTTCCTGTTCACGGTGGACAAGTTAAGTGAAGGCCTGGATGTGCCGGACATCAATGTGGTTCTCTTTCTTCGCCCCACCCAGAGCCTGACCGTGTTCATCCAGCAGCTTGGCCGGGGCCTGCGCCATGCGCCCGAAAAGGACTGCTTGACAGTGCTTGATTTTGTCGGCCAGGCCCACAGGAAATACCGCATCGACATCAAGCTGAAAGCCCTGCTTCCCAGGCACCGCTTCTCCATTGACCGTGAAGTGGAACTGGACTTCCCGCACCTGCCCCCAGGCTGTTCCATCCAGCTGGACCGGATTTCGCGCCGACACGTATTGGATAACATCAAAGCGAACCTGAGCAACCTGTCCGTGCAGGTGCCTGAACGGCTGCAAACGTTTACCAGCGAGAGCAAGCAGGAACTGACCTTCGGCAACTTCATCCGCTACCACGACTATGAACCCGAGCGGTTGCTGGCCAGGGAGACCTGGACCGGCTGGAAGGCAAAGGCCCGGCTGTCAAAAACGCCCGCCGATCCAGATGTTGGCCGCCTGAAAAAGGCCCTGGTCAGGGTCGCCCTGGTCAACGGCCCTGAAGAAATTGCCAGACTCCAAGAAATCATTGTCCACCTGCAAAGCAAGAACATTGCCCAGGCCCTCGCTGTTGCTGGCGATTCCGCCATTCCTGTGCATTACAGGGTCTGGGCGGACAAGGGCGACAACCTGGGCATGTCCACTATAAAAGATTCCTTCAGCCGCCTGGCCGACAACCCCTCGACTCTCGCGGACATGCAGGAAATCCTGGACTGGGCCGCGGACGCATCCAGGATCGACGGCAGGCACCCGGCTTTACCGTTTGC
The DNA here is from genome assembly GCA_007693505.1 of Desulfovibrionales bacterium. Lineage (GTDB taxonomy): Bacteria > Desulfobacterota > Desulfovibrionia > Desulfovibrionales > Desulfonatronaceae > Desulfonatronum. The sequence goes on along the minus strand of REDL01000095.1, from coordinate 1,644 downwards.
AAGCACCCTGGAATTGCATGCCCGCTATTCCAGCCGGGATATCAATGCGGCGCTCTGCCTGGCCACACTGCACACGACCGGTCAAACCGGGGTCGGCATCCTGCATGCGCCCAACCTCAAATCCTACGCCTTGCTGATCACATTCCAGAAGACGGAACGTGAATTTTCCCCTTCCACAATGTATGCGGACTATCCCATCAGCCGGCAGCGCATTCATTGGGAATCCCAATCCACGACCACGCAACGCGGACAGACCGGCCAGAACCTGATCAACCACAAGGAGAACGGGTATACCGTGCTATTCTTTGTGCGGGAGAAAAAGCAAAACCTGAACGTCACGATGCCGTTCACTTTTCTTGGACCGGGGGAAGTGGTCAAATATCATGGTGAACGCCCCATCAAGATGGTTTGGGATCTAACTCATCCGATGCCTGTGGAAATGTTTGAGAATAATCGGCTTGGGGGCTAAGAGAGGTCGGGAATTGCATGATACTCAACAACCCTTGTAGCCGACGTAACACAACTGTATAAACTGCAGTAATTTTTAGCAGATAAATAGTAACAACGTGCCGATAATCCCCGAAAACTTGCTCACATCACTGACCCGCCTACGCACAGCTGGGAATCCCAATCATTGGACTGCAGACACGAATCATCGCGCACCACACAAGCCGTTCCTGCTTTTGTCCATCCTGGACCTGGCCGCACAAGGGGACATTGCCCAGCCGTTCGTTGAACCCTCGTTTGACTTGAGCGAGCGCTTTGCCAGTTATTGGAGCCTGATTATGCCTTCGGAGGCAACGGCTAATATGGCTTACCCCTTCTACTTTATGAAAAGCGAAAATTTCTGGACGCTTGTTCCCAAGCCCGGCATGGAATCAACACTTCAACAGCGCCAGGTCACGTCCATGGCCCGGTTACGTGGCGTGATCCTCGGCGCGAAAATTTCCGAGGAACTTTTTCATTGCATCAACGACAAACAGTGCCGGGAGCAGGTTCGGGCCGCTCTGCTGCACACATATTTTTCACCGGATGCCCGGCCAATCCTCCTGCGCGATGCTTCGGAAAACCAGGAAGCCTTTGAGTACAGCCAGCGCCTGCTGGCGGCAGCTGAGAAGGCCATGCCATATGCCGCGACAGAGGAACGCCCGAGGCAAGTCCGCGACCAGGGCTTTCGCAAGGCGGTCATGTCCCTGTACAAACACCGTTGCGCCCTGTGCGGCATCCGTATGCTCACACCGGACGGGCATACCATTGTCGAGGCCGCGCACATAAGACCCTGGTCCGAGAGCAAAGACGACAGGCCGGTCAATGGCATGGCCCTGTGCCGATTGTGCCACTGGAGCTTTGACGAGGGGTTTATGAGCGTCGGCAAGGAATACGAAGTGCTTGTCTCGCCCATGGCCCGGGCAGAGCAAAATAACCCCGGCGTAATCATGACCCTGGAGTGCCGCCCCATCTTCAGGCCGGAGGATGCGCGCTTCATCCCGGACCAGGAATGTCTGGGATGGCACAGGCGGGAAGTGTTCAAAACCTGATTTAATAATCACCCGTTCAAGTCATTCCTGCTCCACTCCTGGACTGCGGAGCATTCACCCTCCGCGACTCCACCCGTCAACCCAATCCCCCCATCCTGCACCGCAA
>REDL01000094.1 GCA_007693505.1 Desulfovibrionales bacterium | reverse complement strand
CTATTTGTTGTTTTCTCGTTCTTGGTTCCTCGTTCTTCGTTTGTTGACGCGCTGACAGAGTATTCACGACGAACAACGAACGAAGAACGACGAACAAAATAACATCTTTCAACAACGAACAACGAACAACGAACAAATAAACATGTCCCACACCCACGACGAGATTCTTGCCAGGCGCATCAAACCTCTGACCATGGAAGAGCTGCTGCGGTTGACCGTGGAGCTGGATGCTTCGGATTTGCATCTGGCCTATGGCGAGCCGCCGGTGTTTCGGTTGCGGGGAGATTTGCGGGCCATGGAGTGCCCGCCTTACAGCCATGAGGAGATTCTGGCGCTGCTGTGTCAGGTCATGCCGCCGCGGTACACGGACGTGCTGCACGAGAAGCGTTCGGTGGACTTTGCCGTGAGCAGCGCGGACGTGGGGCGGTTCCGGTTTGCGGCCTATTTTCAGCGCGGGGCCTTGTCCGTGGCCATTCGGTTGTTGGCCAAGGGCATTCCGACCTTTCAGAGCCTTGGTTTGCCTTCGAGCATCGCCAGGGTGGCCACGTACCGGGACGGGCTGGTGCTGGTCACCGGGGTGACCGGCTCGGGAAAGTCCACCACGTTGGCCACGATCATCGACACCATCAATGCCACGGAGCGCAAGAACATCATCACGGTGGAGGATCCCATCGAGTATGTGCACCAGAACAAGCTGTGCATCATCCACCAGCGCGAGTTGCACACGGACGTGCACGCCTTTCCGGATGCCCTGCGGGATGCCCTGCGCGCGGACCCGGACGTGATCCTGGTGGGCGAAATCCGGGACCTGGACACCATGCGCACCGCGATCATGGCCGCGGAGACCGGGCATTTGGTCTTTTCCACCCTGCACTCCAAGGATGCCATGTCCAGCGTGAACCGGATGGTCGGGGCGTTTCCGGCCGGGGAACAGGCCCAGATCCGCCAGCAGCTCTCGTCCACCTTGCGGGCCGTGATTTCCCAGCGGCTGATGGTCAGCGCGGATGAGTCCACTCGGGTGCCGGCAGTGGAGGTGATGTTTCCCACCACGGGCATCGCCAACCTGATCCGCCTGGCCAAGGACGATATGATCTACTCGGCCATTGAGACCGGCCAGCGTGACGGGATGCAGACCATGGAGCAGTCTCTGATCGCCCTGGTGGAGGCCGGGAAAATCACCCTGGATACGGCCTTGGGTGCGGCCAAGAACCGCGAAATGATGCGCAACCGGCTGAGCATGCGCGGGTTGGAACCGGCGGCGGAAAATCACGCGCACCCCGTGCCTGTTCCCAAAGGGCGACCGAAGCCAAGTCTGAAAAGGAGGGTCGGCTGATGCTGTTGCGAATTGATCGCTTTGGCGGGTATCTGGTTCAGAAAGGCCTGATCAACCAGGACGAATTGAGCAGGGTGCTGTCCATCCAGCGGGTGGTGCCGGAAAAGATCGGCCACCTGTTGATCCGGGAGGGCATTCTCACCGAGGAGCAGTTGATGCAGGCTCTGTCGGACTTTTCCCAGATCCCGCTCTACGACCGCAACGGTGATCCGCCGAACCCCAACGTGGTCAAGCTGGTCCCGGAAAAGATGGCCCGCCGCACCGGGGTGATGCCCCTGGCCCGCACGGAATCCAATGAACTGCTGCTGGCCTGCAACGGCCCAGTCCCGCGCAGCGTGCTCCAGAACATCTCCCGCATGGCCCGCGGCCCGGTGAAGCTGGTCCTGGTCACGGAGCGCCGGCTGCGGCGGATGCATCAGGCGGCCTATGCCAAGGAGTTCGACACCACCATCGATTTCCGGGTCCAGGCCATGGACGGCGACGACATGAACCTAGTGGTGGAGATCCTGGAAAAATTGATGGTCCGGGCCATTTCCCAGAACAATGTCTCGGACGTGCACTTTGAGCCGGAAATCGACGGCTTTCTGGTCCGCTTCCGCGAGGACGGGATGCTCCGGCGGGTGGAATCCCTGCCCATTGCCATGGGGCTGAAACTGATCTCCCGGGTCAAGGTCCTGGCCAACCTGGACATCGCGGAGCGGCGCACGCCCCAGGACGGCTCCTTCGCCTTCCGGCCCACGCGTTTGCAGGTGGAGATCGACCCGGTGAACGTCCGCGTTTCCGTCTTGCCGGTGATCTACGGCGAAAAATGCGTCCTCCGGATCCTGCCGCCCCACGATGAGCAGGTCAGCCTGGAATCCCTGGGCATGGACGTGGCCATGCTGGACCGGTTCAAGGGCATCCTGCGCTCGCCCCACGGGCTGATCCTGGTCACCGGCCCCACGGGATCGGGCAAGTCCACGACCCTCTATGGCGCGTTGCAGATGCTGCGCTCCGAGACCGCGAACATCACCACCCTGGAAGACCCGGTGGAACTGACCATGCGCGGGGTTAACCAGTCCCAGGTCTCCAGCGAGGAACGCCTGGGCTTTGCCTCCGGGCTGCGGTCCATCCTGCGCCAGGACCCGGACATCATCATGGTCGGGGAGATCCGGGACACGGACACCCTGCGGGTGGGCCTGCGGGCCTCCATCACCGGGCACATGGTCCTCTCCACCCTGCACACCAACGACGCGCCCAGCGCCTTCTCGCGGATGGCGGACATGGGCGGGGAGCCCTTTCTGGTGGCGGTCTCCTCCCGGGCCGTGCTGGCCCAGCGTCTGGTCCGTCTGGTCTGCGCCCACTGCAAGGACACCTTCCCCGTAACCAGGGCCGAACTGGACATGATGGGCCTACGGGACACCCCGGAAGGGGAGTTCACCATCCAGCGGGCCGTGCGCCGCTGCGAACTGTGCAACGAAAAAGGCTACTCCGGCCGAATCGGCCTCTACGAACTGCTGATCGTGGACGACGACCTCCGCGACAACATCATGCACGGCGCCACCACCTCCGAAATCACCAAATCCGCCCGCGCCAGAAACAATTACACCACCCTGCTGGAAGACGGCATCGCCAAGGTAAAGATGGGGCTGACGACGCCGGAGGAGGTTTTGCGGGTGACGATGGAATAGACGTTGTTTCGTTCGTCGTTCTTTGTTCTTCGTTCGTCGTTAAAGATGTTGTTTCGTTCGTCGTTCTTTGTTCTTCGTTGGAGGGGCGAGGAGGTTGGTTGCTGCGATGTGTTGGATTGAATTAGAGCGACGAACAACGAACGAAGAACAAAGAACGACGAACGAAGAACGAAGAACAGCGGCACAGCCGCCAAACAGCGGCACAGCCGCCAACGAAGAACGACGAACGACGAACAAGGAAACATCAAATGCCATATTACGAATGCCGCGCCATGGATTTGAACGGCGACATGAAGGTTCTGACCTTGCAGACGGACAGCTCGGCTTCGGCCGCGGCGGATATTCGGGCCAGGGGGTGGACCTTGATTGCCGTGGAGGAGGTGGAGAGTGCGGGCGGGGCGTTTGGCTTTTCTCCGACCAAATACCTGCCCATCGGTACCAAGGAAAAGGTGCTCTTCTTCCGGATGCTGTCTACCCTGGTCAAGTCCGAGGTCACGGTGACCGAGGCCATCCGCATCCTGGCCGAGCAATCGGATAAGCAGAACATGAAGCATATGCTCGCGGACCTGCGTTCCCGGGTCGAGGCCGGCGATCCGGTCAGTGATGCCATGGCCCAGCACCCCCGGGTCTTTGACAAGATGATGGTGAACATGGTCCGGGCCGGGGAAATGGGCGGGATTCTGGATACGGTCTTCGCGCGCATCGCGGACTTTATGGAGCGCCGCTCCGAGTTGCGCAAGAAGATGCTGATGTCGTTCTTCTACCCCGGTATCGTGCTTTTGGTGGGTGTCGGGGTGATCGTGTTCATGGTCATGTTCGTCATTCCCCGGTTCATGGGGTTGATCACCGGTCGCCTGCCCCCGGTGACCCAGTTCCTGATGGACGCGACCCATTTTTTGCAGACCAGGGGCACGGACATTCTGATGGGCGTGGGCGTGTTCATCGGGCTTCTTGCGGTGCTCAATGCCATACCACTGACCCGTTACTATCTGGACCGCTACAAGATCTATATCCCGGTGATCGGTCCGGTGATCCAGCTGGGCATCGTGGTGGCCTTTTCCCGAACCTTCGCCGTGCTTCTGGAGAGCCGCATTCCCATGGTCGAGGCCCTGCGGGCCACCAGTGGGACCATCGCCAATACGGCCGTGAACCAGTTTCTGGAGGATACCGTGGACCGGGTCCTGGCCGGGGAGCCGCTGTCCTCGACCCTCAAGGACGGCTGGGCCTTCACCCCCATTACCAAGTCCCTGGCGGGCATCGGGGAATACTCGGGCCTGATGAGCGAGTCCATGCTCACCGTGGCCGAGGTGCACGAACGGCTCCTGGAGGACAAGGTGGCCAAAATGAGCGCCATGGTCGAACCCGCCCTGATCCTGACCCTGGGCGTCCTGGTGGGCGTGGTGGTCTGGGGGCTGATCTCGGGGATGCTGGCGATGTACGCGGGGGCGGTGTGAGGCCACCGGAGGCGGGTGGCGAGAGACGTTATTCGTTCGGCGTTCCTTGTTCTTCGTAAATAATGTTTCCTTGTTCTTTGTTCTTGGTTCTTGGTTAAAACAAAGAATAACGAACGACGAACGACGAACGACGAACGAAGAACGAAGAACCACGAACAACGAACAAAACAACATGTCCCTCACCCTCAAGCACATTTTCTTCTGGCTCTCCGGAGCCGGGACGGCGACGTTGGAGCAGTGCCCGAACTGGGAGCAGCGCAAGTATGTGGCCTTCGGGGCCACGGTGCTGGTGCCGTGCCTGTTTGCGTTTATCGCCGCCGCCTTTGCCATCTCCACCCTGACCGACGATGCGCTGAAGATCTATCCCATTGCCCTGCTCTGGTCGTTCATCATTCTGGCCATCGACCGGGCGCTGCTCTCGTCCTACCGGCCCTATTTGCGGCTGCACCGCAAGTTCGGCCAGTTCGCCCTGCGCTTCGTGGTCGCCCTGCTTCTGGGGATCACCATCTCCCACCCCCTGGTGTTGATGCTTTTTCAGGACACGGTTCGGGCGGAGATCGAGCGGGCCCGTGTCGTGGATATCGAGGCCACGCGCACCGAGGGAGACCAGCGCCGGGCCGGGATGGAGGAGCGGATCGCGGAGGTGGAAGCTGCTCTGGACCGGCAGCGAAACCGGCTTTCCGCCAGCTATGAGGCCTCCTTTCTGGACTCGCCCGAAGGCAGTGCCGAAGAGCGGGCCGCGGCCCGGCTCACGGCCGGGTGGCAGGCCCAGGACGCCCTGGCCCAGCGCATCGAGCAGGCCAGGACGCCGCTCCTGGAAGAGGCCGCCCGCGTTGATGCCCGGATTCGGGAACTGACTCCAAGATTGACCGCGGTCCAGGAAGAACTGGACTTCTGGCAGCGGGAGTTCGAGCGGGAGGTGGACGGTGAGCGTAGCGGCAGGCCAGGTGTGGGGCCCCGGGCTCGGAGCATCGAGACGGACCAGATTTCCTGGCGACGGGACGAGGTCCGTCGGCTGGGCCGGGAGATGGCCGCCCTGACCGAGGAACACCGGCGGCTGCTCTCCGAGGCCGGGGGGGTGGAGGCGGAGTTTGTCCGGGAATTCGAGGCCCTGCGCGAGGGGGAGCAGGCCTCCCTGCGGGAGGACCTGGAATCCCAGCGGGAGCTGCGCCGGCGGATCGAGCAGCAGCAGGCCGAGACCTTCGTCAGCCAGCAGGACACTCTGCGTCAGGGCATTTTGCGCCAGATCGACGTGCGCACCGAGGAGCTGGAGCGCCTGCAGCAGGAGCTGGACGCCTTCACCGCCGAGCTGCGGGAACGGCTGGGGGGCCTGCAGGCGGAACCGCGCCGGGACATCCTGACCCAGTCCCTGGCCCTGCACGGCCTGTTCGCCCGGGGCGAGGACGGCGGTCGGTTCGCTCTGACGGTCTACCTGGTGCTCATCGGCCTGTTCATGCTCGTGGACACCATCCCCATCGTGGTCAAGTTTTTCAGCAAACCGGGCCCGTACGACATTCTGGTGGACCAGGACGAGATCCGCTTCGAGAAGGAGCACAACGCCTTCATGACCAACTATGAGCGGTACGTGCAACAAAGCACCAGCAGCGGCCTGTCCACCCTGACCGGCAGCCGGCCCCTGGAGCGGAATCTGGTCAACGGCGTGGAGCGGACCCGGGCCGCCAGGGCCCTGGTGGAAACACTCATCGAGCAGGAACGGGACTTTCAGGAACGCATCCGCCTGGAAAAGGAAAAGCTGGCCCAATGGCCGGACCAGGCCGCCGCGGCCAGGGAGTTGGCCGCCATCGAAGAAAAAGCCGCCGCGTTCCAGGCCTATGTGCAGCGCAGGCTGGAGGCGTATTTTGGGGAAGACGCGAGGGGAGGGGGGAAAAGAGAGGGCTGAGGGCGGAGACCTGAGACATGAGGGGAAAGAGGTTGAACCGTTCGTCGTTCTTGGTTCTTCGTTGTGAATTACGGGTGCCAGGGTGCGAACGTAGGAGAGTATGACCGCGGTGCCTCGGGATTAAGGCGTTCACCCCATCCTGCGCATGTTTCGCAGCATTCCGACGAAGAACAAAGAACGTCGAACCAAGAACCAAGAACAACGAACATTACTAAAGGAGCCCATATGACGACTATGCGCAGTGGTATCATGAAATTGCTTTTCATTCTGTTTCTCTCGGGACTGCTCTTTGCTTGCCAGGCTGTGGAAGCACCACAGTGGTCCGAGGGAGGGGCGAGGGCGGTAGGGAATGGCCAACAGACCCGGATTGATGAGGATTTTCTGATGGCCTATGCCCGGCACCTGGCTCAGACCAGGGAGCATCGCGGCCAGGTTACCGCGGACTCGGTGCTGGAATTCGTCCAGAACATGGAAGCCCTGCTCGCCGAGGCCAGGGCCCAGGGGATGGACCAGGTTTCCGAGTTTCAGCAGGCCGTGCACCAGTTCAAGACCGACCTGCTGATGCGCGCGCTGCAATCGGAATTGGTTCCAGAGATTCCCAGGGAGAGTATCACTGATGCGGATGCCCGGGCGTTTTTCGATGAGAATCTCCATATCTACACCCGTCCGGAACTCTACGCCCTGTCCGTGCTGACCATCCACGACCCGGAACTGGCGCAGGAACTGCAAGACGCCGCGGAGCGCGGCGAGCTGGTCATGGAGGACGCCGCGGCCCGGCATGAACTGGCCCTGGAAAGCCATGACCCCATGCCCATGGAACGCCTTCCGGCCGTCTGGCGGGAAGTGCTTGCGCAATTGCAGCCCGGCGAACACAGCCCCCTGCTCGCCACCCCGGACCGCCAGGCCATCCTGCGCCTGGACCGGATCGTCCCGGAACGGGTCCAGGACTTCGAGGAGCGCAAGGAATACATCCGCAACGACGCGCTGTACGCACGTTATCGCCAAGCCTGGCAAGAGGCCTACAAACGCCTGCGCCAGGATCACGGCATCAGCATCGACCCGGAGGTGACGGAGCGGTTTCGGGAGATGATGGAAGAGGGAGGAGAGGGGTGAGGAAACGTTCGTCGTTCTTTGTTCTTCGTTAACAAAGCCAACCCACCCTCGGCCCCTATTTGATGTTTCCTCGTTCTTGGTTCCTTGTTCTTCGTTTGCTGACGCGGTGAAATGGAGTCCGGAGGAGGGTGAAGGATTGGCGAGTTGATAAGGGACGTTCGAGTGAAGCACGGAACAGTTCCCCTCCGGGGAGGGGATAAAGGGGTGGGTTGAGGTTTTGTCGTGCTTGAGGTGCGGTTTTGGAGGTGCATGCCCAAACGCCAACCCACCCCTGGCCCCTCCCAGGAGGGGAATGGTCCGCGCTAGATCGGGGAGGGGGCAGGCCTCGGCTCGGTTTCCGGCGAAGAACGACGAACGAAGAACGAGGAACAAAGAACACTATATGTCTTTTTCAGTGCACCTCCTTAAGGAAGCCGCAGGCGTATTTGTGCAGGATGCTGCCGATGAGGGTTTGGCAGGGGATGCCTTCCCGCAGGGCTTTTCGTTGCAGCGCGGCCAAGTCGTTTTCCGAGATGCGAATGTTGATTTTTTTGTTCTTTTTCATGGTTTCGCGGGCGATAGCCTGGTGGTCGCCGGAAGGGGGCACGCTGGTCAGTGCTCCGGATTGATAGGCCATGAGGATTTCCCGCTCTTCGTCGTCAAGGGAGTATGGTTTTTCGTGCTGCATGGTTCAACCTCCAAGATATTTCTTTGTGGCCTTGCGGCTGGGGATGATTGTTTTCAGAAAAAAGTCCTCTCCATCACGCGCAAAGGGAACGAGAAACGCATAGCCGTCGATATCCACGATAAGAATGCGTTGGTTGGGGTACTTGATCGGGTTGGGGTGTTCCGCCTCGATGACAAGGGCGCCTCCCTCGATTTTATGAACAACATCCTCAAAGGTTACTCCGCGCTCTCGTGCCAAAAGTGCATTCTTCTCGGCGTTCCATTTGTAGCGCGGCATGTTTCGAAATTGGGACAGACAGGAGACAATGTCAACCCACACCTGGCCCCTCCCGGGAGGGGAATGGTCCGCGGTTTCGCAGCCATTCAAAATTCTACTCCAACGCCAGCAACCTCGTGGAAACGAAGAACGAAGAACAACATAACGTTTCCCCGTTCCCCGTTCCTCGTTCTTGGTTATTTGGATTCACGGTTGTCCATCTGAACGACGAACGAAGAACGAAGAACAACAAACAACAAACAACGAACGGAGTTTTCCCATGACTGACAATGTAAACGAAAATCTTTTCAACTTAAGTGTTCGCGCCGTGCTGATTCTGGCCCTGCTGGCGGCTGTTTGGGTGGGGTTCGTCGGGCAGGCCTGGGCGCATAGTACCGAGGGGCTGGTGCGGGTGGTTTTGGACAAGGCCAACCCGTCCTACGATGACTTTGCCTATTTCATCGAGCCGTATGTCAATCAGGAGAAATACAAGGGCGTGCATCAGCCGTACATGGGGCGGTTCTATGCCATGGATGATCTGATGATCCTTGAAATCACCGGTCAAGAGGCCGTTGCCACCTTTGAGGTTTTGGACGTGCGGGGCAATGAGCGGTTCATGGACAGGATGCGCTTCGTGCGTGGGGATGACGGGGTCTGGCGGTTCATGGACGCTGAGGACGGGCCGCGGGAGGTGTTCACCTACATCCCGGAATGGGAGCACGTCCTGAAGACCAAGGTCCAGCCCGTGGCCATGTTCGGGTTGCCGCTGATGCTGGTGTTCCTGGTGGTGCTGCGTTTGCGGCGGAAGAAAGGGCCGAAAAAGCCGGCCGAACCCATTGAGCCGGCGTAGGCGTGCATGTGAATCATTACAAACCAACGAGGAGGAGAACGGGTATGACCCATGGAGAATTGGAGTCATTTCGAGACCGGCTGGAGCAACTCCTGGTCATGACGACCGACGTCATAGACCGGATCAATCTGACCATCCGGGATGTTGTCCCCCGTTGCGCGGATGCAAACGAACAGGCCTCTCTGGAGGCAGAGCGCCGGATGCTTCTTTTGCAGGCGGAGCGGGGGCGCCGCCTGAAGCGGGAAATCCATCTGGCCGTTCATCGTATGGACCGTGGTGAATATGGATATTGCGAGAGCTGCGGCGAATCCATTGAGCTGGGCCGCCTGGAAGTTCATCCAGCGGCGAGAGTGTGTGTCCAGTGCATGCGGGAGATCGAGCAGGCCAGGGAGGTGCAGGGGGCAAAGGTTGGAGGTTGGAGCATCGTTGCCGGCGGATAGGGAGAGAGACGATACCATAGGGTTGAGGGCTGAAACCTGAGGAGGAAAAACTGGGGGTGGTTCTCCTCGGAATTCAAGTTTCAGCCCTCAGCCCTTACTTGTCTTTTTGCCTTCCCTTGGCAACTACTCAGCTCATCCGTGCGAAGGCAGGAATTCAGTGCGGGAATGAGGCTTTACCCAGGAGGTGCTGAATAGTTGCAACCAGCATAGCTTATCTTGCTTCTTGCACTTGAGGTTTTTGAACGAACTACCGGATAAGGACTTTTCAAAACTCGGATAGGTAAAGAGCATGACTTTACACTGTTGCGTAAAGCAGAACAAAAGGTTGCTTGTCGGGTGAACCGGGAGCGGCTATTCTGTCGTGATGCACATTCAGGATAATTCTCCCATGTTTTTTACCCACCTTGCCCATCGCGCCGTAGCGAGGCCTTTGCGGCGAGGGGAACTGCTTAACCTGGTTCGGGTGGGCATTGTGCAGGGCCGAGCGGTACCGGAGTGGCTTGGGGCTGCCCATGATTTGAAGGAGCGGTTTTTTCCCGGTCAGCTGCATCTTTGCGCGATCACCAGCGCCAAAACAGGACGGTGCGCCGAGGATTGCGCGTTTTGTGCCCAGTCCGGCCATCATGCCGTGGATATTGCTTCTCATCCCCTGGCGGAAGAGGCGGAACTGGAGCGACGCGGGAGATTGGCCCTGGCATCCGGGCTTTCCCGATTCAGCTTCGTGACCAGTGGCGGGCGGTTGACGAAAGAAGGGGTTGCCCGGTTGGCCGGCGTGACGCGGCGGCTGACGGCCCAGGGACTGGCCGTGGACCTTTCCGTGGGCACGGTGGATGCCGAGGACATGGCCTGTTTTCGCGAGGCCGGAGTCGATCGTCTGCATCATAATCTGGAAACCAGCCCCCGGTTTTATCCCCGGATCTGCTCAACCCACAGTTGGAGATCTCGATACGAGACCGTCCGGGCTGCCCTGGAAGCCGGCTGCAAGGTCTGCTCCGGGGGGATTTTCGGCCTTGGGGAAAGCTGGGCGGACCGGGTGGACCTGGCCTTGTGCCTGCGCTCCCTGGGTGTGGATTCGGTTCCGTTGAATTTTCTGACCCCCATTCCGGGGACGCCTCTGGCCGCGAACCGCATCCTTTCCGAGGACGAAGCCCTGGCGATCATCGCCCTGTTCCGATTCGCCCTGCCACAAGCCAACATCCGGATTGCCGGCGGGCGTTTGGCCGTTTTCGGCGATTCGCTGCATGCCCTCCTGCGGAGCGGTGCTTCGGGACTGATGGTCGGCGACTATCTGACCACCCCAGGTATGTCTCTGAACCAGGTCCAGACCGCGGCAACCTCCGTTGGTCTGGAACTGGTTTGAGGTTGGAATCTTTTGTCGTTTGTATCTATTCAGCAAATCCGCCAAAAAGATCTGGATACCGGCGTTCGCCGGTATGAGTGATGCAGATGCAGCTTGCCTCGATAAGTCATTCCGGCGAACGCCGGAATCCAGTGCAGGTGAATGACCATCCGCCGGATGAACTGAATAGTTACTGTCGTTTTTTGGGTGATTTTCGCAAGGGGTATGGTTGATGTGAAAAGGACTTTGCCCCGCAAAACACCGACCACCACCTCTTGCTCGCCCAGCCGGGCCCATTCTTAAATAACAAAAAACGTCGAACACTGTACGTCAAAAACAGACCAGCATCTTCTTCAGCAGCTGGATCAGCTGGATTGTTTCCTCCGGGCTCAGGCTTGCGGTGAGTTCCCTGGTCAGTGCCAAGTGCAGGTCGTGGTGTTCGGCGGACAGTTGTTGACCTTTGTCCGTCATGCCCAGGCGGATGGAGCGGCGATCGGATTCATGGGGCTGACGCTCCACGATGCCTTTCTTTTCCAGGCGGTCCACCAGCACGGTCAGAGAGCCGGTGGTTACACCCATTTTCTCGGCCAACTCCTTCATCGTCAGCCGACCATGGGCGCACAGGATTTCCATGGCGTGGATCTGCTGCAGGGTCAGCGGCTTGCCCCGGACCACGCCGTGCTCCCAGGAGGCGAATTTCTCGTGAAACTCCACCAGCAGCGAGGTCAGTTCTTCGTCATGCTTCATTGCGTTGCTCCTGTAGATCGTCCCTGCCCATGGCCAGGGCAGCGGAGGAGAAGACCACGATTACGGCCCCCACGTTGTGCAGTATCGCGGCCTGGATCGGTCCGAGGATGCCCGCTGCTCCGCCCCAGATGGCCAAGGCGTTGAAGCCCAGGCCGAGGACAACGTTGATCTTGATCACGGTAAGCATTTTCCGGCTCAGACGGATCAGGAGCGGCAGACGGGAGATATCGTCCCGGGTCAGGACAATGTCCGCGGTTTCCAGGGCCACGTCCGTGCCCGCGCCGCCCATGGCCACGCCCACGTTGGCCCGGGCCAGGGCCGGGGCGTCGTTGATGCCGTCGCCCACGACCATGACCGTGTGCCCGGCTTTCTGAAGGCGGCTCAATTCCTCCAGTTTCTGGTCCGGCTTGAGTCCGGATCTGGTCCAGGCAATGCCGAGCTGCTCGGCCACCCGGCGCACGGCCAGGTCGTGATCCCCGGAAAGAATCCCCAGCCGGGTGATACCCAGGTTTTGCAAACGGCGCATGGTCTCGGCGGCTTCACTTCGGAGTGTGTCCGCGACGCCGATCACGCCGATGGGGCGCTGGTCTCGATAGACCAGCAGCGGGGTGGCCCCCCTGGCCTGGATGGTTTCCAGACAGGTTTGCAGACAGGCGGGCAGGGAATGGATGCTGGTTGCCGATGCAATGCCGCCCACCTCGATGTGCCGACCCTGGACCACGGCCCGCACCCCCCGACCCACCTCGGCCACAACGTCCGTGGCCGTCTCCATGGTGATCCTGGCGTACTGGGCGGCTTTGAGCACGGCCCGGGCCAGCGGGTGGCTGACGTCCTGTTCCACGCAGGCCGCGCAGGCCAGAACCTCTTCCGGGGTGCAGCCGTCATCGGCTCGGATTTCCTCCACTCTGGGCCGTCCGCTGGTCAGGGTGCCGGTCTTGTCGAAGAGCAGGGCGTCCACCTTGGAGGCCTCTTCCAGGTAGCGGCCACCCTTGACCAGCACACCGGCCCGGGCCAGACGGCCCACCGCGGCCACGGTGGCCGTGGGCGCGGCCATGATCAGGGCGCAGGGACAACCGGCGATGAGTACGCTCACGGCGCGGCTCCAATCGCCGGACCAGTACCAGACCAGTCCGGCGATGGCCAGGATCAACGGGGTGAACCAGGCGGCATACCGGTCGATAAACCGGGTGGCCAGGGGCTTGTGTTGCTCGGCCTCGCCCACCAGGCGGACGACACGGCCCAGGAGCGTGTCCTCGCCCACCTTTTCGGCCCGGATGCGCAGCACACCATTGTGGTTCAGGGTTCCGGCCAGCACCTCGTCGCCCACGTTCCTGGTCACGGGCAGGGATTCCCCGGTGATGGCCGACTCGTCCAGGGCCGAGGCACCGGCAACGATCCGGGCGTCCACGGGAATGCGATCGCCGGGTTTGACCATGAGCTCGTCGCCCAGGGAGATGTCTGAGACCGCTATTTCCCGCTGACTCTTTCCATCCAGGAGCAGGGCGGTCTGGGGCGCCACGCGCATCAGTTCATGGATGGAACGGCGGGCCGAGTCGCTGGTGGCCTCCTCGATGAGGGTACCCAAAGTCATGATGAAGGCCACCACGGCCGCAGTGAGCAACTCACCCTGGATCAGGCAGGCGATCAGGGCCAAGCTGACCAGCTCGTCCACGTTCACCCGGCGCTCCAGCAGGCCCTGGATAGCCCCCCAGATGATCGGCCCGCCGTTCAGGCCGATGGCCCCGGCATAGAATGCGAGAACGGGCCAGGCCCAGGCAGCCCCGAAAATCTCCCAAAGATATCCGGCCAAGGCCAAAGCGCCTCCGACCAGACATATCTGAAAGTCCCGCAGGACAAACAATTCCCTGTACACGCCCAAGGTAGCGTAGCGACCGATCATGTTTCTCTCCAGGTAAACAAGGTTGGCGGAAAAATATTTTATTTGAGAATAAAGATTCTTGATTACCGAGCAGTTTGGATGTTGTAAAGGTGTAGCGTCAAGTGAAATTAGGTAGCATGAAAATTATTATCATAACTGTTGACATTCCGGAAATGATGGATGATATCCTTGCATAGGTGTTTGCGAAAAGAGGGGGCTTGCGAGAGCAAGGAGAGCAAGGAGAGCAAGTGGAGCGAGTGACATTAACCTGAACAATGTGACGAATATTCCCGTGTCGTGTTTGAACCTCCGTAGGGGCGCCCCTCGCAACTGCCTTGGATGTATCGGCAATGCTGGGTGGCTGCAATATGCCGGCATTCCAAATAATCGTGACGAACCAGGGCAGGCGCGATTCCAGCCCCTGTGGTAATGATTGCCAGGAAAACTTTATTAAATTGTTCAGCTTGTTTTTACTTGACTACAAAATGGACTCCCGCTCGTTCCCACGCTGGAGCGTGAAAACGACCAGGTAAGAACCACCGGGCGGGAACGATCAAATAATTATCAACGCATCGAGGTGAGAAATGATTTTGAGAGGAACGATCACCGGACTGGCAATAGCCGTTCTGGTCTTTGCCGGTTCAGCGGCCTGGGCTCATACGCCTTTGATGCTGTGCATGGACAACGGCGACAATTCCGTCACCTGCCAAGGCGGGTTTTCCGACGGTTCGTCCGCGGCCGGGGTGATCATGCGCATCAAGGCCCCGGATGGGCGGGTGCTGCAGGAAGGCCGGATGGACGACAGCGCGGAGTTCAGCTTCATGAAGCCCCGGGGGGATTTCCTCGTGGTCTTCGATGCCGGCCCCGAGCATCAGCTGCGGGTGCCTGGCCGGCAGATTGGGCAATGAGCAACGCCATCGAGGTCCGCGGCCTGGGCCACCGGTACAACGGGCGAGCGATCTACGAGAATCTCAACTTCAGTGTTCCGGAGGGGTCTGTCTGCGGCCTGCTGGGCAAGAACGGGCAGGGCAAAACCACATTGGTGAATATCCTGATGGGCTTTCTCAAGCCCTTCAAGGGGGAGTGTCTGGTGCTGGGCGAGGATTCCCATGCCCTGACTCCGGAGTGCGCGCCCGGATCGGCCTGCTCCACGAGGGCCATCTGGCCTACGAGTTCATGACCATTTTCAGGATTTGTTCGACTTTTTTGCGCAATGACAACGGGCACATCAAAATCCGCCAACTCCCTCAGGGCGTTTTCAACACTCCGTTGAGACCGCTTCGTGTCCCATTGCCATGCGGTGCGTTGGCGTTGGTGCTTACACTGCCCAATTTACACCTCAAGCACGCCCATCCCTCAACCCACCCCTTTTATCCCCTCCCAGGCGGGGAACTGCTGTTCCAGG
>REDL01000134.1 GCA_007693505.1 Desulfovibrionales bacterium | reverse complement strand
CATTAAGGGGCATTTTCACATATTTTCCCGAACTGCATTGCGTTCAGAATGAGGGTAAGCTCCAAGGCCACATTTCGGCTTTCGGGGTATGAGGTGTTGAGCCGTGTCGATTTCAAATCCAGTCATGCCGACGAATGACAAAATCTGATCATTGATTCAATGTAAATTTACCTGTTTTTATTATTTTATTCATCCAAGGCATGAAAAGTCAACCTTTAAGTATCACCTTCGTCCCCTACAAGGGATTGGGGTATCTTGGATATTTGGGTTGTATTTGCCGTTTGGGTTGAATTGCCTACAGAATGGGTTATGCGAGCCAGGGTATCTAAATCCTGATCATCCTGTTCATCCTGGCTATCCTGATTCAGACAATGATTTGGCACCACTGAGGTTGTTGATATCAATCATGGGGGCGGATCGTAGGGCAGCGGCTAGGGTATGGCAAGTGAAGTGGGTGATATTTTCACCAGTAATAACGGAACCTTCGAGGGCCATGACACCTCGATTATGACCTAAGCTGGTGAACATGTTGCCGAAAGTTACCAGATTATGCTTATTAAACGGATTATTGGCCATGTTCCTGACACTCGCGGGGGCCAAGCAAATCAGAACACCCCAGAGGATTGCAGGTCTGGTGGATCAGTCGGTGTGGGTGTGTGAATACGGTTCCGTTGGGAAAAACCGCGTAGGAGAGATAAAATGTGGGGGCTTCTCGGGAATAGGAAGCCCCGTATTGCTTCTGGTTAGTGCGTAGTGGGCTTGGTGGCCTTGTCAACCAGGGATTCGAAGGCTTCCAGGGATTCAGCCCTGGGGAGGCTGTGGGAAAGGGAGTGAAGCACGTCGATGTCCTCAATGGCGTGAATCTTTTGTGAAAAGCCCACAGGGACGTACTCAAACTTGGATGATGCAAAGTTCAGTAGCATGGTGCGAGCAGCTTCAAGCTTGCCTTTCTGCTCACCTTCTCGAAGAGAGATTGCTCTCTCTTCGGCTCTGATTTTTTTGGTAACGGTCTGCACAATGTCCTCCTTTTGGTCGAAATTCGTGATGACCTCCAATATATCCTCCATGTCTACGTGAGTTTCGTCCGACATGAGGTACAGGGTCACTAAGATTGTGAATAATTTTTGCTTTTCCGGGTCTTTGATCAGTGCCAGCGGGTTGTAGATGTCGCCGAGATGGTTTTTCAGTTCGTTGGAATGAAAGAACTTCATGGCCAACTGAGCCACGTTCAGCAAAGTTTGTTCTTTAAGCTGCTCCTTATCCAGATCGTTCAGGTCGTGGAGCAGGTGACGAAAGTTGGGAATAAATTGCCGGAAGTAGTCCGAGGGACAGTCAAACAGGTCCGCAAAATCCGGGCTGTAGTACCATTTCCGTTCGCCGTGGGTGAATACCATCGAAATGATGATCGGCAGGTATTGCGGGGTTTCTGTTGCCTTGAAGGCTTCCAGCCACTTGCGAAGTTTGTACTTGAGTATCTGAAGCCTTGCGAATTTCTCTGGTCGGCTTTTATGCTCGATCAAGATATAGATTTCCGCCTCACGTTCCGGTCTGTCCTTCAGGTGCAGCTTGATGACGATATCAGTGAAAACACGATTCAATTCGTCGGTATAGGACTCGGATTTGGCTTCCAGGTTGTCCAGGTCCAGGTGCTGAGTAATTTCCTGGGGGACGTGCTTGGCAATCAGTTCCCGAGTGACCTCTTCATTAGAGAGCATCTCCACGATGAACATGTCGTGAGGCTGATTGATCCTGTCTTGCATACGGAGACAATATGATTTCCCGGTCAGATGAGCAAGGCATGAGCAGGTCGAGTAAGGTGGCAGCGGCCTAATGCCAACTTTTTCCAAAAAGTTGATATCGAGATTCTGGGGACTGAAATAACAAATAATTCACCCTGATTCACCAAGAGGCTGGCGTAGCTGTGGCGCAGGTCGTGGATGCGTACGTCGGACAACCCAGCCAAATTTCGAATACGGTCCCAGCTTGAGTAGATGTTGACCAGTGGCTTTCCCGTGTCTGGGTTGGGAAAAACGAAGTCGGAGGCTCTGCTTCGTCGGTTTAATAGATCCAGTGCCTGTTGCGATAGCGGCAATACCTTGTTTCGCTTGGACTTGTTCCGCCTGGCTGGGATGGTCCAGTGGCCTTTATCCGTATCCAGTTCCTCCCAGCGCATGCCCAAAACCTCGTTGCGCCTGGCTCCGGTCAACATCAGGAATTCTATGATATCCGGCACAACAGGACTTGCACATTGTTTCAGGGTTTCGAGAAGCAGTACCATCTCGTTCTCGTTCAGAAACCTTTCTTTTCTGGCGTTGTTTTCCAATCGCAAGGTGTTCCGGGTTGGGGCCTTGTCGATGACTTCCCAGCGTTCAGCAAGGTTGAAAATGTACTTGACCAGGGCCATGTACCGGTTCACGCTTCCGGCCTTGAGCCCACCTTGATGCAGGGCGTTTTGGAAAGCGATCAGGTCCTGGGTTGTGAACTCGTTCATCCGTTTTTTGCCCCAAAGCCGGATCATGCGTTTCTCGATCACCCTCTGGTCCTGTTCCCAACTGCGTTTGTAGGTTTTGGCATAGGGCAGGTATTGGTTTTCCACGAAATCACGAAACAACGGTACGGCCTTCATCCTATCCCGCTCCCTCTTGGGATCAAAGCCAATCACAGTTTGGCTTTTCAGAGTCTTGGCCCTGGTTCTGGCTTCTTCCAGGGTGATGGACTCTGGGGTGCCGAGTTTCACCTGCCGAATCTGACCACCCTTGTCGCGGTACCGGAGGTAATAGGTGGCTGTACCGGTGCTGCGCACCTCCAACAAAAACCCGCCAAGGTTCATGCCAATATAATCCACCTTGGCTTTCCCGTCCTTGAGCAATGGTGGGTCAGCAACAAACGCCGGACGCAAGTGTACCTTGGGCATAATTAGACCTCCTGAAAAAGTGAAAGCCGCCCTGGCGGATTCCAGAGCGGCTTGGGTTGGTTTTACGGGATGCTAGAGCGGTTCCTTTTAGGCTTATAACAAAGCTGGTGAACATGTTCCCGAAAGTTACCAGATTCTGCTTACTAAACGGATTATTGGTCATATTCCTGACACTCGCGGGGGTACAAGCAAATCAGAACACCCCAGAGGATTGCAGGTCTGGTGGATCAGTCGGTGTGGGTGTGTGAATACGGT
>REDL01000098.1 GCA_007693505.1 Desulfovibrionales bacterium | reverse complement strand
CATGCGGGCCATTGAGGCGGATAATCCGGACCTGAAGGACGTCCTGCCCAAGACCTACAACCGCTTTGAGAATTCCCTGCTCAAGGAACTGCTCAAGACCATGAACTCCGTGCCCATGGACATCGAGGGAGACGCGTTCGGCAAAATCTATGAGTACTTCCTGGGCAACTTTGCCAGGGCCGAGGGACAGAAAGGCGGGGAGTTCTTCACGCCCACGGCGCTTGTCCAGCTCATCGTCGGGATCATCGAGCCGTACAATGGCCGCATCTTTGACCCGGCCAGCGGCTCCCTGGGCATGTTCGTGCAAAGCGCCCACTTTGTCTCGGAGCACAAGGCCTTGCATTGCAAGTCCACCCTCACCCCCGGCCCCTCTCCCATCTACGGAACCCTCTCTTGCATCTCTCCCAGAGGGAGAGAAAGTGTTGGGAGAGGGGAGATTGAACAGCGAAACCTTTTCTGGCTCCTCTCCCCTTGGGAGAGGCGGGGGAGAGGGTGGAAGAGTACGGTATTCCGATAACGTACTCTTCCTTGACGCCCGCCACATCTACCGCCAAATCGACCGCGCCCACCGAGACTGGACCCCGGCCCAAATCGAATTCCTGGCCAACATCGCCCGGCTCTACCGTGCCGAACAACCGGAAAACCTCCACGACAGCGCCGAACTGATGGCCGAATTGTTCCCGGATGGCCAATATGTCGACGTTCCCGGCCTATGCAAAGTCGCCACCATCGCCGAGATCGAGGCCCAAGGCTGGAGCCTGAACCCTGGCCGCTATGTCGGCGTGGCAGCCAGAGCCGAGGAAGACTTCGACTTCAAAGAGCGACTGGAGGAACTGAACGAGGAACTGGAAGCGCTGAACGTCGAGGCCAGGGAGTTGGAGGAGCGGATTGCTGAGAATGTGGTGAAGCTGTTGGAGGCGAAGTGATGGCGGATAGTGCTCTCCTGTTGCCTGACTACAGCCGTTTTTTGGCTGAAATCAAAGAGCGGGTTCGATCCGCCCAGTACAACGCCTTGAAGGTCGTCAATACCGAACTGGTCAGTTTGTACTGGGATATCGGCCGGATGATAGTGGAGCGGCAAACAGATTCCACGCATGGGGCGGCTATTGCGGAACTTTTGGCCGCTGATCTGCGTGCCGAATTTTCAGGCATTGCCGGGTTTTCGAGAAGAAATATCTTCTACATGCGTGAATTTTATCTCTACTATCGGGCTGATGAAAGAGTGCAACCACTGGTTGCACAAATCGGCTGGTCCCATAACCTGGCTGTCCTGCAACGGTGCAAGGATCCTTTGGAACGTGAGTTCTATATCCGCATGACCCGCAAGTTCGGCTGGTCGAAGAACGTGCTGATTCACCAGATCGAGAACCAAAGTTACGAAAAATCCTTGATTGGCCAGACCAATTTTGACATGACTCTCACCCCCGAACTTCGTGTACAGGCCAAACTGGCGGTCAAGGATGAGTATGCCTTTGACTTTCTGGAACTTGGCGCCGAGCACGGGGAACGGGAACTCGAGAGGGCGTTGATTGCCCGGATCGAGGATTTTTTACGCGCCATGGGCGGCATGTTTGCCTTCATGGGCAGTCAGTTCCGATTGGAAGTGGAGGGCAGGGAATACTTCATAGATCTGTGATGAGGTCACTGCAAAAAGTCCCTTTTCCCGTGAAAACGTGTGATGTGATTTTGCTCAACACCTTGGAAAGACTGGATTCCGGCTTTCGCCGGAATGACGAATTTCAAGGTTTTGCGACTTTCTGCAGTAACATCATCAAGGGCGCATTAACACAGTATCTGAGTTATCTCGGGACAGATGAAGCGAATCCTTTTCGATCATTGCTTGAAACAGATTACGACCTGAAACCATCTCGCCGACGTGGTCCAGGTTTTCACGAGATAATCGAGTTGAAACCCAACTTTTATGGCGTTGGTCTCAACCTGAACGCGGCCATTGATTTGATAAGCGGATACTCCGCCTCAATGAGGCGCTGGCTCGAAAAAAAAGGCTGAAGGCAGCCACCATCAAGGGCTCTTTTGTTTTGGGCGGTTGATCAGTGGTAATTATGTTATGGTCGGTGAGTGAGACGGGCGGTTTTCAGGAGGCTTGTTGGTTTTTTTGTTGGGTTTTTATTTTAAGCATAAAAAAAGGTTACGATTTTCATCGTAACCCCTTGATTTTACTGGTGGGCAATGCAGGATTCGAACCTGCGGCCTTTGGCTCCGGAGGCCAACGCTCTATCCAACTGAGCTAATTGCCCTAAAAAGAGAACAATTACACCCATGGGCAGGAGTTTGTCAAGAAATCCACATTTCCTTATGATTGGTTTTTTCCTGGCGATCGCCTAGACTGCATCTCATGGATCTGCCGAATTTTCTGGAGGAGCTGTCCCGGAGCGCCGCGTTACAGGTTGTCAAGGCGCCGGTGAACACGCACTTGGAAATAGCCGCTCTGTCGGCATTGGCTGTTCGCGACCAGGGCCCGGCTTTGCTTTTCAGGAATACCCGCACCACAAGGCACCCCATTTTGACAAACGCCCTGGCCTCGGAACATCGTCTGGCCTTGGCCCTGAATCACGCCTCCCTCTTAGATTTTGGACACACGGCGAACCGCCTGCTCCAGGGCTGGAGTCGTTTCCCAACAGACCACCCCGAGACCTCAGAACGGGATTCCTGTTTGCCAGTCGATGACACCCCTGCCTGTTGCGCACACGTCCTGACCCGAGCTCAAGCCACGTTTCAGCATCTCCCTGAAATAACCCTTTGGCCGGGGGATGCCGGTCCCTGCCTGACCGCCGCGGTGGTCGTGACCAAACATCCCCTTACTGGTCGGCACAATGCAGGAATCTACCGATTGCAGATCCTGGGTCCGACCACGGCGACCCTGGGTTGGCATCCGGGCAGCGACGCGGCAAAGCATTTTCAAGCTGCAGAAGAACTGAATCAACCCCTTGAAGTTGCCTTGGCCATAGGGGTTCCCCCGGCCATGCTCCTGACGGCTGGGCTGTCGTTGCCAGAGGAAGTGGACGAACTGGAATTCGCAGCCAGGGTAACCGGCGCAACCTTGCCCTTGGCTCACTGCCACACCCTGGACCTGATGGTTCCGGCAACAAGTCAAATGGTCCTTGAGGGGCACGCTCTTCCTGGAAAGAGATGTCTTGAAGGCCCTTTCGGCAACCATACCGGACTGCTCAGCACTCCACGCCCATGCCCTGTTTTCCGGCTGCAAACCATTACCCAGGTCGCCGAGCCGGTGCTGCCGTGCATCGTCGCCGGGCCACCTCCCTCAGAGAGCACCTGGATGGCCAAAGCCCATGAAGCGATTCTCCGGGTTCGGATCCGTGCAGCATATCCGGGGATACAGGACATTGCCCTCCCCTTGGAGGGCATTTATCAGAATTTTTTGTTCGTGGCCTTGGCAGCGGATCAACAGGACGCCCTGGATCTCCTGCGGAGCCTGTCCGGGGAACGGGAATTTCATCGGTTTCGTTTCCTGGTGGCCGTAGACGACGCCGTGAACTGCGCTGACGTCTCTCAGGTTCTCTGGCGCTTGGGCAACTGCCTGGATCCGGACCGGGACATGGTCCGCATCCAAGGCAACCTGGCCCCGTGGCACCCATCACCCACCCCGGGAAAAGGCGGGAAGCTGCTGCTGGACGCTCGCGCCAAGCCCCCGACAAAGCCCATGCCCAACCATCCGGACCCACAATTCACCGAGACCGTTTCCAGGCTCTGGCAAACCCTGCACAAAAGGTAATACCGCTCATGCCTCATTCCAAGCGAAAGCGCATTGTCCTGGCCGTCACCGGGGCCAGTGGCATGCCGTATGCCCAAACTTTGGCGAATATGCTGCAAGACTTCTGCGAACTGCACCTGATCGTTTCCAACGCCGGCTGGCTGGTTTGGGACCAGGAGGTGGCCCTACCCCGAGAGGGTCTTTTGGACACCGCTTTTCAAGTCTATTCCCAAGGCGATCTGGCTGCACCGCCGGCCAGCGGGTCCTGGAGGCACCAGGGCATGGTGGTCTGTCCGTGTTCCATGGCCAGCCTGGCGGCCATCGCAAACGGGCTGGGCAGCAACCTGATCCACCGGGCCGCGGACGTCACGCTCAAAGAGCGGCAACGACTGGTTTTGGTCACCAGGGAAACACCGCTGAACAGTATCCACCTGGAAAACATGCTGTCCGTAACGCGTGCCGGGGGCGTGATCCTGCCGGCCAGCCCAGGATTCTACCACCGCCCTCAAACAATACAGGACATTGCAAGGCAACTTTGCGGCCGAATCCTTGACTCGCTCAGCCTGGAGCACGAGTTGACGCCACGGTGGGGAGAGAAACTTCTTGATTCGACAGATCCGACACATCAGCTACCCCAAAACAAGGAGAAAATAACATGGAACATCGTTTAATCTGGCATGGACACGCTGCTTTTCAAATCATCACCCCCAGTCTGAGCGTGTTGATAGATCCCTGGTTCGAGGGCAATCCCTCCTCGCGGACCAGCCACGAAGCCCTGGACAAGGTGGACCTGGTACTGATCACCCACGATCACGGAGACCACGTCGGCCAGGCTGTGGAAATCTGTCGCCGCACCGGGGCGCATCTGCTGGGAATCGTGGAAACCGTGACCCGGTTGAAAAACCAGGGCCTGCCCGCGGACCAGGTGGTCAATAGTGTCGGGATGAACATTGGGGGAACAGTGCGTTTTCATACTCTCCAGGCAACCATGATCCAGGCGCAGCACTCCTCGGAGACCGGACTGGCCGTGGGATACATTCTCAGCCTTGAGGATGGAACCTGCATCTACCATGCTGGAGATACAGGAATATTTTCCTCCATGGACCTGTATGGCCGCCTGTTTGACATTGATTTGGCCCTGCTGCCCATCGGTGGGGTATTCACCATGGATCCACGACAAGCGGCCATGGCCTGCGCCATGCTCCAATGTACTGAAGTCGTGCCCATGCACTGGGGTTCGTTTCCGGTCCTGGAGCAGAATTGTGACAACTTCGCTGAACAGTTGGGCATCCACGCGCCAAAAGTCCGCCTCAACGCCATGAAGCCCGGCCAAACCCTGATCATAGGCAAACAGAACCTGGATTTCAGGGCACAGCTTGCGGAGGAGTAATACAAAGCAAGAGGATATTGAGCGATCCCCCACCTCCTTCCTCTCCAACCCCGTCCCGTTCACGCCCCCGTCCCCGTTCACGTTCACGTAAAACAAGACGGCCGACGGCCATGAGGGAAACGGGCTGTCGTGTACAAGAACGGGGACGCGCACGGCACGGGAAGGAGCAACAACACGGTAGCACGTGAGGAGGGGGGGGATAGACTGACTGCGACGCAACAGTCAGGTACGTGTCCGCAACCCCTCATAAACCCTCCTGGCCCTGTCCGCGCCAAGTCCGGGCAGGGTCGTCAATTCCTCCAGTGGGGCCCGGGCAATGCTTTCGATGTCCGGATACCGATCCCAGAGAAGCCGAGCGGTCTTTGGGCCGACTCCGGGGATGGCTTCAAGGCGGGTGTCCAGGGCCTTGCGCCTTCTGGCCTGGCGCTGTCGGGAGATCACGAACCGGTGCGCCGCGTCCCGGATTTGCTGCAGAAAAAGCAATTCCTTGCTGCCGGGACGTAGCGGCATCGGATTCTTGCGGCCAGGTCGAAAAACCTTGTCCTCCA
This sequence comes from Desulfovibrionales bacterium, assembly GCA_007693505.1. Classification (GTDB taxonomy): domain Bacteria; phylum Desulfobacterota; class Desulfovibrionia; order Desulfovibrionales; family Desulfonatronaceae; genus Desulfonatronum. Next base: position 45,436 of record REDL01000098.1, on the reverse strand, counting down.
ACTCTCCACCCCGTCGCCCGGCCTTGGCCATGGCAGCCAGGTTCCAAGTCTGGTCCAGCCCGGCCTTGGCGCAAACCCGAAGCACCGCCCCAAGCTGCCCCAATCCACCATCGATAAGCAACAGATCCGGCCAGGGCGGTCCGGCCTCTATCCGCCGTTCGGCCCAATGGGCCAAGGCCAGATAATCGTCATGGGTGCCTTCCAGCTCAGGCATGGCATGGATGCGGTAGTCTTCCGAAATAGGGCGGCCGTCCTCGAAAACCACCATGCCCACCCGGACGCCCTGCCCGCTGAGATGGGAGACGTCCACGGCTTCGATTCGTCGAACCGGAGCCGATAGATGCAGGGCTTCAGCCAGCAACCCGGCCAAGTTCGGTTCGTGGTGCTTCATGATTTCCCGAGCATTGGCCTGGGCCATTTCCACCAGCCGCCTCTCGGCGTCCCCCCGAGCAGCAGCCAAGCGTACCACGGCCCCACGACGCTCTGAGAGTAATTGGGCGACGGTGGTATTTTCTTCGGCTCCCGGCACGTGAACGGGGAGGATGATGCGCTCCGGGATGAATCGCTCCGGTCCATAGAACTGGACCAGAAAACTCTCCAGCATGTCGCCGCCACCCTCTTCCTCGTCCAATTCGCGAACCATCCCTCTTTCATGCCCTTTCTCCATCTTGTTTTGCTTCTTGTTTTGCTTTGTTTCAGGGCATTCGTCTGTCTCAACCAGCGCCATCTCTCCACCTTCCGACGCGATATCCCCCCCATTCATTGAATCCTGAAGCGGCTGCCTGGTTTCATCAACTGCTGGCCAGAAAAAACTCTTCCCGTCCAGGAGTCGGCCTTGTCGAATAAACAAGATACTGAGTCCCACGCCCTGCTCATTCCAAACCAGGCCGATCACATCCCGGTCCAGCTCATCCGGAAGCACGACTACCTGGCGTTCCAGGGTCTGCCGAATTCCCTTGAGCAGATCGCGAATCTCCGCCGCCTTCTCGTACTCCAACAACAAAGAGTGTTCCTGCATCAGCTGGTTCAATGTGGTCACCAATTCACGGGATCGCCCCCCCAGAAACATCCGTACCCGCCGGACCATATCCGCATAGTCCTCCGGAGAAACATCCAGCACGCACGGAGCACGACACTGACCGATATGATGGTAGAGACAGGGCCGGACCCGGTTGCGAAAAACCGTGTCCTTGCAACGACGCAGCTTGAACAGGCGATGGATGGCCTTGAGGGTTTGGCGGGCGGCCTGGGAAGAAATAAATGGCCCATAATAGAGGGCTCCATCCTTGCGTACCTTCCGGGTCAGCGTCAGACGGGGATAATCGGCCTGAGTGTCCAGCTTGAACAATACATACTGCTTGTCGTCTCGCAGACAAATATTGTAGCGGGGCCGATGCTTCTTGATCAGGCTTGATTCCAGAAGCAGGGCCTCCTTCTCCGTGGTGGTGCACAGCGTGTCCACTGCCGTCGACCTGGCGACCATGGCCCGCGTCTTGAGCGGGAGTTGTGTCGGTGGCCGAACGTAGGACCCCAACCGGCGACGCAAGTTTTTGGCCTTGCCCACATAGAGGATGCGGCCTTTGGCATCCTTGAAGAGATAGACACCTGGACTTTCAGGATACTTTTCCAGGGAGCGTGTTTCAATAGGTTTCTTATGATCGTGGTTTGGCATTTTCAGTTTCACCAGGAAAGACCAGGACCAAGGCCCCTGGATTGATCAGGATCGTTTCACATCCACTCTATCTGCTACCACCCTGTCCCTCAATGGGGGCTCTTGTCTACAAAAAAAATCATGCAGAGCGTCAATAGGGAAAAGCCGCACCCCAAAAAAAATGTTACCAGCACCATCAGTGTTCCCCTGAGATCAACGGCGAACGGGAAAAGCAACGCTTGTGCAAATAGCCACAAAGAACCAGCCAGGTTCGTCAATTTTGCTCTCAATTCTTGACATAGGGCCAATATATACCGTAAGAGGCCATCACCTTGTTCCAAAATGTGCAAAGTTGTCCATGCAACGCAACCGTTTCTCTTTTTCAACCAGGTGTCTCCTTTTAGCACAATGAACAACACATCCCTCTGGCTTCGCCACCGCGGCCTGATCCTCCAGATCCTGCTCCTCTCGGCCATCTGGCTGATACTCAGCGGCAGAACGGACGCAGTCTACCTCTTCTGGGGCGTTGTGTCCGTCGCTTTTGTGATCTGGCTCAGTGCAAAGTTGCACTCCATCCCCTTGTCCGAGAAGGAACCCTGCGGAACGACACGGATCATCATCCCCCGGCTGATCGTCTACTTGTTCTGGCTGGTCTGGCAGATCATCAAATCCGGGACCTACGTGGCCTATCTGATTCTGCATCCCAAAATGCCCATCGATCCGATGATCGTCCGCTTTACCTCCAAACAGCCCAATGTGCTTGCCCGGGTCATCCTGGGGAATTCCATCACCTTGACTCCGGGTACCTTGACGCTGGACATTGAAGACGATCTGTTCACGGTCCATGCCCTGACCCAGGAAGTCGAAGAGGAGCTGGTCAGCGGTGATATGGAAGCCCGCGTGGCTCGACTCTACATGCAGGACTGCACCAGTGAAGACATGTGCTGTGATATTGAACTGATCACTTCCGGACGGGGGAGATAAATGCAAACCTTTTTTATCAGTATCGCCCTGGTCCTCTGTATCGCCCTGTTGATCCCCTTTTACCGGGTCTACAAGGGGCCGACGGTCTTCGATCGATTGCTGGGGGCCGCGGCCGTCGGAGCAAAGATCTTGACCCTGATCCTGCTTTTCGGCCTGATTTACGACCGCTTGGATATGTTCATCGACATATCTCTCGGCTATGCCATTTTGAACTTTGTCGGGGTGATTGCCATGGCCAAGTACTTTCGATCCAGCGCGAGGTCTGCAAAATGAGTTTGCTTCAGGACGCACTCGCCATCATCCTGGTCCTTGGCGGGACATTTTTCATGCTCGTGGGCAGCATCGGCATCAATCGTCTGCCTGATTTTTTTACCCGGGCCCATGCCTCCGGGAAGGTGGACACCTTGGGGATTTTGATGTTCCTCAGTGGATTGGCTGTCTTCGAAGGCTTCACTCTGACCTCGGCCAAGCTGCTGCTGATCATCGCCTTTGTTGCCTTCACCAGCCCCGTGGCTGCCCACGCCTTGGCCCGCAGAGCGCTGATTTATGGTATGAAACCCTGGTACGGAAAACGCAAGGACGAAGGCTGAGCCATGCACTGGATGATTGAATTTCTGCTGTTCGTAATTCTGATCGTTGCCGCGCTGGTGGGCCTGACGGTCCGCAACCTGCTGGCCGCGGCGGTCATCTTGACCATTTTCAGCTTTCTTACTGCGGCGATCATGGTCTCTCTGGGAGCCATCGACGTAGCCTTCACCGAGGCGGTGGTCGGCGCGGGCGCTGTTGGTGTATTCAGTATTGTTGCCATCCTCATGACCTCAAGGAAGAGTCGAGATTGAAAACACTCCAATACCTCCTCCTGCTGACCTTTCTGGGCATTTTAATCGTCGCGGTTACGAACCTGCCTCCCCGAGGCGACGTCACCGCCCCGGTGCATCAGCATGTCAATCCCGCGGGCACAATAGTGGCTGGGACGTATTTCATCCAGCACGCCTATGAAGACGCCAGAACGCCGAACATGCTTACGGTCGTCCTGGCTGACTACCGGGCCTTTGATACCCTGGGTGAGGTCATCGTCGTCTTTGCCGGGGGGCTAGCCTGCTTCTTCATTCTGAACCGTGGGAGAAGAAAGCCATGAGCACCACCAATACGGAGTTGTGCAGCAAGGAATCCTCAATGATGGCTCCCACGGAGAGCCCGATTGTGCATCTGGCCAGCCGCGGCATTTCTCCGGTCATCCTGCTTGTCGGCATGTATGTTTTTTTTCATGGGCACTACAGCCCAGGAGGCGGCTTTCAGGGCGGCGTGCTTCTGGCAGCGGCGATCCTGCTGTTGCGTTTGAGCCTGGGCACCTCGCTTTCCCAGCCGGTCATGCCGTCCTGGATCACGTTGCGGCTCAGCGCCCTGGGGGCGCTGATTTTCGCGGGAATCGGACTGCTGTCCATTCTCCTTGGCGGCAACTTCCTGGACTATCACTACCTGCCCATGCCGTGGCTTGAACCGGCCTACCTCCGCTACTATGGCATTCTGCTGGTCGAGGTGGGCGTAACCATAACCGTCATGACAACGCTGGTCGCGATTTACGACGACCTGCTGGGATGTTGAGCATGCTGGAATTCATCCAAGGCTATTACGCCTACATCTTTCTGGCCACGGCATTCACCATCGGCCTGTACGGGATGATGGTCAAACAGAACCTGATGAAAAAGGTTCTGGGAATGTCCATTGTCGCCGCCACCACCATCATGTTCTGGATCGTCGGCGCCTACAAGGAAGGGGCCGGAGTTACGGTTCTGGATCCGCGCATCGGCGTGGAAGATCCGGGAATGTATCTCAACCCATTACCGCATACGTTGATGCTCACGGCCATCGTCGTGGCCGTGGTCACCTTGGGCGTGGCCTTGGCCTTGCTTATCGGTATCTATCGAGAGTACAAAACCCTTGACGAACCAACCCTCCTGGAGCGGATGAAATGATCAGCTCCCAAGCTCCCATCCTCATCCCGATGACCTTTTTGTTCGCGGCGATGCTCATCCCGTTGGTGGGCGCCGTGAACCGTGCCGCCGCCCATCTCACCGCGGTGCTGGGATCAGCCCTGGCCCTGTATTTCTCGGTCATCGGCATGCAGACCACGCTGGCCCAGGGTCGGATCAGCTACCATATTGCCGGGTGGATGCCGCCCATCGGGATCGAGTTCGTCATGGACCCGCTCTCGGCCTTTATTTGCGCCTTGCTTTGCGGCGTGACCTTCATCGTGATGGTCTTTGGCAAGCGTAGCGTGGAGTACGAGATCCCCCAGAAAGAGATCGCGTTTTACAGCTTGTCCATGCTTCTCCTGGGCGGCTTGGCCGGGATGGTCATGACCGGCGACCTTTTCAACCTGTATGTGTATCTGGAAATCGCCGCCCTGGCCGGATACGCCCTGGTCGCCATCGGCGACAAAAGAGCCGTTGTTTCAGCCTTCCGCTACCTGGTGATGGGCACTGTGGGTGCGACCTTCTACCTGTTGGGAGTGGCTCTGATTTTCATCAGCACCGGCACCTTGAACATGGCGGACATCGCGCAACTGATGCCCATGGTTCAGGATTCCCCGGCAGTCATCGTCGGCCTGGTGCTCATCGTCCTGGGAACGGCACTCAAGATGGCCCTGTTTCCGATGCATGCCTGGCTGCCCGACGCCTACACCCACGCTTCTACTACGGCCACGGCCCTGATTGCTCCCATCGGCACGAAAGTTTCCGCGTATGTGCTGTTCCGGGTGTTGTTCTTCGTGGTCGATCCTGATCATCTGCGCACCGAACTGTTGAACCTCTTGCAGATCATTGGTTACCTGGGAGCCGCGGGCATCATCTGGGGCTCGATCATGGCCATCTGCCAGTCGGAACTGAAACGGATGCTGGCCTACAGCAGTGTGGCCCAGGTCGGCTATATCGCGGTTGGTATCTCCCTGGCCTCGCCGCTTGGGTTTATCGGCGCGATTCTCCATGCCTTGAACCATGCCGTGATGAAATGCTGTCTCTTTTTCATCAGCGGCAACATGCGCCTGCGCCTCGGGCACAGCATGATTCCCCAGATGACCAACGGCCTGCGCAAGTCCATGCCATGGACATCAGCCGCTTTCACCCTGGCGGCCATCTCCATGATCGGCCTACCGCCCACCGCCGGCTTCTTTGGAAAGTGGTACCTGGCCCTGGGTGCCATTGAACAGTCCCACTGGATCTTTCTGTCGGCCCTGTTGATCAGCACCATCCTGAACGTTGCCTACTTTTTCCGGGTCATGGAGCGGATGTACCTCAAGCCGCAGGAACCCGAGGGGGTGGACTACAGCGAACAGACCATTGTTCGCAGCGAAGCCCCGGCGTCCATGCTCGTTCCGACGCTCTTTCTGGCCCTCAGCCTCCTGGTGCTCGGCTTCGCCAACGCCTGGATCGTCACCAACCTCATCGTGCCCATGATCCCCGGCTGGCTCTAAGGGACTAAAACCAATGCACGAAATCGTCACCTATACCTCCTCGGTTCCCTTTCTGGCAGTCCTGGTTTCCCTGGCCGCTGTCCCGCTGATCTATGCCAGCTCCAACCGTCCGAACATGCGTGAGTTCTGGACCTTGGCTGCGGCCTTTATCAAGTTTCCGCTGGTTCTCTCCCTGCTGCCCGGTGTCATGGCCGGAGAGGTGGCGGAATTCACCATTGTCCAAATCTCGGCATCCCCGGATATCGCCCTGAAACTGCGGGCCGACGCCGTGGGCATGCTTTTCGCCGTTGTCGCCTCGGGTTTGTGGATACTGACGTCGTTCTACTCCATCGGGTACATGCGTGGGGCCAATGAAAAAAAGCAAACCCGGTATTTTGCCAGCTTCGCGGTTTGTCTCTCGGCCACCATCGGCATCGCCTTTTCAGCCAACCTGCTCACGTTTCTGATTTTTTACGAAATATTGTCCCTGGCCACCTACCCCCTGGTCATCCACAAGGAAAACAAGGAGGCCATGCGCTCCGGACGCCAGTACCTGCTGTACGCCATGTCCGCCGGCGTGGTGCTCATCGCGGCCATAGGGATCACCTACTCCATTGCCGGCACGTTGGACTTCAACCCCGGCGGAATCTTCGGCGGGATTCTCCTGGATCCTGTATTGATCAAGGTAGTCTTCATTCTGTTCATCGCCGGTGTGGGCGTGAAGGCCGGCATCATGCCCCTGCAAAGCTGGTTGCCCGCGGCCATGGTCGCTCCGACACCGGTCTCCGCCCTGCTGCATGCCGTGGCCGTGGTCAAGGCCGGGGTCTTTGGGGTGATCCGGGTGGTCGGCTTCATTTTCGGGCCGGAGGTGATGCACGAGTTCAGCCTGAACCTGATCCTGGCGACTTTTTCCGGGGCCACAGTCATTCTGGCCTCCCTCATCGCCCTGAACCAGGACGACCTGAAACGCCGGTTGGCTTACTCCACTGTAGGGCATCTCTCCTACATTGTGCTCGGTGTGGCCTTGCTCACGCCCGAGGGGTTCACCGGCGGACTACTGCACCTCTCCAACCATGCAACGACAAAAATATGTCTCTTTTTCTGTGCCGGGGCCATCTACGTCAATCTGCATAAAACCAAGATCTCCCAGCTGGACGGCATCGGCAGGGTGATGCCCTGGACCATGGGAGCGTTCACTATCGGCGCTTTGGGCTTGGCTGGGGTTCCACCCATTAATGCCTTTGTCAGCAAATGGTTTCTCTGTCAGGGGGCCATGGCCGCGGACCAGACCATCATTTTGGGTATTTTTCTGCTCAGCGGCCTGCTCAACGCTGCCTACTTCTTTCCCATTGTCCAGCGGGCCTTTTTCCGACCGGGTGGCAAGGACCTGGAAAAGCACGGCGAAGCCTCGCTCTTCATGGTCGTGCCCATCTGCATCGTGGCCACGTTGTCTGTCCTGCTGGGCCTGCAACCCAATTTGATCCTCAACATGTATGACTTGGCTGCCGGTATCTCGCAAAGCGTATTCCAGCTGCCCGCAGTCTTTATCGCCTCAGGAGTCTGGCCATGAAACAGTGGCATTGGATCGTTCTTCTCGGCCTCACAGCGCTTTCGGTCATCGGCCAATTCATCGAGCACAATTATTGGTGGGAAGCCATTCCCGGCTTTTTCGCGGTGTTCGGATTCGTCGGTAGCCTCGTGCTGATTTTTATCGCCAAGTACTGCGCGAACCTGTTCATTGCCCAGAAACCGAACTACTATGACGCTCTTCAGCAAGACCACGATACCGACCAGGAAGTAAATACCAATGCCCATTGAACTGCCTCCGGTTCTTGTCATGTGGCTGGGGCTGATCATTCTGCCCCTATTGCCCAAGAACGCCCGTCCCGCGGCCTTCCTTGCCTTCCCCATTGCCGCGCTGATCCTCGTTTTGACCATTCCCCTGGGGACCGTGGTCACCATGCCCTTTGCCCATTACGATCTGGTGGTCCTCCAGGTTACGCAGGCCAGCCGGGTATTCGGGATCATTTTTGCCCTCATTGCATTTTTCTGTGGGGTCTATGCCCTGCATATGCGTGAAACCGGACAGCAGGCCGCTGCCTTGCTTTACGCCGGCGGTGCATTGGGTGTGACCTTTTGCGGCGACTTCTTCACCCTGCTGGTATGCTGGGAAATCATGGCCGCCGGTTCAACCTATCTGATCTGGGCGCGTCGCACCAAACCCTCGCAGCAGGCGGGCATGCGCTACCTGCTGTACCACCTGTTTGGCGGCAGTCTTCTGTTGGCGGGCATTATCGTCCATGTCCAATCGACCGGATCGCTCTTGCTGCCGGAAAACGGTTTTGCTCCAGGTGAATCCCTGGCAGCCTGGCTGATGTTTTTCGGTGTGATGATCAACGCAGCCATGGTCCCCCTGCACGCCTGGCTGCCGGACGCCTACCCCAAGGCAACCATTACCGGTGCCTGTGTTCTCAGCGCGTTCACCACGAAAGTCGCGGTTTATGTGGCCATTGTTCTTTTCCCTGGATGGCCGATCCTGATGATCATGGGTGTGGCCATGGCGATCTGGGGGGTAAGTTACGCGTTTTTAGCCAACGATATCCGGGAGATTCTCTCCTACCACATCATCAGTCAGGTGGGGTACATGATCGTTGCCGTGGGCATCGGTACGGAATTGGCCCTGAATGGTGCGGCGGCCTTTGCCTTCAGCAATATTCTCTACAAGACCCTGATGTTCATGGCCACCGGTGCCGTTCTGTATGCTGTAGGCACCAGCAAGCTCAGCGAACTGGGTGCCTTGGCCTCGCGAATGAAGTGGGTACTGGTTTTGTATATGGTCGGGGCCTTGTCCATCTCCGGCTTTCCGCTGTTCATGGGCTTCATCAGCAAGACCATGATCATCACCGCCGCTGGAGATAGCTCTGCCTACGCCATCAAGTTTTTGCTGATTTTCGCCTCCGTGGGCACATTTCTTTCTGTTGGCATCAAGCTTCCCTACTATACCTGGTTCCATGAAGAGAAGACGCACCATGCGCATGTGCGACCGATCCCCACGGGAATGTTCGCCGCCATGACCGGCGTGGCCGTGCTCTGTGTGGTTTACGGCATTTTCCCCGGGTTGCTGTATGCTGAACTGCCCTATTTCATGGTCTTTACTCCATTCACCATCCCCTTGCTGGTGGAAACCACCCAGATCCTGATTTTCACCTTTTTTGGATTCTGGCTGGTTCGGGCCAAGTTGACCCCCAAGGACAAGATCTCCCTGGACGTTGACTGGTTCTATCGCCGTTTGGCCCCTTATCTGCGCCAGATCTTCATTAGCTGGGTGAATGTCTTTTTCGACACCGCGGAACGCCTGAGCTTTCGCTTTGCCGACTTCGTTTCCCTGCTCTCCTCTGACCCCATGCATGTCCTGCGCACCATGCACCGCCCGCTCCGTGACTTTGACGCGGACACTGACCGACCGCCTTTGAGCACGCCCATAACCTTGACACTGCTGGTCACCGTGGCCGTGGCGGCCTGGAGCCTCTGGCGCTGAGATCGCTGTACAAAGCATTGACCTGGACAAACGGGCTTCGTAAAAGAAGCCCGTTTGTTTTTCTCGACCCTCCCGTTCCGACTCAAAACAAACCACTCAGCGCAATCGTGTGTGTTTCCATCTTTTTCGATGCGCAATGCCGAAAAAGATCGCTTCACGTTGACTTTTATAGACAAGGAGTACCATTTTGCCGTGCCGTGAACTGCGTTATGCATCCAGAGCCGACTGGCCAACCTTGAGTGATTGGCTCAAGGGACGCTGGAGCCCGGACCTTTCCATGGAACATCAGGTTCGGGACATCTTGTCACAGGTTCAGGAAAAGGGTGATGCGGCCCTGGTGGACTACACCCGTCGCTTCGACTGCTCGGATTTTCAAGAAGGTTGGATCCGTGTTCCAATGACAGACATCTCCGCGGCTCTGGCATCCATTCCTGAAGAGGATCTCACTATCCTGAAAAATGCCATCGACAATGTACGGCATTTCCATGAGCAGCAGATCCAGCGATCCTGGTTTCAGACCAAGCCGGATGGAACCGTCCTCGGCCAGATGGTCCGTCCAGTAGAGCGTGTGGGACTCTATGTACCCGGCGGCCAGGGTGGTACCACCCCCTTGGTTTCCAGCCTGATCATGAACGCCGTACCGGCTCAGGTCGCCGGTGTTGATGCCGTTGCTGTTGTTTCTCCGCCTCGTGCCGATGGAACCCTGGATGCCTACATCCTGGCCACAGCTGCCCTGCTGGGTATCTGCGAAATTTATCGCCTGGGGAGTGCCTGGTCTGTTGCCGCCTTGGCCTATGGCACGCGAAGCATACCTCCGGTGGACGTCATCGCCGGACCAGGAAACATCTACGTGACCACTGCCAAGCGTTTGCTGGTTGGCCAGGTGGGCATCGACATGATCGCCGGTCCGAGTGAGATTGCCATCCTCGCCGATGAATCCGCCAATCCCGAGTGGGTGGCCGCGGATTTGCTCTCCCAGGCCGAGCACGATCCCTTGGCCGCTTCCATTCTTGTCTCCAATAGCCCTCCATTGCTGGAAAATGTCAAGATGGCCCTTTCCCGACAGCTGGCCCAACTCCCGCGGGCGGAAACCGCCAAGGTCTCCCTGTCCGACTGGGGAGCCTTGATTGCCGTGCCGGACATTCCCACAGGTGCCGGGCTGATCAATCTTCTGGCTCCGGAACACCTGGAACTCTGTGTTGACGACCCATGGCAACTTTTGGGGTTGATTCGCAATGCCGGGGCCGTTTTCATGGGTCATCACTGTCCGGAACCCATTGGCGACTACTTCGCCGGACCGAATCACGTCCTGCCCACAATGGGTACGGCCCGTTTTGCCTCTGGGCTCTCGGTGGACAACTTCATCAAGAAGTCGAATATTATCGCGACATCCTGCGCGTATGTTGCCAAGCATGGCAAGGCCGTGGCCCGCCTGGCATCCCTGGAAGGACTGGACGCGCATGCTCGTTCCGTGGACTGTCGCAACGTTTGAAGCGACAGCTCAATAACATGGCTCTTTCGCATTCATTCTAAATAGGGTATAGGTGTAACTCGTAACGGCAAACTGTAACGAAGGATTGGCCCTGCGGACACCGAGATTCCTATTATCCCGACAGCTTCTCTACAGATGGAAATCCTGAAAAACACCTTCATTCCCGAAATACAACTTGTTTCCCGCGGCAAGGTTCGGGATATTTACGAAATTTCACCGGAAATTCTGCTGATCGTGACGACGGACCGCATGTCCGCCTTTGATGTTGTGCTGCCCGATCCGATCCCCTATAAGGGCATCGTTCTGAACCAGATCACCCTGTTCTGGATGAAGCGGATGCGCAGTATTGTCCCCAACCACCTTCTGGCCACGGATGTTGCCGACTTTCCATCGGTCCTCCGCCCTTACGCTGGCCAATTGGCAGGTCGATCCGTGCTGGCGCGCAAGGCAAAACCATTGCCTTTGGAGTGCATTGTGCGCGGCTATATCTCCGGATCAGGCTGGAAAGACTACCAGGCCTCCGGCATGATCTGCGGACACCAGCTTCCCCAGGGACTTGTGGAGTCTCAGGAACTGGTTCCACCGTTGTTCACTCCCTCCACCAAGGCTGAAATGGGTGAACACGATGAAAACATCAGTACGATCCGGGCCGCGAACATTCTGGGCCAGGATCGCTTAGCTGAAGTGAAACGTCTTTCCATGGAAATCTACTCTCAAGCCAGGGATTATGCCCAAGGCCTTGGCATCATCATCGCGGACACCAAGTTCGAGTTCGGCCTTGTTGACGACCAGCTGTTGCTTATTGACGAGGTCCTGACGCCGGACTCCTCCCGATTCTGGCCTCAGGACGGATACATCCCCGGTCGCTCTCAGCCCAGCTTTGATAAACAATTTCTCAGGGATTGGCTGACCCAAAGCGGATGGAACAAGCTCGCGCCGGGGCCGAGCCTCCCCCGGGACATTGTCCAGCAGACGTGCGACCGTTACCTGGACGCCTACGCCATACTCACCGGCCACCGCCTGGAACTCCCCTGATTACTTCCGTCGCTGGTCCGCGACCATAACCAAAGGAGACATGCATGCTCGTATCCGGAAAAAAAGCACTGATTTTTGGGGTGGCCAATGACCGCAGCATAGCCTATGCCATTGCCAAAATCTTCAAGGATCAAGGTGCTTCCATTGCTCTGAACTATGTGAATGACGCTATTCGCAAACGCGTCGAGCCCATCAGTGAGGAACTGGGTGGAGAATTCATTTTCCCCTGCGACGTCACCAGCGATGCGGAAATCACCGCTGCCGCGGAAATTGTTGCCGAAAAATGGGGCGGCGTGGATATCCTTGTCCATTCCGTTGCCTTTGCCAATCGGGAAGACTTGGCCGGACGCTATGTTGATACTTCCCGAGCCGGCTTTGCCCTGGCCCTGGATGTATCCTGCTATTCTTTGGTTGCCCTGTGTCGGGCGTTTGAGCCGCAGATGTCCGAAGGCGGCTCGGTCATGGCCCTCAGCTACTATGGAGCGGAGAAGGTTGTCCCGAACTACAACGTCATGGGTGTGGCCAAGGCCTCTTTGGAAGCCAGCGTCCGCTATCTCTCCGTGGACATGGGAGAACGGGGAGTCCGGGTCAATGCGATCAGTTCCGGCCCGTTGAAAACCCTCGCCTCATCAGGCATTTCTGGAATGAAACAGATTTTCAAGCATGTCGAAGAGCGCGCTCCCCTCAAACGCAACGTGACCCAGGAAGACGCTGCCGGTTTGGCCTTGTTTCTGGCCTCGGACTTCTCTACCTGCATCACCGGGGAAACCATCTACGTGGACGCAGGCTACAACATCATGGGCATGTGATCCCGCGCGGGATTCTTCATACGTGCTCGTGCTTTGCAACGCAGTGTCAGGCAGCAAACAGCTCCGCACGGGCACGATCTTTTCCAGCCATATCAAGCCGTTTTGCATGCGCCTTCTCTCCATTCCGGCCGCAATGTACCGGGCCATGATGGCCCTGCGCGCCACCATGTATACCCGGGGCTTTTTTCCGGCATGGCGCCCTCCCCGGCCGTGCATCAGCGTGGGGAACCTTCGCTGGGGAGGATCGGGAAAAACCCCGGTCTGCGCCTGGCTGCTCGCCTGGGCCGGGAAACGAAACAGGCAGTGCGCTCTCCTGACCCGCGGTTACCGAGCCCGCCCCCCCCACCTCCCGTTTCACGTCAAACCGGATGCCTTGCCCCAAGAGGCTGGAGACGAGCCACTACTTCTGGCCCGTACCTTTCCGGCATCTAAAATTGTCGTGGACCCCAAGCGGAGCCGCTCCGGAAAATGGGCCTGGGCTTCCTGGAAGCCGGACCTTTTTCTCCTGGATGACGGCCTGCAGCATATGGCCGTAGCCCGAGACATCAACCTGGTACTACTGACTCTTCCGGACCTTGAAAACGACTGGAACAAGGTCGTGCCCAGCGGCCCCTGGCGTGAGGGCCCGTCCGCCCTGTCCCGTGCGGACGCCTATCTCATCAAGCTGCCGGACCCTGTCATGGCAACTCCGTCACTCCAGAAAACAATTGTGACCCGCCTCGGGGAGTATGCCAAGCCAACCTTTTTTTTCGGTCCGCAACCAATGGGCTTGACCAATCTCCGTACCGGGGAACACCGGAGCAACCTGCCCGCGCAGGCCGCAGGGCGCTATACCCTGTTCAGCGGCGTGGCAGATCCCTTGTCCGTGGAACATACAGCAACGAATTTTCTGGGAGGTCGGCCAGCGCGCTTCGACGTTTTTGCCGATCATGCATCCTATTCCGCCGCAAGGATCGCTCAGCTTGCCCGAAATGCCGCGGCGGCGCATGCGAACCATCTGGTCTGTACAGCAAAAGATGCCGTCAAGGTCCACGGTGTCCTGCCATCAGAACAGGATCCGCAGTGGTGGAGCCTGGACATGACGGTCTGGTTCGCACCGTTCAGCGACGCTGGCCCCCGATTCGAGGATTGGCTGGAACAACGGATAGCCCAGGCATGAAGGACCAGCCATGCCGCTAAGCCCCCTTAACCAACGCCGCTGGGCCAATTTTCGCAAGAATCGGCGTGGCTATTGGTCGCTTTGGATTTTTCTGGTCCTGTTCCTGACCACTCTGGGCGCGGAATTCATCGCCAATGAAAAGCCACTGCTGATCCGTTACGATTCCCAGTGGTTCTTCCCCATTTTCCAGGTCTATCCGGAAACGGCCTTTGGTGGAGATTTTCCAACAGAAGCCTATTACCGCGACCCCTTTGTGGCGGAACTGATCCGGGAAAAGGGCTGGATGCTCTGGCCACCCATCGCCTACAGCCATCGAACCGTGAATTTTGACCTGCCTGTTCCCGCCCCATCACCGCCCAGCTGGGAGAATTTGCTGGGCACCGATGACCAGGGTCGGGACGTCCTGGCTCGGGTCATCTACGGATTTCGGATTTCGGTGCTCTTCGGTCTGCTCCTGACGCTCTCCAGCACGGTTATCGGCATCACCGCCGGTGCGGTACAAGGCTACTTCGGCGGCTGGACAGACTTACTTTTCCAACGATTTATGGAAATCTGGTCCGGACTGCCGCTCCTCTACCTGATCATCATTCTCTCGGCCATGATCGAGCCGACGTTTTGGTGGCTGCTGCTGATCATGCTGCTCTTTTCCTGGATGGCCCTGGTGGGCGTGGTCCGGGCCGAATTTTTGCGCACCCGCAACTTTGATTATGTCCGAGCAGCCCGGGCTCTGGGAGTCGGCAATTCGACCATCATGTTCCGGCATATCCTTCCCAATGCCATGGTGGCCACTCTGACCTTCCTGCCCTTCATCCTCAACGGCTCCATCACCACCCTGACGTCATTGGATTTCCTGGGCTTCGGCCTCCCGCCCGGATCACCTTCTCTGGGAGAACTGCTGGCCCAAGGCAAGGCCAATCTCCACGCTCCTTGGCTGGGCATCACCGCGTTTGTGGTTTTGGCGGTCATGCTCAGCCTGTTGATCTTCATTGGCGAAGCGGCCAGGGACGCTTTTGATCCCAGAAAAAAAGTGCACTAGAAAAATGACCGCTCTCTTGCCTGTATTTTATTTTCCATCAGACATCCGGGCAGACACGCTGATCCGCCCATACTTCTGACATCCGAATTCTGACTTCTGAGCCAAAACCGCCATGCCTTCCCCTGCTCCTCTGCTCCACGTCAGTGACCTGTCCGTCTCGTTTCGCGGCTCAGGGACCGTTGTTCACGCCGTGCAAAACGTCGGCTTCACCTTGCGCAAGGGCCGGACCATGGCCTTGGTGGGAGAGTCAGGTTCCGGTAAGTCGGTCACAGCACTCTCCCTGGTCCAACTGCTGCCCTATCCCCTGGCCTTTCATCCGTCCGGATCAATTTTACTGGAAGGGCAGGAATTGCTGGGCGCTTCCGAAGAAATGCTGCGTACAGTCCGTGGAGGCCGCATCGGGATGATCTTCCAGGAACCGCTCAGTTCTCTCAATCCCTTGCACACGGTGGAAAAGCAGATTGTGGAAACCTTGCGCCTGCACCAGAAAATGCCGGGAGACCAGGCCAGAGAGCGGGCGGTGGAACTTCTGGAGCTGGTTGGTCTGGATGACCCTGGCCGGAAGCTGGCTTCTTGGCCTCACCAGCTCTCCGGCGGTCAGTGCCAGCGAGTGATGATCGCCATGGCTCTGGCCAACAAACCGGATCTGCTCATTGCCGATGAACCGACGACAGCCCTGGATGTGACGATCCAGGCCCAAGTCCTTGCGCTGCTTAAGGATCTGCGCCACCGCCTGGGCATGGCCATGCTCCTGATCACCCATGATCTGCATGTCGTGCGTAAAAATGCCGACGATGTCTGCGTGATGCAACAAGGACAAATTGTTGAATCCGGTCCGGTGAATCAGGTTTTCGCCGAACCAAAGCACCCATATACCCGACGCCTCCTGGAGGCCGAGCCCAAGAAAGGCCCGGAAGACAAACCCGCCTCCACGGAGCCGTTGCTCACGGCGGGCGACGTCGCCGTCTGGTTTCCAATCAAGAAAGGTCTGCTCAAGCGGACCAAGGGGTATGTCAAGGCATTGAACGGGGTGGATCTCCGGCTTTACCCCGGCCGCACCCTGGGGGTTGTCGGCGAATCCGGCTCAGGCAAAACCACCCTGGGGCTGGCTTTGTTGCGCCTGATTGCCTCCAGGGGACGTATCGTTTTCCAGGGCCGGGAGATCGGTACATTGTCGCCGCGTCTCCTGCGTCCACTCAGGCGGAATATGCAGATTGTTTTCCAGGACCCCTTCGGCAGCCTCAACCCCCGAATGTCCATTGCCCAAATCATTGGCGAAGGGTTGATCGTTCATCGTTTGGGTCGCACTCTCCAGGAACGGGACGCCCTCATTGCCACGGCTTTGCAGGAAGTTGGCCTGTCTCCGGATAGTCGCCACCGCTATCCGCACGAATTCTCCGGCGGCCAGCGCCAGCGCATTGCTATTGCGCGGGCCATGATCCTCAAACCTGAATTGCTGGTCCTGGATGAACCAACTTCAGCCCTGGACATGTCCGTCCAAGCGCAGATTGTTGATTTGCTTCGGGACTTGCAACACGAACACCAAACCGCCTACCTGTTCATCAGCCACGACTTGCGGGTTGTGCGAGCCATGAGTCATGAAATCCTGGTCATGCACCACGGACAGATGGTCGAGCACGGTCCGTCCCAGGATATCGTTGCCCGGCCCAAGCATCCCTATACACGGTCCTTGATGGCGGCCGCGTTTGACTTGGAAACAATTTCCGCCGGCCAGCAGACACCTCAGGACACTGAATCGCCCTCGATTTGACTCTTTTCCTGCGTACCGACCCGTGCTATAAAATAGCTTCGATTGTCGTGAGCAGGCATTGACGGAACAACGCGGCCACAAAGGCATCCTTTGTTTCACCGGACAACGCGTCTTTTGTGTCCGCTGATCAGCCGGTTGTTCCCTTTTCTCGGATTTGAGTGCTGATGAAGTCTGTATCTGGCAATCCATTCGAAAAATGTCCTGCGCATGTAGCAGTAATTACTCGTTTTCCAACAACAAGCACAGTCTTGACCAAGAAGGATTTGAAAAGGAGTGCAGACGATGACCTTGCGAGAGCTTGTTTCCAGAACCCGCAGCTTTCGGCGTTTTTACGAGAATCACCTGCTCTCGCTGACAACACTGGAAGATCTGGTGGACACGGCTCGATTAACCGCCTCAGCAGCCAACCTCCAGCCTTTGCGCTATATGATCAGTGTGGATCCCCAGATCAATGCCCAAATTTTTACCCACTTGGCCTGGGCGGCCTACCTCAAGGACTGGGATGGTCCGCAGGAAGGAGAGCGTCCGGCGGGATACATCGTCGTCCTTGGTGATGCGCGACATTCCAAGACGTCTGCCTGGGATTTGGGCATCGCCGCCCAGACCATCCTCCTGGGTGCGACGGAAATGGGGTTGGGTGGATGCATGATATGCTCCATCAAAAAAGACGCACTGGCCACATGCTTGGACTCACCGCCCGGATTTGATATCCTGATGGTCATTGCCCTGGGCCGCCCCAAAGAAAAGATCGTGCTTGAACGCTTGATGGAGGAAGGGAACATCCAGTACTGGCGAGATGACAAGGGTGTCCACCATGTTCCCAAGCGTGACCTGGACTCCATTTTATTGCGTCGTTTCGGCGATCGTTGAGCATATCACCGCGCGATTCATTGGGAGACATTTTGACAATATCACCGACAACCCCCACTGCGGACGTAATTATTATTGGCGGAGGGCCAGCCGGCCTTTTCGCCGCCTTTCACCTCGCCGAACATACGGATTTGCGCATCATGCTGGTGGACAAAGGCAGATCCCCCCTGCGGAGAACGTGTCCCATCGGCCAGAACCAAAGCCCGACCTGTCATCATTGCAAGCCTTGCAACATCCTTTCTGGGATTGGCGGAGCGGGGTTGTTTTCCGACGGGAAGCTGAACTTCATCCACATCCTTGGCAAAACAGATCTTACCCAGTTCCTTTCTCCGGACCATGCCCGTGCATTGATCCGGGAAACCGAGGAAGTCTTCACCCGCTTTGGGATGGATGGTCCGGTCTATCCCACGGATATGGAAAAGGCCCAGGAAATTCGTAAACAGGCCAAAAAGGCCGGGATCGATCTGTTGCTGATCCGGCAAAAGCACCTGGGCAGCGACAAACTGCCGGACCACATCGCGGCCATGGCTGACTATATCCAGGACAAAGGCGTGATTATCCGTTCCGGAGAGGATGTTCAGGACATCCTGGTTGACCAGGGCAAGGTCGACGGGGTGAAAACAATCAAGGGAACCTTGCAATGCCGCCATGTCATTCTCGCCCCTGGTCGAGTCGGCGCCGAATGGGCTGGACGCATCGCCCAGTCCCACGGCATCAACCTGACCCAGCGGGGGATCGAGGTTGGCGTGCGCGTAGAGGTGCACAATGATATCCTTCACGACCTGACCAACGTTATCTACGACCCGACCTTTTTCATCCAGACACGTAAATACGACGACCAGACCCGGACATTCTGCACGAATCGCGGGGGATACGTCTCCCTGGAAAACTATCAGAACTTCGTTTGCGTCAACGGCCATGCCTACCTGGATAAAAAGTCCGAAAACAGCAATTTTGCTTTTCTCTCCAAAGTGGTGCTCACTGAGCCGGTCACGGACAACCAGGCGTACGGCGAATCCATTGGACGCCTGGCCAGCCTGATCGGCGGAGGCAAGCCGATTTTGCAACGCTTCGGGGATCTCAAACGTGGCCGTCGCAGCACCTGGAACCGCATCTCCAAAGGGTTCATCCGGCCAACCCTTTCCAACGTCACCTGCGGGGACATTGCCATGGCCCTGCCTGAACGGATCCTGACCAACCTTGTGGAAGGCTTGGAAAAACTCAATTGCGTCGTCCCAGGAGTGGCCAACGACGAGACACTGTTGTACGCTCCGGAAATAAAATTCTTCGCCACCCAGATGGAAACCGACGCGGATCTGCGGACGTCCCTGCGGGGTATGTACGTTGCCGGAGATGGTCCCGGTGTTGCCGGAAACATCGTTTCCGCAGCAGCTACCGGCTTGCTTGCCGCCAAAGGCATTATCAAGGATCTGCAATCCTAGCCGTTCACGGCACGCCCCCGTCCCCTTCCACCTGCTCAACCAGTCTGCCCCAGTCTCCCTCCTGCACGTCATCTGCCTGCCAAGAGGCAAAATCCCGACAAACCCAATACCCGACTTCGACCGAAAAAAGCGCACGCCCTGCTCCCTGTAGCAGGACATCGAGCGCCACACCTATCGAAACTGTTTTTTCACCCCTTGGCGATTGGCCTGGGCATTTTTGTTTTGACGTAACGATATGAAATTTTTGAGGCTGGCTTGCCTTTTTTGGGACGGATCGACCGGTTTCGCCTGTTTGACTGAACCAGGAATCGTCCATCAAGTCGTTGCCGGGCGCTCAAAACACAACTTCCTGTTTTTATGGCGCAACGACTTGATGTTCCGAGGCCGTTGAAGGAGTTTCGAGCTGTTCCAAACAGGGCAAGCCAGCCGTCTTTGCAAGAAAAAAAATGGTGAGAACAAAAAGGCCCATGGCCAATGGCCCTGCTGTGTTGACTGCATTCGTCTCGACGGCGTCGCTTTCGAGACTGCATTGATTTTCTTTGCCCTCATGGACTTGCCTTCCCGTTGTCATGTTGTTATTTATCGATGTTTATAGGTTATGATTGGATATTCATGAACAGGGAGGAAAGGAAACACCCATGACCCGAAAAGACCGTACCGAGGGTATTTACAGTCGCCGGGAAGTACTCGATGAAAGCGAACGGAGGCAATATTACCAGATCCATCTCAAGGACCTGTTGACATACGCCTACAGATATTCCGAAGACGTCAAGAAGCGCTTCGACAGGGCTCAGTTCAGTCCGGACAAGTTCAGGGTGCTCAACGACCTGAAGCATATTCCGATCATCAAAAAGAAGGAACTCATCTTTCTCCAGACCATGGGTCCCCGTCTGGGAGGCTTGCTGACCAAAGATCTGGGAGAGCTGCGTCGCATTTTTCTTTCTCCCGGACCCATTTTTGACCCCGAAGACCGCGTTGACGACTATTGGGGGTGGACCGAGGGCTTCTACGCAGCCGGATTCCGGCCCGGTGACGTGAACATGATCACCTTCAATTACCACCTCACCCCTGCCGGACTCATGTTCGAGGAGCCGTTGCGCAATTTGGGCTGCGCCGTGGTGCCTGCAGGGCCAGGCAATACCAATACCCAGTTGGATATCATGCAAAAGCTCCGAATAACCGGCTTTATCGGGACACCCAGCTACCTGATGCACCTGGCCCAGAAAGGAGAGGAAGCCGGCCTGAACCTGCGCAAGGATCTCTACATGGAAGTGGCTTTCGTCACTGGAGAAAAATTTCCGGAAAAACTGCGCAACAACCTGGAAAAAAAGTTCGACATCATCATGCGCCAGGGCTATGGGACCGCGGATGTCGGATCCATTGGCTATGAGTGCTTTCACAAAAACGGCCTGCACGTCTCCAACCGCATTTTCGTGGAAATCTGCCACCCGGACACCGGCATTCCGCTCAAGGATGGTGAAGTCGGAGAAATTGTCGTTACGGCCTTCAACAAGACCTATCCGCTGATCCGCCTCTCCACCGGAGACCTTTCTTACATCAACCGGGCTCCCTGCCCGTGCGGTCGATCTTCACCTCGCCTGGGCACCATTGTCGGACGGGTGGATACCACGGCCCGGATCAAGGGCATGTTCGTCTACCCGCACCAGGTGGAACAGGTCATGGCCTCCTTTGAAGAAATCAAGCGCTGGCAGATCGAGGTAACCAATCCTGGCGGCATCGACGAGCTGGCGCTGTTCATCGAAGCCAGTCAATTCAAGCGGGAAAACGAACTCTTTCATCATTTCCGCGAAAAAATCGGCCTGCGGCCTGAACTGAAAGTCGTGGCTCCCGGCTCGCTTCCAGCCCAGATCCGACCCATCGAGGACAAGCGTAAGTGGGATTGATCCCCCGGTGGGTGCAGCCGATACTGCTGGCCCTTGTGCTCATCAGTACCGGCTGCGCCCGGCTCTTTCCTCCCCCCCCGCCGGATCCCATCATGCCACCTCAGCCCGGCACGCTTTTTCAAGCTGATGGGCGGATCCTGGATGCCGCGGAATTCGCGAAGCGCTCAGCAGCACAGGACTTCATCCTGGTCGGCGAGTCCCACGCCAATGCCTGTGACCACCAGTTTCAGGCCTGGGTTGTGGATACCTTGGCTGACGCCGACCTACCTATCCTCCTGGGATTGGAAATGGTGCCCTGGTCCGCGCAGTCGACCCTGGATGCATTTCACAATGGGGATGTTGCCCTGGACGAACTGCAATATGAGCTGGGCTGGGAAACGTATTGGGGCTTTGACTTCTCGCTCTACCGCCCCATTTTTGAGCGAGCCGAGCAGTGGAACATCCCCGTGCTTGGCTTGAATGTTCCCCGAAACCTGCTCAAACGCATCCGGGCAGATGGTCTGCAAGGCATCCCTGACGACGAGCGCGGGGCACTTCCAATGGCCATTATTCTTCCTCCGGACCAACAACTGGAAGCCATTGAGGAAGAATTTCACCGCCATGTGGATCGGATGCCGGATTTCACGTTGGAGGCTGGTTTCGACGTGGACCGTTTCATAATGATCCAGTCCTTGTGGGACACCCAGATGGCTCATGTTGCGCTCCAGCACCTGAATCAAAAACAGCGGCCCATGGTCATCCTGGCCGGATCCGGGCATGTGGAATACGGCCATGGAGTGGCTTCCCGGCTCCTGCAACTGGGCCACGAGCCCAGCATTCTGTCCGTAATGCCCTGGCGCGGTGGACCAGCACCGAACCCAGCCGCCGCTGACCTTTTCTTCTACTGTCCCGAGCCGCAGCGCCTGGGACTCGCCATCACCTGGGCCGACGACCAGGTACATGTTACCGGAGTGGTTCCGGGCTCACGGGCCGAGGATGCCGGCCTGCTCCCCGGAGACATTCTCATTGCCGCCAACGGCGTCCCCATTACCTCTCTGGAAATTCTGCACCAGCAAGGAATGCAGGCCACAAGAGAACAGCGACCTTTGCTTTTGGACGTGCTCCGCAATGGTGATACGCTCACCATCCCCGTTACCTCCCCCTGACCGCAACCAGCAACACTTCATGCATCGCCTGATCCCTGCTTCCCGACTTCTGAATTCAGTTTCCAGCCATGCCTGAACTTCCCGAAGTGGAAACCATTGCCCGTGGTCTTCGTCCCATGCTCACCGGGCGTTGCGTCGTGAACATTCCGCACCTGGCGGCGCATCTGGCCGCGCATCTGGCACCCGTTGCCCCTCCCGCTGGCCAAAGCATCCTTCACACGCTTGTGGGCCGTGAGATCCATGGCGTTTCCCGTCGCGGTAAATTGCTGTTTCTGGAATTGGCACAGGATGAGATCCTGGCCTTTCACCTGCGGATGACAGGACGACTGGGACTTGCTCCCATTGGGATGCCTCCTGGCCCTCATGTCCATCTTTTGCTGGACCTGGACAACGGATCATCGCTGTATTTTCAGGATCAACGCAAATTCGGCACGTGTGCCCTGTTCACCCCGGATCAGCTGGCCGGGTGGCCGTTTTTCCACGACCTCGGCCCAGAACCTCTGGGATTGACCCCGGAGCAATTCGCCAGACAAATCGCTGGCAAGACCAGCCGGATCAAGGCTCTGCTCCTGGATCAGCGAATTATTGCCGGTATCGGAAACATCTACGCCGACGAAAGCCTCTTTCGGTCACGAATCCACCCGGCCACCCCGGCGAACCAGCTCACTCGAAGGCACCGGTACCAGTTGTTGGCCGCCATCCAGTCTGTTTTGCAAGAGGCCATTGCCGCGGGTGGGAGCTCCATCCGGGACTATCGCACCGCGGCCGGGCTGGTGGGTACGTTCCAGGACACCTTTGAGGTCTACGGCCGCAAGGGGCTCCCTTGCAAACGCTGCAATCGCCCGCTTCAGACCACAAAAGTCGCCGGGCGGACCACCTGCTTTTGCCCGAGTTGCCAAGCGATCGAAGGGGGTTGACCGGTCTCAATGAGCCGATTTTGCCCCGTTGACGCTGTATGCTCCGCAGTGTGGTCGGAAGGCCTTGCAACACGGTGGGACAGGCATCTTGCCTGGCTTTGCAGGCACAGAAGCCTAATCCGCCCAATTCATAAGCGGTAACGCAGTAGAGGCCTATCCCGAAGCAGGCACGGCAATCATCCGGGCCAGACCATATCGAAGCTCAGGACAATCATCCAGACCCCGAGGCAAACCTTGACCACCGTGCCGAAGATCTTGTTCCACATCGCCCCCCAGGCAGCCCGTCGCGCGGCGGCCAGCGAGAAGCCCTGGCCCAGC
This sequence comes from Desulfovibrionales bacterium, assembly GCA_007693505.1. Classification (GTDB taxonomy): domain Bacteria; phylum Desulfobacterota; class Desulfovibrionia; order Desulfovibrionales; family Desulfonatronaceae; genus Desulfonatronum. The sequence continues at coordinate 21,914 of REDL01000098.1, read as the reverse complement.
TCGATGAGCAGGCTGCCCGCGTAGGCCCCCAAAAAGGAGCCCGGGACTGCTCCCAGCCCGAAAAAAAAGGGGGCGCCCAGAACGCCCCCGACAATTGCCCCGATAACCGCGGCCCAGGCCCCTTTCCGGCTTCCGCCGTATCGACGCCCGCCATACATCTGGGTCGCGAACTCCACAACCTCGCCCAGTATGCAGAGCGCGATCAAAATGGCGAAAAAACCGAGCCCGCCCGCAAACTCCGGATTCAGCCAGCCCCAGACGGCCATGGAGGCCAGAATCAGCCAGTTGGCCGGCAGACCAAAAACATGCAGCATCAAGAGCAGGCCGAGAAATCCCAGGAACAGCCCGGACAGGACAAAGGACATCACTCTCCCCGCAAATCGCACACTCGCTGGGCCTTGCCCTCGGAGCAAGGCAGGCTTCTGGCTTCCACCAGTTCCACCTTGGGCGTGACCAGCAATTCATCACGCAGCAGGCCGGTAATTTTGTTCTGCAGTTTCTTGAGTTCCCGCATGTCTTCCACGAAGAATTCGCTCTTCACTTCCACCTGTACCTTGAACTGGTCCAGGTATCCCTGCCGCTCCAGGACGATCAGGTAGTTCTGCCCCACTTCCGGAATGGCCATCAACACGCGCTCCACCTGCATCGGAAAGATGTTCACGCCCTTGATGATGATCATGTCGTCGCTGCGGCCGACGATCCGGTCGATGCGGCGATGCACCCGGCCGCAAGGACACTCTCCAGGCAGAAAGCGGGTCAAATCCCGGGTGCGGTAGCGCAAAATGGGCATGCCTTCGCGGGTCAGGGTGGTCAGCACCAGCTCACCCACCTCTCCTTCGGGTACGGGTTCCAGGGTGACCGGGTCGAGAATCTCCGGCAAAAAGGCGTCCTCCCAGATGTGCATTCCGTTTTGCTCCGGACATTCAAAGGCCACGCCGGGACCGTTCATCTCGGACAGCCCGTAGGAGTTGTAGGCCTTCAATTTGTACAATTCCTCGATCCTTTGGCGTATTTCCTCGGAGTGGGGCTCCGCGCCGATCAGGGCGGACTTCAGATGCAACCCGCCGGGTTCCACGCCCAGGGATTGAAATACCGTAGCCAGATGCAGGGCGTAGGAAGGAATGATGTGAATCACCGTGACGCGAAAATCCTGAAGCAGCTTGATCTGCCGCTTGCTGTTGCCCGCGCCGGCGGGAATGGTCAGGCAGCCCAGGCGCTCCGCGCCATAGTGGATGCCCAGCCCTCCGGTGAACAGACCGTACCCGCTCATATTCTGAAAAACGTCGCCGGGCCGTACCCCGACCATATGGAAGCAGCGGGCCACCAGGTCGGCCCAGGTCTGGATGTCTCCAGCGGTATGAAAAATCACTGTCGCCGCGCCGGTTGTCCCGGAAGAAGCATGCAGCCGAACCATCTCCTCCTTGGGGCGACAGAGCAATCCGTCCGGATAACTGGAGCGCAAGTGTTCCTTGTCCGTCAAGGGTACTCGCACCAGGTCGTCCAGACCGCGGATGTGGTTGGCCTGAGTGCCATGTTCCTGAAACAACGCGGCATACAGCGGTGAGCGTGCCGCCGCTTCCGTCACGCTCCTTAGCCTGACGGACTGCAGCTGGTGCAGTTTCTCGCGGTCGAGTCCTTCCATTGGGTCAAAAAACACGTTGCCTCCTTATCTAGCGGGGACCGATGCGCAAGAAACGATCCTACGCGCCGGATTGAAAACTCTCCGAGGGCGGTGGGACGTCGACCAGGTTTTCAAACGCTGTGTACGAGTCCAGATAGGCCAGCTCCACTTCCCCCACGGGCCCATTGCGCTGCTTGCCGATGATGATCTCCGCGATACCCTTCTTGGGATTGCCTTCCTGCTTGTTGTAAACCTCGTCGCGATAAATAAAGGCGATCACATCCGCATCCTGTTCGATCGCCCCGGATTCGCGCAAGTCCGACAGCATGGGCCGACGGTTGCTCCGCTCCTCGACCTTCCGGTTGAGCTGGGCCAGGGCGATCATGGGCAGGTCCAATTCCTTGGCCAAACCCTTCAAGCTTCGAGAAATTTCGGAAATTTCCTGTTCGCGGGAATCGATGCGGCGGCTGGCCCGCATCAACTGCAGGTAGTCCACAACCACCAGGCCCAGCTTTTTCTCGGATTTCAGCCTGCGGCACCGAGCCCGCAGGTCCAAAGTCCCCAGAGCCGGTGTGTCGTCGATGAAAATGGCTGCCTGGGAGAGGGCATCCGCGGCATGGTACAGTCGGGTCCAATCCTCATCATTCAAAAAACCGCGGCGAAACCTGGCTAGGTCAACCTTGCCCCAGGCGCAGAGCATCCGCATCATCAGCTGCTCCTTGGACATCTCCAGGGAATATATCGCTGTGGGCACCTCCTTCAACACCGCGGCCCGCATGGCAATGTTCAGAGCAAAGGCGGTCTTGCCCATGCTTGGACGGGCAGCGATGATGATCAGGTCCGATGGCTGCAGCCCGGCCGTCATCTCGTCCAGCTTGTGGTATCCGGTGGGCACTCCGGTGACCAACTCCTGGCGCTCCACCCGCTTTTCCAGATGTTCGAAAACCTGGTTGACCAGCTCTTTGGTGGTGGAAAACACACTTTTGATCTTTGCCTCGGAAATGGCAAAAATCGCCGACTCTGATTCGTCAAGCACCTTGTCCACGTCCTGCCCGCCTTCATGACAGGCAACAACGATCTCTGAGGCTGCGTTGATCAAGCGACGCAGGATGGCCTTGTCGCGAACGATCCGGGCATAGGACTCGGCATGGGAAGCAGCCACCAGGGACTCGGTCAGGGAAGCCAGGTACACCGGACCACCCACCTCTTCCAGAATCCCCGTACTTTGCAGGTGATCGGACAAGGTGACCAGATCAATGGGAACCCGGCGCTGGTAGAGATGGATACAGGACTGAAAAATGCTGCGGTGCGCCGGAGAATAGAAATCATCCTCCCCCACGATTTCCAGGAGGGAGTCGATCAGGTCCGGACGCAAAAAAATCCCCCCCAGAACCGCCTGTTCGGCTTCAAGGTTCTGGGGGGGGGTTTTGCCGCTGAGAGTTGTCGCCATGCCGGCGGCAGTAACTTTCTGGGTTGAGCGTGGCACGTGCCGATCTCCGCGGTGGCTATTCCTCCACTGGAAGCGGACCCATCGCAGGATTCGTCACGTCCGTCGGCGTTTCCTGCGTTGTCTCAGCGACATCAGTCTCAGCCTGGGCCGTCCGGTCTGCATCGTGACGAACCACGGCGACCTGCAGTTGAGCGCGAATATCCTGGTATACGCGGACTTCAATGGCATAATCACCCAGGGCCCGCAACGGCTCATCCAGCAAGATGATCTTCTTGTCCACGTCCAGCCCGTGATCAGTCTGCAGTAAATCGGAAATATTCGCCGAGGTCACGGATCCATAGAGTCTGTCGCCTTCACCGACACGGACCGGAATCCGCAGGGAGACGGCACTGATCTTATTGGCCAATTCCTGGGCAGCAAATCGCACGGCATCGAGTTTTTCCTGCAGCTTCTTGCGCTCCAGTTCAAAACGCTTTTTGTTGCCCGGTGTGGCCAGCATGGCCAAGCCTTGAGGAATCAAGTAGTTGCGACCATACCCCGGTTTAACATTGACAACCTGACCAAGTGCCCCCAGGTTGTCCATGTTTGTGCGTAAAATAACTTCCATGACTCACTCTCCTCTTAGCCGGTGGTCCGTTTCATGGCCTCGACGCTGTGCGTGGCCGTATAGTACAACAGAGCCATCTGCCGGGCACGCTTGATTTCCGTGGTCAATTCCCGTTGGTGCTTGGCACAGGTTCCAGTTACGCGACGGGCGATGATCTTGCCGCGGTCGTTGACGAACTCTCGAAGCAGGTCAGGACGCTTGTAGTCCATCTTCAGGTCTTTGGATGCGCAAAACCGACAAAATTTCTTTCGGGGGGTGAACTTTCGAAACGCCATAATCAGCTCTCCTTGGGTGCTTCGTAGGTATCGGCCAGTTTTACGGAGAGAAATTTGTACACATCGTCTGTAATCCGCAAATTTCGTTCCATTTCTGCGACGACACTTCCCGAGGCCGCATATTCCAGCCGATAGTAATGGCCTCTGGTCTGCTTGTGCACGGGATAGGCCAAGGTTCGCATACCCCAGTCGTCCTCAGCCAGAATCTTCCCCCCGTCCCGCTCCACAATTGCGGAAATTCCGGCAAGAACCTCCTGGCGACGCTCACCCGGCATTTCCGGGCTGAAAAGCATCAATGTTTCATAGTGCCGCATTCTCGTCTCCTCCTTGCGGTCGAATTCGGCCCTGGCCCCCAAGGCCAGAGCAAGGAAAAGAGGAGACATAAACCCGGCACTCTTGTGTTGTCAATCAGAGCTTTTTTTCGTGGCAGGACAACCTTATCTTGTTCAGAAAAACTCGAGACCAAATTGCTGAAGAATACTCTCAAAATATTTAGATTTTCATTGAATAATCAAGAAAGATAAAAATTAAAATGCTTTTTCTTGATCAAAAACGAGATGCCACTCTATCGCTAAGAAATAAAAACAGTGATATCTCTCCGTTATTGTCGAGATAGGCAAGCTCTATTATCAGGCCATTGAAAAATTCCCAGCTGCAGCGACATAGCCATTTTTTTTAACCCTCACAGCGAAACTTCCATTTGCTATGCCAAAATCGCTTCACCATGTACGTTTTGTAGCTATATTGAGCTCCGGCAGTGGTGCTCAATTGGTATGTTTACGAAAATATTACCGTAATCCTGAAGGGAGAAAAGACAGGATGGCATACTGCCTTCCCTGCAAAACAGCTGGACTAATCATGGCCGAAAGCCCCCCGCGAGCCTGAACGTATCCTGAATCAATTTCAATGCCCTTGATTATGTGAGATTATGTGAGGATGATCTCCATCCTTCGCTGTAGTGTTAACGCACGGTTACGCCGTGAAAAGGCTTGGAGGCTCGGTGCCTGGAAAAAATCGAGACCTTGAGGAGGCCCGCCGCATTGGGGAGCGCCTGAGATTGTACCGGCAGCTGAGCAGTCTGACCCAGGCCGAGGCCGCGTCGCGGATCGGCATGACCAAGGAACATGTCAGCGTTCTGGAACGGGGTCACTGCTATCCATCACTGGAGGCCCTGTCCAGGGCCGCCAAAGTCTACGGAACGGGGCTGGCCAACTTCTTTCTCTTTTCACCGGAGGGTGAGCCGCACCATGAAAATCACCCAGCCAACCTGCTGCCTCAAAATGTCCGACTTGTCAGGGCCTGCGGCCTCTGGATCATGAATTTTGGCACAAATTCCGATACCTGGTCCAGGGAACTGTGCCGCCTGCTGGGCTTGCCGCCACGAACAAAGCCCTCGCCGGTCACGTTCCTGGAACGCATTCACCTGGAAGACAAGGCCGGCGTCAAGCAATTCCTTCAAAAGGTGCAGGCCAGGCAGCGGCCCGCACCTTTGCCGTGCAAGGCGTTACGCAAGGACGGCATCATTCGGCATCTGCTGATCCAGGCCGAACAACTCGAGGATGAATCCGAATTGCAGGACATGGCCCGGCTGCTTGTCCTGGATGTCTCCGACTGGTCCCAGTTCAGGGACCACCTGTTTCACGACATGGACCGCCTGGAAGCCATTATCCAGGAGCGAACCAACGACCTGCGGCAATCTGAAACAATGTTTCAGGCCGTGGCCGGGGACACCCCGGCCCTGACCTGCCGCTACGCCCCTGGCTGCATCATCACCTATGTCAACGAAGCCTATTGCCGCTGCTTCGGTAAGAGCCGCTCCGAGCTGGAAGGCACATCGTTTCTGGGCCTGATGCCCAAGGCTGATCAAGCCCCATTTCTGGCCGCCCTGGCCGAGTTGACCCCGAAAAACCCGACCATCCGCACCGAACACCAGGTGCTCGACCTGCAAGGAAAAACCCGTTGGCAGCGCTGGACCGACCGGGCCATCTTTGATGCCCAGGGCCGCGTTGTCGCCTACCAGGGCATAGGCGAGGACATCACGGAACAGAAGCAGACCCAGGAAGCCCTCCGTGCCAGCGAGGAGCTTTACCGGTCCATTTATACGAAGTCCCCTATTGCCATCGAACTGTACGATTCCTTCGGCCGGCTCGTGGAGGTCAACCCGGCATGCCTCGAATTGTTTGGTGTTCAGGATGTCCGAGAACTGCAAGGCTTCGACCTGTTCGCCGCCCCCAACCTGAAAGCCGAAGAGATCGAACTGCTCAAGCAGGGACAAACAGTCTACTTCGAGATCGAGTTCGATTTCGACAAGGTCAGGCAGCACAATCTCTACCAGACGACCAAGACCGGAACCATGTGGGTGCGGGCGTTGATCACTCCCCTCGGGGAAGCGGGAACCAAGGGCTACCTGGCCCAGGTCCAGGACATCACCGATAGCAAGAAAGCCCAGGAACGTCTGCTGGACCAACGTTCACGGCTGGTGAATATTCTCAAGGGCACCAATGTCGGAACCTGGGAGTGGAATGTCCAGACCGGCGCAACCGTGTTCAACGATCGGTGGGCGGAAATCGTGGGCTATGATCTCGAAGAGTTGGCCCCCATCTCCATCACCACGTGGATGAGGCTTGCCCATCCGGAAGATCTCCGAACCAGCGAGAAACTCCTGCGACAGCACTTCAGTGGGGAAATCGATTTTTACGAATGCGAAGCCCGGATGCGGCACAAGAACGGGCACTGGGTCTGGGTTTTGGACAGGGGGCGGGTGATCACCTGGACCGAGGATGGAAAGCCGCTCTGGATGTTCGGGACACATCAGGACATCACCCAGCGCAAGTTGGCAAAGGCCGGCGATCCAGACCACAAATGATTTCAGCCCAAAAACTGCCTACCCTTTCCATAGGTCAGTGCAAAAGGTCCTCTGGGCCAAACCAAACACCTTATGAAGTTCCAGCAATATATTGTTTTACCAAACACCAACCACGCATCACTGACCACTGCTTGATGAAAAAAGCATTTTTTGCATCAAGCTCATTTCAGGGAAGGATCATCAGATGCATTCATGTTTCGAAGGCAGATTCCACAGTGCATTGTCTTCAGATTACCTGGGGATAATACAATGTGTTCATGACGGGATATACATTGTTGACAAGAAAAGACACATACTTTTTTGGAACAATGGTGCGACAAGAATATCCGGTTTCCAACAGGATGAGGTTTTGGGTAGATCCTGCGGTGACAATATTTTAAATCACGTTGATGCATCAGGAGAAAATCTCTGCAAGGCCATATGTCCCCTTGGCCAGACCATGATTGATGGCAATACACGGAATGCCGATGTCTTTCTTCACAGCAAGCAAGGACACCGGGTTCCAGTCCATGTCCAAACCATGCCGCTCATCCATGACGGAGAGATCATCGGGGCTGTTGAGGTTTTCAGGGAAATTCACAAGGCCGTTGATATTGAAGAAATGATGGGTCTGCTCTCGGAGCAATGCCTCCTGGACTATTTGACCGGTATCGCGAACAGACGGTTCATCGATATTACCCTGGACGCCAAGATCAAGGAACTGGAGAGGTATTCCTGGCCATTCTCCATCGCGCTTTGTGATATCGACGACTTCAAAACCGTCAACGACACCTACGGGCATTTGGCGGGAGACGACGTTCTGGTCATGGTTTCCAGGTCCTTGACCGGGGCCCTGCGCTCCTTCGACTTCGTCGGACGCTGGGGCGGTGAAGAATTTCTGGTTATCCTCCCAGGAATAACCATGCAGGAGCAACTTGAATCAATATGCCGACGGATGGTCCGGATTGTGGCCTCTTCCAGGATTGATACACGGGAATCGACAAGTTTGTCCGTCACCATTTCCTGCGGCGCAACCCAGGCACTCATGTGCGACACGGCGGAAACACTGATGCATCGCGCGGACAAGGGTCTCTATGCAAGCAAAAGAAATGGAAAGAACAGGGTCACGATTGTTGCATGATTCGACTGGCAAACAGACGGCGATCGGTGTCCGGGACAGCTCATGAATCAGATGGCCCTTCAAGAAATGTCCAGCGGAATGGAACCATGATCGCGTGCATTCCCGGAGTTGCTTGTCACTCTGCCAGGAAAAAACCGGCACCTCCGTGGGGTGAGGTCTCTTGGCTTGAATATTGCCCACAAAAGATTTGAAGAATCCGGAGGGTTTTCATGATCGCGTTACAGTCCTTGAATACCAGTATTCTGGTGCGGATTGGTGGGATGCTCCTGCTCGTGCTGGTGGGTTGCTTTCTGATTTACGGCCACCAGCGTTCGCTGATCACCCAGCGGGTCGAGCAGGAGGCTCACGACACGATCGTCGCCACGCTAAACGAGCGTCTGGCCAACAAAACCGACGTGGGACTGACCAACGCCATTTCCCTGACGTTGTCCTCCCGGTTGGGCGACATGGTCAGGTCGGGAAACAGGCCCATGCTCCAGGCTGAATTTCAGAACGTGCTGCGGGTCTTTGCCAACCAGTCCAATTTTGGCGGCATCCGCGTCCAGGTTTTCGACTCGGACTTTTCCACGCTGTATCGGAGCTGGAGGCCGGAGCAGCATGGCGATATTTCCGAGCCGGTCCGCCAATTGCTGACCGAGGTCCGAAACCGGGGCCAGGCCTTGGCCGAATTTGTTTCCGACACAGACGGAGTGTTCATTCGTGGCTCGGCGCCAGTGCGTCAGGGGGACCGGATCGTCGGCTATGTACAGTTTCTGCAGGGCGTGGGCAGTGTCTCCAGAGACTACCAGGCTGAAAACGTGGACTATCTGCTGCTGATCAATCAGGCCGCCGTGACCGATGCCCCCCAACTGCGGACCAACCGCCGCATCGGCAACTACTGGCTGGCCAACGATGCCTGGTTCGCCGACGACGTTGTCGCGACCATTTCCGCCCTGGATCTGGATCGATTCGAGGCAGAGCCTTTTTTTCGGGGTTCCGGACGCTTTGCCGTGGGTGTGCCGCTGCGTGACGTTTCTGGGCGGGTTACCGGGCTGAGCGTGGTGGCCATGTCGGAGCCCATTGTTCAAAACCGAATCGACGAGGCCATGCGGGCGGCGTTGTTGCTGATCATCCTGGCGGCCTTGGGGGTTGTGGCCCTGGCCGTGGTGATGTTCGTCACCCTGCGTCGGCACGTACTGGACCCGCTGCGGTCCATCAGCGCCTTTGCCGGCGATGTGGCCCAGGGCAACTGGGAGGCCGATCTCAGCGGACGATTTCGCTATGAATTGTTGGAACTGAAGGAAGCCCTGACGCGCATGGTCGCCAACCTGCGCACGCTCAACGAGGATGCGCAGCGCAAGGGCGAGCGGGCCGAGAAAGAGGCCGCGACGGCCCAGGAGGCCATGGAGGAGGCCAGAAGTCAGGAACGCAAGGTGTCCACGCTCATGGACCGGATGGCCGAGACCGCGGGCAAGGCCAAAAACGTCTCGGAGGGGGTCTTCGCCGGAATCAGCGAACTTTCCGAACAGGTGGAGTCGGTAAATCAGGGCGTCGGGGTGCAGCACGACCGGATGACCGAGATATCCACGGCCATGGAAGAAATGAACGCCACCGTGCTGGAAGTGGCCAGAAACGCCTCCATGGCCGCCGAGCATGCGGACAATTCCCAGGAGAAGGCCGATGCCGGGGCCAAGGAGGTTCTGCGCACCGTGGAGTCCTTCGAGCACATCCGGGAGCGGATCTTCACGCTCAAGGAGACCATGGGCCAGTTGGGCGTCCAGGTGGAGAGCATCGGCAAGATCATGGCCGTGATTTCTGACATCGCGGATCAGACAAACCTGCTGGCCTTGAATGCGGCCATCGAGGCGGCCCGGGCCGGGGATGCGGGGCGCGGGTTCGCCGTGGTGGCCGACGAGGTGCGCAAGCTGGCGGAAAAGACCATGAGCGCCACGGTGGAGGTTCGTAACGCCGTGGATGCCATCCAGGCCCATACCCGCGAAAACATCAGCTCACTGGAGACCACGACCGAGGAAATCGTGTCCAGCACCGAGGCCGCGACCAAGGCCGGAGGGTTGATGCGCGAAATCCTCGGCCTTGTCGAGGAAACCACAAACATGGTCACGTCCATCGCCACCGCGGCGGAGGAGCAATCCGCCACCAGCGAGGAGATCAACCGGGCCGTGACCGACGTGACCCGGATCGCCTCGGAAACCTCCGAGGGCATGGATCGCTCGGCACGGGCTCTCGTGGAAATCGCCAGTCAGGTGGAGGAACTGGACACGGTCACCCAGGCCATTTCCGCGGGCGGCAGCGTGGACATGATCGCCACCGGAGACGCCGACGCCTTGTTCCAATGGTCCGACGATCTCACCGTGGGCATTGCCGGGATCGACGATCAGCACAAGACCCTGATCGAGTTGATCAACGAACTGCATGCCGCGATGAAAATGGGCAAATCAAAGGCAGCGCTCCTGAACATCTTTGAGCGGTTGCGCGAATATACAGCCTCTCACTTCGCCAACGAGGAAAAGCTGTTCAAGAAGCATGGCTACCCCGAGGCCGAGGAGCATAGAGCCGCACACAAGGCCTTTGTGGACAAAGTCCTGGAATGGGAACAAGCTATTTCCTCGGGCAAGTCCACGGTGTCCATGGAGATCATGCGCTTTCTCAAACAGTGGCTGACCGGGCACATCATGGGCGTGGACAAGCGCTACACGCCGTTCATGAGGCAAAAAGGCGTTCGATGAACCATCCTCCACGGCAGGTAAGCGCTTGAAAGCCACCTTTTACCAGGAGACGGCCAAATGCGCATCAAGCTACGCGGAAAATTGTTGATTCCTCTTTTCATCACCCTGCTGATCCTCGGCCTGGGCATGTATGTTGTCATCAACAGCGGATTGCGCAACTTGAGCAATGAGTTTGTCACCCAGATCGGCCAGGGCAAGGTCATGGAGATCGACGCGGCCATGGAAATGGCGGCGGGCCAGGCCCTGTCCGTGACTTCTCTGTTCACCAGGCTGGACGCTGTTCAGCAGGCCTATGCCATCGCCCTGGCAGGCAACCTGGATGACGAGGCCGACCCCATGCACCAGGAAGCCCGGGTCATGCTACGCCGCAATCTTGGGCAACTCCTGGCCGGATACGAGGATTTTCTCGGCGAGCGGATCAAGATTCATTTCCATCTCCCCAACGGCCGAAGTCTGGTCCGGCTCTGGCGGGATCACAACTTCCGCCGTGACGGCGAATGGATCGATATCTCCGACGACATCTCCGCGTTTCGCCGCACGGTCATGGATGTGAACCAGAACAGACGGATGGTTCAAGGACTGGAGATCGGCGTCGGGGGATTCGATATCCGCACCGTGCTGCCTTTGACCTCCCCCGCGGGCGAGCACCTGGGAAGCGTGGAGATGCTCGTGGAGTTCGACCCGATCCTGCGAGCCGCGACATCCGGCGAGGGCCAGGATTTGCTGTTGTTCATGAACGCGGAATTCGCCCAGATTGCTCAGCAACTTCAGGATCGGGCCAAACATCCACTGGTCGGACAAAATTTCATCCAGGTCAAAGGCGCGGAATCCGTGGACATCAACAGGCTGGTTAGCGCGGATTTACTAGACCAAGCCAAAACCGGGCTGCGTGTCGCCATTGAAGGCAGCCAAGCGCTGATCGCCTTCCCCATCCATGACTACGGGGACCGGCAGATTGGTGTGATGGTCTATGTGCTCAACATCGACAAGGAACAGGCCCTGATCCAGCGACAAAACCACCTGCTGTTGGGCCTGATGCTTATGGTTCTGTTTGTTTTCGCGGCTATCAGCCAGGTAACGGTGCGGGCAGCGATTCTCAAGCCCATGCAGCGGCTTTTGGAATTTTCAAGAGAGGTGGGCGCCGGAAACCTGAGTGTTCGTCTCGGTATCGACAACAGTGACGAAATTGGCTCTCTGGGCATGGCCTTGGAGAGCATGCAGGCCAAGCTGCGGGAAATAGTCGCCAAGGTGAAAGCCGCATCGGACAATGTGGCCTCGGGTAGCGAACAGCTCTCTGCGTCAGCTGAGCAGATGTCCCAGGGAAACGCGGAGCAGGCCGCCTCGGTGGAAGAGGTTTCGTCCAGCATGGAGCAGATGACCGCGAATATCCGGCAGAATGCAGACAATGCCGCGCAGACCGAAAAGATCGCACTTACCGCAGCCCGGGAAGCCCAGGAGGGTGGCAAAGCCGTTGCCCAGACCGTAAGCGCCATGAAGCAGATTGCTGAAAAAATCAACATCATTGAGGAAATCGCCCGTCAGACCAATCTCCTGGCTCTGAACGCGGCCATCGAGGCGGCCCGGGCCGGGGACGCCGGCAAGGGTTTCGCCGTTGTAGCCGCGGAAGTGCGGAAACTGGCGGAACGCAGCGGCGCGGCGGCCCAGGAGATCAGCGACCTTTCTTTGTCCAGCGTCCAGGTGGCGGAACAGGCCGGGGCTATGCTGGTCAAAATCGTCCCGGACATTCAGCGTACAGCGGAATTGATTCAGCAGATCAACGCGGCCGGGCGGGAACAGAGCATTGGCGTAGAACAGATCAACACGGCCATCCAGCAGCTTGACCAGGTCATTCAACATAACGCCTCCGCTGCTGAGCAAACCGCCTCCGCCTCTGAGGAGCTGTCCAGCCAGGCCGAGGAGTTGCAGTCGACCATGGACTTTTTCGCGGTCAGCGAGATCCGGTCCGACATCGGAGAGCCGACAATCCGCGAGATTCCGGCCACGGATGCGGCTGACCATGGCATCGTCAATAAAGCAAGTGCTGCCGTGCCCTTTAGCAACAATACCGACCCGGAACAGCATCACCGCCCGGAGAGAAGAATTTCATGATCAAGGATGATCAAACCAGGCTGCGCCAGTTGCGTGAGCAGGCCAAGGCCCGGCTGAGCCAGGCTTCGGAGCCGGCAGGGCAGCTTTCCCAGGAGGAGCTCCGAGAGCTTCTGCACGACTATCAGGTGCACCAGGTCGAGCTGGAGCTGCAGAACGAGGAATTGCGCAGTGTTCTCCAGGAACTGGAAGAAACGAAAGATCAGTTGGCCCTGACCAGGGACCGGTACATCCGACTCTTCAACGATGTGCCCGTGGGCTATCTTGTCGTGGATCACAGCGGTGTCATCATCCAGGCCAACCAGACTTTTGCGGACATGGTCGGGAAGGACGCGCACCGGCTGCACGGCGTCAGCTTCTCCGACTACATCAATTCCGAGGACAGGGGTGCGTTTCACGGGCGCTATCGGGCTTTCTTCAAGCACCCCGAGGAGAAAGAATTGGAATTCCGGCTTTGCGGCAAGAAGGGTGAACTGCATGTCCGCTGCACCGCAAAGGTGGAGGAAAAAATACCCACGTCCTCTGGCGAGGGGGAGCTGTGGAGAGGGATTCTCCTCGTGGTTCAGGACGTCAGCTCCCGGGTCCGGGCGGAGCAAGCCTTGCGGGACAGTGAGCGACAGTACCGGGAGTTGTATGAGCACGCACCGGTGGGAATTTACGAATCAACTCCTGAAGGGCGATACGTGGCCGTGAATCCCGAGTATGCGCGAATTGCGGGTTACAGCTCGCCCGAGGCCATGATGGCCGGAATAGTAAATATTTCCCGCCAGCTTTACGTTCACCCCGAGCATCGCGATCTTCTCAACCGGTTGCTCATTGATGACGGACATGCCCGGAACTTTGAAACCGAACTGAAGCGCCCAGATGGAACCACTTTCTGGGTTTCCGTGGATACCAGAGTCAGGCGGGATGAACGGGGCGAGATGACCTATGTGGGTTTCTTGACGGACATTACCAATCGCAAACAGGCCGAGTTCGCGCTGATCCAGGCCAAGGAGCATACCGAGGCCGCCAACCAGGCCAAATCCGAATTCCTGGCCAACATGTCCCACGAAATCCGCACCCCGCTGAACGGGATCCTGGGCATGATGCAATTGCTGCGAACCACATCTCTTGATGCCGAACAGGGCAACTTCGTGCAGCTGGCTGTCACTTCAGCCGAACGGCTGAACCGCCTGCTTTCGGATATCCTGGACCTGTCCAGGGTCGAAGCGGGAATGATGGAAATCCGAGAATCCGAATTTCTGACCCAGGATGTCTGCGATTCCGTCACGGACCTGTTCTCCATAACAGCCCGGGACAAGCACATTGCCCTGGAGTGCACTTTGGCCTCCGGCATTCCCCATCACCTGGTCGGTGACGATACCCGGGTTCGACAAATTTTGTTCAATCTGGTGGGAAATGCGTTGAAATTCACGGATAATGGCAGCGTGCGGCTTCAATTGACGGCGCTTTCACCGGCCAAGGGGGGTGATGCCCGAATCATGTTCTCCATTTCCGACACGGGTATCGGCATCCCGGGCGACAAGCTGGACAGTCTATTCAATCCCTTTGTCCAGGTGGACGGCTCCTACACCCGCCCCTACCAAGGCGCCGGGCTGGGGCTGACCATCGTCCGCCGCTTGGTGGAGCTGATGGGTGGGAATATTTCCGTGGAAAGCACGCAGGGTCAGGGCACCACCGTGCATGTGGTCCTGCCCTTTGCCCTGCCAAAACAGGACGTTTCCCCAACAGCCCTTGCATCACCCCGCGCCGAGAGAGACCAAAAAGCACCTGAACATCCTCCTGGCCGAGGACGACCCCCTGAACCAGTTGTTCATGCAGACGATCCTGAAAAAACTCGGGCATACTGTGACCTTGGCCAGTAACGGTCAGGAAGCATTGGACTTCCTGAAACAGAGCGCCTTCGACTGCATCCTCATGGACATCCAAATGCCGGTGATGACCGGCGACGAAGCAACGCGGGAGATCAGAAGGTTAGAGGATGAGAAGAATTCCAGCATCCCAGCATTCCAGCATTCCAGCATCCCAGCATCCCAGTATCCCAGCATCCCAGCATCCCAGCATTCCAGAATTCCCATCATCGCCGTAACCGCCCATGCCCAGCCCGGCGACAGGGAACGATTCCTGGCCGTTGGGATGGACGATTACCTGGGCAAGCCGGTGGGTGTGGATGATTTGGCGAGGGTGTTGGAGCGGAATGTTCAAACCCCAAAGGCCAGAATGTAGCACCCTGGCAGAGGTGTTTTACGAAGTACCCACAATGGACAAGGTTTTGAAGTAACAAAAAAGCATGGCTCATTATGCGTACCGGACGGTTCTTTTCTTCCGGGAATCCCAACGGGTTTCTGCCCCCCAGCCCAGGGTTGCGACTGTGTCGCTACCCTGGGAAATGCTGTATTTTCGTAACCTACTCCAAATGGGTTGCGTCCTTAAACGTGGAAACGACCGGCAACTTCAACAGACGCAACCCCGTTGGGATTGTTTTTCTTTCTTTCAATAATCCCAGGGTAGTCCAGCCTTTTGCTGGCCAGGCTTTGGGCTGTCTTTGCGAAAGGGTTCCGAACGACGTGCTGGGTGATCTCATCCAGCGTGAGGCTGGACACGTTTATCCAGAGTCCTGCGACAACTACTTGTTCATGGTCGATTCCCGGTTTGATCCATCCATCGCCCAGGGTGTCGCCCTGTCCCGTTCCAGATTCGAGGACGACACGTTTTCTTTTGGAGAGAATCTCAAAGGGGGAGCTCGAACGGATTGGGGCACTGTCAGCGTGAAAAAACAGACGGAATTCGAAGTCCGATTTACTGACCCCGCCACAAAAGAGCTGCACCCCGGGGTCAGGGAAACCATAAAGCGGGGAGCAAATGTTTTTGTCGAATACCCCGGGTATTCCGATTATCGGCATATACCCGTCATTGGCAGTGAAATGACGCTGCAATTGCCGGGATCTCCGGACAAGTGGGGCATGATGTGCGAAGGAGATCTGGAGGAAGTCTATCGGTCCCGGAATCTGGAGTATCAAGTTCTTGTCGGAATGATGCCGGCTGTTTTTCTTCCACTGGCGGTCATGCTTGCCTTGAATTTGATTGGTGTGCCGCTTCTTCTGTCTGTCTTGCCCGCGCTGGTGATCGCCATTGCCTGTATGGTCTTGTTTTATCGTAATATCCCCAAGTTGTTTGCGAACCGACTACAAGTCATGTCTGACGTCATGTTGGATGCGGCTGAATGCGGAGCAAGCCTTTCCACTCGTCTGGACACATCCCGCATGGGAAATGATGAAACTGCGCAGATTTCCCGTTGGATCAACAATCTGCTGGATAAGCTGGAAGGAATCGTCAAAAAGAATACTTCCGAAACGGAAAAGGCACGGAAGGCCGAATCCGCCGCGGAAATGTCCAAGCAACAGACTGAGGAAGCCAGAAAGGGCATGCTGCAGGCTGCGGCAGTGATTGAAGGTGTGGCCAAAAGATTATCCTTTTCTTCGGAACAACTGGCGGCCCAGGTGGAACAGGCCAGTCGTGGCGCGGAGGAACAAAAAAACCGCACCGGGGAAACGGCCACGGCCATGGAAGCGATGAACGCCACCGTGCTGGAAGTGGCCAAAAACGCCTCCCAGGCCGCCGAGGCCTCTGATCTGGCCCGGACCAAGGCCGTGGACGGCGCCAAGGTGGTCAGTGCTTCGGTCGGGGCCATCAACACGGTGCAAACGCAAGCTCAGGAAATGAAGAGCAAGCTGGACCAGCTCGGACGTCAAGCCGAGCAGATTGGCCGGATCATGACCGTGATCGAGGACATCGCGGACCAGACCAACCTCCTGGCACTGAACGCGGCCATCGAGGCGGCCCGGGCCGGAGACGCCGGACGCGGGTTTGCCGTAGTGGCTGACGAAGTGCGCAAGCTGGCCGAGAAGACCATGAACGCCACCAAGGAAGTGGGCGAGGCCATTACGGCCATTCAGCAAGGTACCCAGGCCAACATCCAGGGCATGGACCAGTCCGTGGGAGCCATCGAAGAGGCCACCCGGCTGGCCAACCAATCCGGCGACGCACTGCGGGATATTCTGGCCCTGGCCGAACAGGCCGCGGACCAGGTCCGGTCCATCGCCACCGCCGCGGAAGAACAATCCGCCACCAGCGAGGAGATCAACCGCGGGGTGGAGGACATCAACCGCATCTCAACGGAAACCAGCGAGGTTATGGACCAGTCGGCCCAAGCCGTATCCAAACTGGCCCGGCAGGCCGGGGAACTGAAGGAACTAGAGGAGCAGTTGCAGTAGGATCGGAGGGGGGAAGTGCCGATCCGTGAAGGAGTTAACGAAGCACGGAGATGATCAGAAAGGTGGCGGAAACCGTCAATCCCAGGGACCAGAACATGAACCGATCCATGCGACGGCTCAGATCGTCGAAACGTTTGTCCATGGACTCGAAGCGCTTGTCCACGGCTTCGAAACGCTTGTCCATGCCCTGCTGCATTTCAACGAAACGCTTGTCCATGTTCCGCTGCATCTCCTCGAAACGTTTGTCCATGGATTCGAAGCGCTTGTCCATACCCTGCTGCATTTCAACGAAACGCTTGTCCAGGGATTCGAAACGCTTGTCCATGGATTCAAAACGCTTGTCCATGCTCTGCAGCATTTCCACGAAACGCTTGTCCACGGCTTCGAAACGCAAATTCATCTGTTCCAGCAGAGCCCTGGACAGTTGTTCATGGGACCGCTGGGACTCCTCGACGCGGATGATGCGCTCGATCAGCGAAACCTCTCCGGCCCGCTTTTCCTGGGTCGCGATAAAATCGGCCAGGATGTCGGACAACTCGTTGCGGACCATGGCCCTGAATTCCGGGTTGGCCAGGAAATCCGGGGAGAGCGGCGGAGGGGAAACGGGAGTGGAGTTCGGTTGCGTTTCCATGGTGAAAACGTAATGCTCCGGGAGATGATGGTCAAGGGAAAAGCGCGGAAAGCGAATCACTGTATGATCGGTCCCACGCTCCAGTATGGGAACGATCGGAAGAGATCATACAATCAAAAAATCTGAATCACCGTTCAGACAACGTTTACTCTATCCCAAACGGCCCCCTCATGTACGAACAAAGCTTCAAGCGGATCATGGGTTGCTCTTTTTTCGGCTACGCCTTTCATCGGATCGTCGAGGACGGTTTCGGAAAGCCGGTGGATTTCGAGTTTTTGGAGGTCAATGCCGGGTTTGAGCGGATGACCGGGTTGTCCGCGGAGATCATCCTCGGCCGACGGGTGACGGAGGTCTTGCCAGGGATCAAGAATGATCCCTTCGACTGGGTCGGGTTTTACGGGCGGATCGCCCAGGAAGGAACCGAGGAGGAGTTTGAACAGTATTCGGAGCCCCTTTGTCGCTGGTACAAGATCAACGCCTATTCTCCAGAAGCGGGCCATTTCGTGACCGTGATCCAGGACATCACTTCGGAGAAGGAACAGACTCTGCAAGTGGAGCGGTTTTTCTCTGTCAACCTGGACCTGCTCTGCATTGCGGACACGTCCGGCAACTTCATCAAGGTCAACGCCGAGTGGGAGTCCATGCTCGGCTACACGGCCCAGGAACTGGAGCAACGCACCTTCCTGGAGTTCGTCCACCCGGACGATTTTCAGCCCACCCTTGCGGCCATGGCCGAACTGGATGCGCAAAAGCCGGTCCTCCAGTTCGTGAATCGCTACCGCCGCAGGGATGGCTCCTACCGGCATATCGAATGGCGCTCCCATCCCCACGGCACCCTGATCTACGCCGCGGCCCGGGATGTCACGGAGCGCATTCAGAACGAGAACGCCTTGAACAAACGGGCTCGAGAGTTGGAAAGCATTTTTCAGTCCGCAAAATCCGTCAGCCTGATCAAAACCAGCCTGGAGTCCATTGTTGAGGAATTCAGTTCCGGGGCCGAGGACATTTTCGGATACTCCAGAGAGGAGATGATTGGCCGGCATGTCGGAATCCTGCACTCCGCTGACGAATCCACAAAGTTGGTGGAGTATGTCGCGAAACTCTCGCGAGGGGAAGGCTTTACCATTGAAACGCAGCTGGTGAGAAAGTCAGGAGAGGTCTTCCCGGCACTCTTCAGCGTCCAACCGGTTTTCGACGACCAGAAGAAGGTCGTCTCCACCCTGGGCATTTCCTTCGACATCACGGACCGCAAGCAGGCCGAGGAGGCGCTGCTGCACCAGAAGGCCCATTTCGAGTCGCTGTTCGTCAACACCAATGACGCCATCGTCTTTTTCGATACCGCACACCGGATCATCAACGTGAATACCGTGTTCACGAAAATCTTTGGATACACCCTGGACGAGGTGCTGTACAAGAATATCAACACCGTGGTGGACCCACTGAAAAAGGCCGATGAATACGGCTCTCCCCGGATTTTGCGCGGTGAGCAGATCGAAATGGACGTTACCCGCTACACAAAATCCGGGGAGACCAGAAACGTTTTGCTCAAGGGCGGTCCGGTGCGCAAGCAGGGAGAGATCGTGGGTGGGTACGCCATCTATGCGGACATTACGGGTCGGAAAGTGGCCGAGGAGAAGCTTCGCCAGTTTGCCAAACAGATGGAAATGAAAAACATGGAACTGGACGCAGCCCTGGCCCAGGCCGAGGCGGCCACCCGGGCCAAAAGCGAGTTTTTGGCCAACATGAGCCATGAAATCCGTACCCCGATGAACGGTGTGATCGGCATGACCGGGCTGCTCCTGGACACCAATCTGGACGAAACCCAGCGCCGGTTCGCGGAAATCGTGCGTACCAGCGGCGAGGCCCTGCTGAACCTGATTAACGACATCCTGGACTTCTCCAAAATCGAGTCCGGCAAGCTGGAACTGGAAAGCCTGGACTTTGCCCTGCGGCCCATGCTGGACAATTTCGCGGCCACAATGGCCTTCGAGGCCGAGGACAAGGGGCTGGAATTCATCTGCGCTGCCGACCCGGACGTCCCGGACCACCTCATCGGCGACCCCGGACGACTGCAGCAGATACTGACCAACCTGGCCGGCAACGCGATAAAGTTTACGGAAAAAGGCGAGGTGGTGCTCTGGGTGCAAAGGGCGGAAAGAAATACTGGAATGCTGGAATACTTGAATGTTTACCCTTTTGAACCGGACCCCCGTCCAGGGTACCTGCCCGGTGAAATTGACAAGGTCTCCGCGCAGCGGATTTCACCGGGTTCAACTGCGGCTGGAATTGGCGAGCAAGGCGGCGCGTTCAGTACTTCAGATACGGTTGACCGGGCTCAGACATCGGCGTCGATTGTCCTGGAGACACAGCCGTTTCAGCACGGTTCAGATTCCGGCATTCCAGCATCCCAGCATTCCAACATCCCGAATATTACTCTGCTTTTCACCGTCCGCGACACCGGCATCGGTATTCCGAAGGACAAGCTTGGGGGATTGTTCCAGAGCTTTTCCCAGGTGGACGCCTCCATTACCCGGAAATTCGGTGGTTCTGGTCTGGGATTGGCCATTTCCCGGCAGTTGGCGGAAATGATGGACGGAAAAATTGGCGTGGAGAGCATCGAGGGACGGGGATCGACGTTTTGGTTCACGGTGCGCCTGGGGCTGACCGAGACGGTGGAGGAACCGACGCTGAAATCCGTGAATCTGCATGACATCCGTGTACTGGTGGTGGACGATAACCCCTCGAAACGGGAATTCCTGCGGACACTCCTCATGGGCTGGGAGATGCGCCCGGATGCGGCTGCGGATGGCCCCACGGCCCTGGGCCTGCTGTACCAGGCCCTGGCCGAGGGCGATCCCTACCGTCTGGCGATTCTGGATTTGCGAATGCCCGGCATGGATGGGGAAGCCTTGGGCCGGGCCATCCATGCCGACCCCAGGCTGCAACCTCTGCATACCGTGATGCTGACGGCCCATGAGAGCCGTGGAGACACCAAACGTTTCCTGGAAGCCGGATTTTCCGCTTTCCTGACCAAACCCGTACTTCATGGCGAACTGTATGACACCCTGGCCATGGTCATGGCCAGGCATGAGCCCGGCCCATCCCGGGAACTGATCACCCGGCACAGGATCAGGAACGCCACGGAAGGCCACCAGGACTTCGCTCCGCGCAAGGCCCGCATCCTCCTGGTCGAAGACAACCCCACCAACCAGCAGGTGGCTCTGGCCATGCTCAAACAACTCGGCCTGTCCGCCGATGGCGTGGCCAACGGCGCCGAAGCCGTCCAGGCCGTGCAAACCATCCCCTACGACCTGGTGCTTATGGACGTGCAGATGCCGGTGATGGACGGGTTGGAGGCGACGAGAAAGATCAGGAGCCAGGAGTCGGAAATTGAAGAGAGCACCTCTCACCATCAGGTTTCAGGTTTCAGCCCTCACCCCTCCCCCCGGCGTCTGCCGGTCATCGCCCTCACCGCCCATGCCATGCAGGGCTATCGGGAAAAGTGTCTGGAGGCGGGCATGGATGATTATCTGACCAAGCCGCTGGAACCGGTTCAGTTGGCGGAAATGCTGGAGAGGTGGCTGCCGGCTCGGGAGGATGAAGAACAAAACGTAGAGGCTGGAGATGGGAGAAAGGAACAACGTGAAGCCTTGCCCAGGGAAAACGACCTTTCCGTGTTCAACAAATCGGAGTTTGTGCATCGGCTGGACGGGGACGAAAAACTGGCAATACAGATCATCAAGAGGTTTGTCGATACAAATTTGGGTCATATGGAAACGCTTTTTCAGGCGATTGAGCAAAGAGACACCATGGGGATTCGGGAACTTGCCCATGCCATCAAGGGCTCGTCCCTGAACATCAGTGCCGGTGCTCTGGCCAACGCGGCCGGGCTTTTGGAGCAGGCCGGGAAAGATGGTGACATTGCGGCATGTCGAAACCTTGAGCCGCACGTGGTACGCGAATTTGAGCTCCTGTGCCTGGAGTTGGGCCCAGTCGAAGGAAAACCTGGATGATGAGCACTTCTGGAAACCAGGCCGCGATCATCGCGGTCAGCTCCTCAATGAAGGTTCTGAGAGGTCATGCTAACCGAGTGGAGAAAACGTTCTTATCCGACAGTCCGTTCAAGAACCCCAAGTGCAAGGAGCAAAAAAACTACCCAGACACGTCCTGTGTCCAGCCCCTAAGGGCTGTGGCTTTGCCACATTTTCGATTGCCCTCCTGACAATCGAAGCAAG
>REDL01000082.1 GCA_007693505.1 Desulfovibrionales bacterium | reverse complement strand
GGTCCTCCAGCCACAACCCGCGAAACAGCTCCCGGTTGCCCTCGAAAGCCTCCTTCAGGGTATCCAGGAACAGGGACTTGCCGAAGCGCCTGGGGCGGGAGAGGAAGTAGTAGGAACCGTTCTCCACCAGCTCATGGACGAATCTGGATTTGTCCACGTATGCGTAACCTTCAGGGATGATCTTGCTCAAGGTCGAAATGCCAAGGGGCATTTTTTTCATGGCGAGCCTCACAGGGATGGTGCAGAGAGTGAAACTCGGATTATAGCGGAACAAGAGGGAAAAGTCTTCCCAGGGCATATGGGCGTGGTGTGTGCGGTGTGGGACAGAGGTGAGGGGCGGGGCGGGCTGCCTGCCTCAAGCCTTTGCAACGTCCAGCCGGTGCAGATTGCCGAGAAACTGCTCGGTGCAGCGCTCCCAGGAAAAGGTTTCGGCATGGTGAAGGCAGGCTTCGGGGGAGAGGGACAGGGCTTTATTGACAGCTTCACAGAGGTTCTCGGACAGCCATCCGGTCTTGCCCTGGATGACCACGCTCTGGGGTCCGGTTACCGGGTAGGCGGCTACAGGCACGCCGCAGGCCATGGCCTCCAGGAGGACCAGACCGAAGGTGTCCGTGGTGCTCGGGAAGACAAAAACATCCGCCGCGGCCATATAGCTGGCCAGTTCTTCGCCACGCTTGGCACCAACGAATCGGACTTGGGGATAGGTCGCCTTGAGTCGGGAGAGTGCCGGGCCGTCGCCGACCACGTACTTGGTGCCCGGCAGTCCCAGGCGGAGAAAATCCTCAATGTTCTTTTCCACGGCCACCCGACCGACGAACATGGATATCGGGCGTGGCGCGTCCAAAAAGTCCTTGCTTCGCGGTCGAAACAGTTTCGTATCCACTCCCCGTGACCAGAGTTTCAGGTTGTCGAATCCCCGATTGCGCAATTCCTGCATCAGAATGGGCGACGCGGTCATCACGGCCTTGGACGGCTTATGGAACCAGCGGAAGAAGGCATAGGAAGTCCCAATGGGAACGGGGAAACGCAGTCGGATATATTCCGGTAGACGGGTATGGTAGGCGGTGGTGAATCCGATGCCGCGAAGCCGGCAGTAGAGTCGACCGGCCCAGCCCATGGGCCCCTCATTGGCGATGTGCACAGCGTCCGGACAGTAATCGTCCAGGATGCCGCTCACCTGTCGCCAGGGGAACAAGGCCAGACGAATTTCCGGATAGGTGGGGCAGGGGATGCTGGGAAAGAGATCCGGGCTGAGAACCAGGACCACGTGGCCCCTTTCCCGGAGGATGCGGACCGTGTTTTCCAGCGTGGTGACCACACCGTTGATCAACGGAGTCCAAACGTCGGTAATCACGGAGATGCGCATGCTTCCTCTTGATTGGTCGTTTCGTTTTCAGCTCGAAGGATCATCTGTTCACTGCCATGCAGGGCTTTCTGAATCGGGGAAAACCGGGCCGCGCTTTCTGATCAAATGGTCATGTCCGGGGGGCCGGGCAACCCAATTACGCCCCGTGGACAGGAAAATGACGAGGGCGGGGCGTTGCCGGGAACTTGGAATCAATGACCAAAAAGGCAATGACCGATAAGGTAAGAGACTACCGGCAAACATACCCGGTCAATGTTACGGAAAGATGGAGGATGTGTGGCGATTTCGTTATGCCTGGGAGGAAGGGCAGCGTGGCCGGGGAGGATGAAAGCGCTGCGTTTTGGATGTTTCAAACGGAACGCGTCCAAACCGGGGCTTCTGCTTGATCGGCCCCAGCGGTTCCGGTAAGATCTAACCAGCTCTAAAGATAACTGAATGGTCCTGTGGTCGGATTTTCATAACGGAGATGATTTTTGGCAGTGGCTCGGTCTCTGCGAACCTGTGCAGTTAGGACCCGACAGAATTGAATCCGTCCTTTTTGACCCTGGCCAGGATGTTCAGGCTATTTCGAACGTGGCTCAAGTTGGCTACGATGTCCTGATCATCAACTGACTGATTCCCCCCCCCCCTTTGGTCCGAAGAGGGCGGAATTCAGGATTTGAAGCGTAACCCTCGAGGAGATGGTCAATGAACGGCACAATTTCCGATCACGGACTGAAGGTTGTCAAGATCACCCAGGAACTTCTGCTCGACGAGGAGGATAAGTCAACAATCAACTCCGATTTGATTTCGGAAAAAATCGATATGGTCTTGGGGATGTGCCCGAAATGGGGTGAAGGGCTGAACAGGGAGCTTGTCGTGAAAGAACTGTTGCGCAGGTTTGGCCACTGGACCAACCGGGATACCCGTCTCGTCAACGAAACCCGGCGATGATGCGTGACCGGGTGCGACACGGAAAAAGCAACCACACCCAAGTCTCCTGCGCTATCATCGAGCATGGCGGTCTGGTCTTGGCGGCCCGGCGGGGCCTGTCCATGCGGCTGCCCTTAAAGTGGGAATTTCCAGGGGGCAAGATCGATCCGAAGGAGGACCCGCGGACCTGTCTGCTTCGGGAAGTCCAAGAGGAACTGGATATGGCCGTGACGATCCACACGGCTCTTCCTCCGATGAGCCATCGCTACCCCTTTTTCGGGGTGACCCTGCATCCCTACATCCGCACTGCTGGATCGAGCCAATTCACGTTGACCGTGCATGACCAAGCGGCCTAGTTGCAGCCTGAAGAACTGCCCGGCCTGGACTGGGCCGTGGCCGGACGTGCCCGTGTTGCATGCCTACCCTTCCTGGCTGGAGAAGGAGCGGCCACGACGCACCTCCGTGTCATTGAGGATGAGTCAGCCGTCTGTCGCGAAATGAAATCAGGGCGGGTAGTCGTCGCAAGCCACTCTCGCTTCGGTTAGGTCAAGCGATTTTTTCTTTTCAGGCTGCACACCGCCGCGCCCGCCGGTTATGCCGCCAATAGCCTTCGAACCTTGAGATCCTTGGCCTGCTGCTCAACTTCCCAGAGGTCATACTGCGTCTGGTGATTCAGCCAACTCTCCGGGGTGGTATCAAAGGCTTTGGCCAAACGAAGCGCCATTTCCGGGCTGATTCCGGAACGGCCGTTCAGGATCGCGGAAAGCGTTTTTCGGCTCACGCCAAGGGCATGCGCGGCATCCGTAACCGATATTCCGAGCGGCTCAATGCACAGCTCGCGCAGAACCTCGCCGGGGTGGGGTGGGTTATGCATTCTCATCATCGTCCTCGCCGATAATCTTCGTAATCAACGACAATCGCATCTTCGCCCTCAAGCTGATAGGTGATGCGCCAATTTCCGCTTACGCTCACCGACCACGTTCCCTTTCGGTTGCCGGTCAGTTCATGCAAACGAAGTCCGGGCAGGTTCATATCCCGCGGGCTGGTGGGTACATTCAATCGGGCAAGAATCAAGCGGATTCGTTTTTCATGCCTGGCCTGAATACCGGAGCTGCTACCCGTCAGGAAGTAGCGTTCCAGGCCGCGATGGCGAAAGCTCTTGATCATGGCCCAAGTGCAACCTGTAACGTTACAAGCGTCAATACAGCAGATGGCCCATTTTGAGCTTGGTGGATTCTGGGTGTCGGAAGGTTCGCGGAGCGAGACAGCTACGCCGGCCAATCCTGATCCAGGAAAAAGTCGATGAGTTTTTTATGGATGATGCCTTCCCGGCTCAACTCAAATCTGTCGAGGCTCAGGACCAATTTGGGAAAATTGTCCTGAACAGCTGGAAGGGAGGAGAATTCTCGTTCAGCGATGGCCTGGTCAGGTATACGGCCTGGATGTAGATTCTTTGCGACGCTTTTTGGGAGACAAAGTCGTTCTCCTTGCCGTTCGATTTCCCGAGCCGCACAGTGTATCCTCTGCGCAAGGGGTTGGACTTTGGCCGTGAGCCAGAGTCGTTAAAGGCTGGAAGCCAGGACCATGTCCGCGATGGGGCCACGAGAGTTGACACCCTTGAGGACCAGATGGGCGTAGCGGTCCATGCCTTTGAGCTTGCGCACGGTCCAGTTCAGGGCGTTGTTGAATTCCGTGTTGTACGGCGCATCCACCTGCCGGGAATCGCCCATCATGAACACCTTCGTGTTGCCGCACATCCGGGACAACAAGGCCCTGGCTTCCAGGCGGGACAAGTTCTGGGCCTCGTCCACGATGACAACGGCGTCCTCGATGTTCATGCCGCGAATGAAGGCCAGGGGCAGGATTTCCAGGCGCTTGATGTCGAACTCGGGAACAGGGGCTTCGGCATCGACAAACAGCTTGTTCGCCGGTCGAATGGTGTGGAGCTTGAGGATCAGGTCCCGGATGTTGCGGACGTAGGGGGCCATTTTTTCGCTGACCGCTCCAGGCAGGTAGCCCATGGAGCGACCAATTTCCACATATGGCTTGACGATATAGATCTTGTGGTGGCGTTTTTCGTTCAAGACCAGGTGCAGCGCGGCAGCCAGGGACAAAAAGGTTTTTCCGAAGCCAGCCTCGGATTCCAGAGTGACCAAGTCAATGTCCGGAGAAAGCAGCAATTCCATGGCCAGGTTCTGGTAAACATTGCGGGGCGAGACATTCCAGACCTTGTGCTGATGACTGATCATCCGGCGTTCATCCGGACGGTTGAATATGGGCTTGCCGTTCTCCCAGGAAAAGGAGTTGGCGACGATGTCATCTCCTTCGGCAATGAATCCGGTGTATTTCTGGGATTCGTTTTGATAGAATGGATTGGCACGAAAGTATGGCTCACTTTTCATGCCCAGTTTATGCGCCTTGATCCGCATGGTCTTGTCGTTGGTCACCAGAATCGGCGAATCCACGGCAGCGGACAGGATTTCGTCGAGAATTCTGTTGTCACCGAGACAGGATGTCCCTTGGTCTTCGCGGCTCCGGGCCAACAAATCGAATTCATCCTTGTGTTCAAGCAGGTAGGACAGGGCTTGCTGGGCCTGATGTCCCAGCCGGTTATCGGTTTTGTGTTTGTCCAGTTCCTCCAGGACGGTGTGGGGAAGAAAAATATTGTTCTCCAGGCCGTTGCGCAGCACGAGAATGCTTTCCGGGTCGTCCAGCAGGACGTTGGTGTCGATGAAGTAATTCTTGGGGAGTGGTGCTCTTGATTCCTGGTCCATGAACCGCTGTTTCATGCTCGAGACTCCTCGAGGATTTGGGAAGTGTACGGGGTATGCGGGGAATGGGTATCCCTGGACGGTAATGGAAAGGCATCACTACGGACCAGTGCCGTGGCGGTTTCTTCGTCGGAAACAAATACATGGGCATAACCCTTGCTCAGGGCCGCCCGCAAAATGGCGGCTTTTCGCCGTCCGCCGGCAACCAGTACAACATGTCGGATGCGGCGAAGGGCCGAAAAGTTCGGGCCGGTAAACCGATTGTTCAACGTGTGGGCAACCACCCTTCCGGACGCATCCAGAAAACGTCCATATATTTCGCCCACGGCTCCGGCTTGCAACAAGGTACTCCAGTCGGCCTCATTGACGGCTCCGGAAAGCAGGTTGGAAGAGCGCAATGTCAGATCGCCGGCACCGATCAAGGCAGTTTCCGCCTGCCCAACCTTGGCGAAGAGACTCCGGAACATTTCCTGTCTGGCCAGCAAGTCTCGGAGCTCCGGCGAGTCAACATACATGGGAGCCGGGATGCACCAGCATTCACCAGCACTCAATTTGGCGGACGCCTTTGCGGCTATCGTGCCTGGATTGCCGACGAAATCCCGCGCCAAACCACCGAACAGTGAGACGATCCGGACATTCTCCAACCCATTGACCATCAACCCCGTAATCGAGGCATCCACTGTTTTTCCCCAGCCCAAACATAGGGTTTGTCTGGAATGAATGATCCTGGATAGATACTGGCCGGCAGCACGGCCCAGCGTGACATGCAACCGCTCTTCGTCTCGCGGCGTGGGGACGATAATGCACCGTTTCAGGTGGTAGGCTTTCTCCAGATGTCGCTCCAGGGCCACACAGGAGGCCAACTGGGAATGAATGACCACCTGAACCAGGCCGTTATCCCGAAGAGCCTGCAGAATCCGGTTCACCCTGGCCCTGGTCATGTTCAATTGCTGGGCTATGTCCGCTTGGGTCATCTCGTCATTGAAGTACATCCAGGCAATCCTGGCCTGGTGATGCTCATCCGCATCAGGATCTCTGTTTCGCATCAAATCTAACCTGATCTTCGTGACTCAACATCATGGCAATGGCCAATATGATCGCTAAGTTGTTGAACCTGGTTGAAGTAATGTTCCTTGTCCATGACAGTATTTCACACTTCAGGAACAACTATCGCGAAAATCGGCGAAGAGTATGACAGGAGCGTTACATTTTCATGAAACTACGGTGAACTTTGCGGGATGCTGATGCAGGGGGGCGTTTCATTCGGAAGAGGCAACTATCCGATAGATTTTGATAATGAAGTTCATTTTTTTGGTCAATTTATTTTTTGCTTTTTTAGACAACCATGCAGCTTGTCTACCGCCGTCACAGTGAATGCCATGTAAATGCCATCGAACCGTAACAGGATGCTTCTATCGTTCGCTTGCCTCGATGTGGGGCAAAGTGATGGCAAAGGTGTTTTTGCTCTTAATCAGGATCGTCAAGCATAATCTGTCGTTAACGATCATTACAATGATGAAAAGGAGAGGTGCATGTCTGTGATTCAGAAGTACTCGGAAGGGAAAGCCTGGGAGAAAAAAATCTTGGGGACCAAGGGGAAAAAAACGTCAAGGATGTATCGCACCGTTTGTTCCGTGTTCATGGTTGCAATCTGCCTGCTGATTGTATCCGCCGGCACGTCCTCCGCACAGCATCGTGCCCGCCTCGGTGACCTTGTCCCCACGGATACCATCGTGATGGGCATTGTCCCGGCAGAAGATCCGTCCATTGCCCTGGAGCGGCAGAAGCCCTTGACCGACTACCTTTCCGAGCGATTGGGACGACCGATCAGGGTGTTTTTCGCAACAGACTATACGGGTGTGGTCGAAGCCATGCGCGCCGGACAGATCCACATGGCCTGGTTTGGGCCGTTTTCCTATGTCCTGGCCGCGGAACGTGCCAATGCCGTGCCCGTCGCCGTGGCAATGCATGATGACGGCAGCGTCAGCTATCGTTCCTATTTCATCTCCTCGCCGGAGGTGGCCAGGGTCTTGAATATCACCGAACCGTTGGAGGGCAAGGAAGGCATTCAGGAATTGTTCCGCCGTCTTGAGCCGCACAAGAGGCAGTTCTCCTTCACCTTCACCGATCCGGCTTCCACATCTGGCTTCGCCGTTCCCCGCTTCAACATCCATCAAGGCACCAACGGCGGCGAGCCCGAGGACTGGTTCAGCCGGGTTGGCTTCTCCGGCAGCCATGATGCAGGGCAGATGATGATTCGTCAGGGCACCATCGACATCGCAGCAGTCTGGGACAAGCGCTACCATGAGATGATCAGCGCAGGAACCATCTCGCCGGAAACAAATGTCAAGATCTTCAGGTCCAGCCCGATTCCGGAGTCACCCATCGCCTTCCGGCGCGACCTTGATCCGGAAATCATCAAGAAAATCCAGCAGGCCTTTGCGGACATGCCTCAAGAAATCGCCCGAACCCAGGGGGAGACCTACAAGGGCTATCAGATCGTGACCGAGGAGGACTACCAGATCATTGTGGAAATCAAAGAGTTGTTGGATCGACTCTAGGAGAACGACCATGCGACCCATGATTCGATTTGAAAATATCCAGAAGCGTTTCGGCAACGAACTTGTTCTGAAAGGGGTGAACCTGACCATCAACGAAGGAGAATTCGTGGCGGTTATCGGGGCCTCTGGAGGCGGCAAGACGACCTTGATCCGCACGGTCAACGGGTTTGTCGTTCCCAGCGCGGGTAATGTCTATGTCAATGAGCAGAGGGTGGATTATGCCAACCTTGGAAATCTGCGGCAGCTGCGCAAGAACGTGGGCATGATCTACCAGTTGTTCAACCTCGTGGAACGGACCAGCGCGATGCACAACGTCCTCACTGGCACGCTGGGCTCCAAGGACAAGGCGTTGGATATAATCCTTTCGGCCATTGGGTATTTCAGCAAGAGTGATCGGAAGAAAGCCATGGAGATCCTGGACTTTGTCGGACTCAAGGACAAGGCCGGAGCCCGTGTGGACATGATATCCGGGGGGCAGAAACAGCGGGTGGCCATAGCCCGCGCCCTGATGCAGGATCCCACCGTCTTGCTTGCGGACGAACCCATTGCCAATCTCGACCCCAAGACCTCGCAGCGAATCCTGGACCTCCTGCACAAGGTAAACCAGGAGCGCAACATTACCGTGGTCACGGTCATCCACCATTTCCACATGGTCAAGGACTATTTTTCACGGGTCATCGCCATGAAAGATGGTCAGGTCGCCTTTGATGGCGATCCGCTGCTGCTTGAAAAGCAGGAGGCTCTGGAAAGCATCTATGGAGGACAGTTCGAGGAAGAACTGGCCGTCGCGGCCTAAAACCAGAAAATATCCACTTCTTCGAACCTCATCGCTTCGCCCTTTGTCCGTCCCGCGGCGGGAAGGGCGAAGCCATTTTTGAGGAGAACATGAGCAATCATTTGCGAGCATTTGCGAAAAAAGTCCTCTTGCCGGTTTTTTGTCTGGCTACCTTGATTTACGCGTTTAATGTTTCGGCCTTCAGCTTTGGTGCATTGTCCAAAGGGCTGCCGATGATGGGCGACATGCTCCTGGAGATGACCCCGCCCAATTTCACGTTCTGGCGGCGTTACCTTTCCCTGATGTGGGAAACCATCGTCATCGGGGTCTGGGGAACGTTTCTCGGAACGCTGATTTCCCTGCCCATCGGCTTTCTGGCAGCGACGAACACCTCGCCCTCGAAGTGGATATACGCTTTTTTCAAGAGCCTGGTCACCTTGACCAGGTCTATTCCGGAGTTGGTCTACGCTCTGATTCTTGTCGCGGCCGTTGGGATCGGCAATCTCCCAGGTATCATCGCCATCATGATTCATACCGTGGGGTTGGCCAGCAAGTTTTTTTCCGAGGCTATTGAAAACGTGGACCGCAAGCCCGTGGAGGCAGTAAGTTCCACGGGATCGCTGTTCATTCACGTCATTCGCCATTCCATCCTGCCTCAGCTGACCACCCTGTTCAGCGGATACACCCTGTTCATTCTTGATCATAATATCCGGGTGACAGTGGCGGTGGGCATCGTCGGTGCAGGAGGAATCGGACTGGAACTATTCCGGCGGATGCGCCAGTTTCAGTACGATCAGGTCGCGGCAATGATCATCATCATTTTTCTGGTCGTTCTGGTTATCGACCGGATCTCCGCCTATGTCCGTCAGGAAACAATCAAGGGGACGTTTCTCTCGAGGCAGAACCGTCGCTGGGACTGGCCGATCCTCGGTGGGTTGTTTGTCTTGCTCGGCGTCTCACTGCCCAATGTTTTTGGCCAGCTGGGGGGGCTTTTACGGGGCTTGCCGGTGATCGCGGAGATCATCCTGAACATGATTCCTCCGGATTTCAGCGAAACGCCGAAGTATCTGGGGCTGATGGTGGAAACTCTGGGCATGGCCATTGCCGGAACGGTATTGGCGGTCCTGGCTTCCATCGTCATCGGCATCCTGGCGGCGCGCAACATCATGCGTTTTCGACTGGTAACCTGGGCAATGAGCGGGGTCACGACTTTTTTACGAGCAATGCCGGATATTCTCTTTGCCTTGTTTTTCGTGGTCGCGGTTGGTCTGGGTCCGTTTGCCGGTGTCGTAGCCCTGATGCTCAGTTCCATCGGTTTTTTAGGCAAATTTTACGCTGAAGCGATTGAAAATATCGATCCACGAGTTGTGGAAGCCATTGACGCCACCGGAGCGCATCCGTTGCAGCGCATCGGCCATGCCGTGGTTCCCCAGGTCCTGCCCCTGTTCAACAACTACAATCTCTACGTTCTGGATCGCAACGTCCGGGCGTCAACGGTTTTGGGTATTGTCGGGGCTGGCGGGATCGGCTTTGAATTGACCATCAGCATGCGGATGTACAACTGGCCGCAGGCCATAGCGATTATCCTGCTGATCTTCGCGGTCATCCTGGCTGTGGATTACCTGTCCACTTATCTGCGCAAAAAAATTGTCTAGAAAATGGTGCACCACGTTGGCAAAGACACGACAACAGCTTGATTTGTCTATGGAATCCGACTGTCCTGCCACCTGTTTTGTCACACGATCGCAACAGAAGAACAGTATCCTGTTTCCACTGCGGCAAGGGGAGCGAGCTTATTTGGCGATCGCAAACGTCATGCCGGATTACCCCGTTTCCTGCTGGACGAAGAACTCGACGCGCTCCGCAGCCCAGCGGGCGATCCCCAACTCCACGGGAACGTCGTGCAGGTCAGTGTTGATCACCTCACTGACCATCACCGGCTTGCTGCGGGGTTGCTGGAGAAGGCGGGCTTCGTGGGCCGTGGGCATCCGGGCCGTGAGCCGGGTGGACAAACGGATGAAATCGTCAAGGCCGCAGGCCTGCAGGGCCTTGGTGACGGAGAAGGCGGCCTTGTAGGCCGGGATCAGGTTGGGAAACCGATCGTGGGGAAAATACGACGTGCAAAGATTCAACGGCAGTTCGTCCGTACCGCGTAGGATGACCAGCCGATTCACCATTGTTTTGGGAGGCAAACGGAGGGCCTCACGGACATCCTGTTCCGCGGGAATGACCGATGCCTCGAGCAGACGGCCCTGGGGGGCGATGCTCTGCTTGAGCAGGTTCTGGGTGAAGCGAACCCGTTCCTGAAGGTGGTAGCGGACCATCCGGCTGGTCACAAACGCCCCTCTGCCCTGTTCGATGACCACAAGCCCCTGGCTTTCCAGCTCGGAGAGGGCCCGGCGGACCGTATGCCGGTTCACGGCGAATCGTGCGGCCAGGGTATGCTCCGTGGGCAGTTTGCTACCCGGGAGGAAACGCTGTTCCTGGATTTCCGATGCAAGAATTTGCTGGATCTGTCGCCAAAGGGCGACTCCGGTCCCGTGTTCCAGAGGTGTGGTCATGGATCGTCTCGGAAGCTGGATTTCGGAATTTACAGTACATGCCGAAATTGCAAGGATTGGAAAAGTTGCTTTCAGAATCAACAAGAATCGAGGTAAGAGATAGTCATGGATAACGAAAAGCGCAAGGTGTGGATGCGCACATTGGCACTGAGCGATCGAGATGATTTGCGGCACTTTGCCGGGCAATTTCCCGGTCCCGAGTATTCTTTTTTGCGGGCTCCGGAGGTCGGGCTGGTCATGATCCGGGGACGGATCAGCGGGGATGGTGCGGCCTTCAATCTTGGGGAGATGACGGTATCCCGCTGTGTGGTGCGCACGGTGACGGGGCTGGTGGGATATGGATTCGTGGCAGGAAGATCACGGGAGCATGCCGAACTCGCGGCCTATTTCGATGCCATGCTTCAGGACGAGAAGACCGGACCGGAACTGGAGACCAAGCTGATTGCCCCCCTGGAAAGCAAGTTGCGTACGAGGCGGGTGGAGCAGGACACGGCCACGCGGACCACAGCGGTGGATTTTTTTACCCTGGTACGAGGTGAGGACGGTCATGAATAATTTGGCCGGGCCCGGCGGTATTCCCGCGGGCTTTTCCTCTCCGGTGCACGATGCCCAGGCCACGTTTCGGGTGCTGCTTGAGGCCATGTCCCGACCGGGAAAACGTTTGTCGGTTCCTGTTCAACCTGAGGTTTTTCATGGTTTTCCTGATGCGGCCCTGTCGGTTCTGCTCTCCCTGGCTGATTTTGATACGCCGATCTGGCTCAGCGACGATCACCGTAAGGCGGTGCTCAGGGAGTTTCTGACCTTTCATTGCGGATGTCCGGTCGTGGAGCAGCCGAGTGAGGCGGTATTCGGGCTGGTTCATGCGGATATAAATCCGGAAATGTTGGGGAAATTTAATCCGGGGCTTCCTGAGTATCCGGACCGTTCCGCAACGATCGTGGTTGTCGCGGAGTCCCTGGAAACGG
Source organism: Desulfovibrionales bacterium (assembly GCA_007693505.1). Classification (GTDB taxonomy): domain Bacteria; phylum Desulfobacterota; class Desulfovibrionia; order Desulfovibrionales; family Desulfonatronaceae; genus Desulfonatronum. Next base: position 118,261 of record REDL01000082.1, on the reverse strand, counting down.
GTAATGGATCGATGATTCAGGGGCCCGGGGTCAGAGATCAGGCGGTAATCCGGGTTGCGGGCACGCTCCCGGGGTTCTGGAAATACGTGGCAGCAAACAGCGCCATGTTTCCCCAGGGTGTGGATTTCATTTTTGTCGGCGACGGAGAAATGGTCTGTTTGCCACGATCCGTCATGGTGAGGGAGGTCTTGTGTACGTAGCGGTCAAGGGCGGGGAGAAAGCCATTGAAAATGCCCACCAACTTCTGGATGCGGCACGTCGTGGCAGTCCGGATATCCCGGAAATCAGTGTAAAGCAGATTCGCGAGCAATTGAGCTTGGCCGTGGATCGCGTGACGAGTGAAGGTTCCTTGTATGACCCCGATCTGGCTGCCTTGGCGGTCAAGCAGGCCCAGGGCGACCTGGTGGAAGCAATATTTCTGGTGCGGGCCTATCGGACGACCCTGCCGCGCTTTGGAGTGAGCACACCGGTGGAAACCGGAAAGATGCGTGTCCAACGCCGAATTTCCAGCTGCTTCAAGGAGTTGCCCGGCGGGCAGTTACTTGGGCCGACGTTCGACTATACGCACCGCTTGCTTGATTTCCAGCTGCTGGACTGCCCTGAACAGGCTCCTGCGCAGGCGTCCAAAGAGCCTCTTGGGCAGGCGCCCGGACAGGAAGCTGAGCAGGCACCGGATGACAACTTGGATGCCGAAGGGTCGTCGCCAATGGTGACGGGTCTGGCTCCGCAAGACTCGCGGACAGCGGATACACTTCCACTCGGGGAGCCTGGAAGCAAGGAAATGCCTTCGATTGCCGAACTCCTGCGCGGCGAGGGCCTGATTGAAGAACAACAGGGTCATGACGGCGCACCCAAGGATATCACCAGGGACCCGCTGACCTTTCCGGCGACTCGGGATCAGCGATTGCAAAGCCTGGCTCGGGCAGACGAGGGGTTTGTCCTGGCTCTGGGCTACTCGACCCAACGCGGCTATGGCTCGATGCATCCTTTTGCCGGTGAAATCCGTGTGGGACGAGTTGAGGTTGAGATTGTGCCCGAAGAGCTGGGGTTTGCAGTGTGCATAGGCGAAATTCTGCTCACGGAATGTCAGATGCTCGGGAAATATTCCGGCGATACCCATCGTCCGGCCCATTTCTCCCAGGGATATGGCCTGGCCTTCGGCAATTGCGAGCGCAAGGCAATGTCCATGGCCCTGGTGGACCGGGCCCTGCGGCACGACGAGTTCGGCGAGGACGTCAAGGGCCCGGCCCAGGACCAGGAGTTCGTCCTCAGCCATGGCGACAACGTGGAGGCCTCGGGCTTTGTGCAGCATCTCAAGCTGCCGCATTACGTGGACTTCCAGGCGGAACTGGAAATCGTCCGGCGGTTGCGGGCCGCTCATGCGGCAAAGGGGCAGGACGACGGGGAGGAAGGGTCATTATGAGCGGCACGGACAAGACGACACGGCATTCCGGCGACGGCTATAATTTCGCCTACCTGGACGAGCAGACCAAGCGGATGGTCCGCCGGGCAATCCTCAAGGCCGTGGCCATCCCGGGATACCAGGTCCCCTTTGCTGGCCGGGAGATGCCCATGCCCTTTGGCTGGGGTACGGGAGGCATCCAGTTGACCGCGGCCCTGTTGGGCCGGGACGATGTGCTCAAGGTCATTGATCAGGGGGCCGACGATACGACCAACGCGGTATCCATCCGCAAGTTCTTCCAGCGGACAGCCGGGGTGCGGACCACGGAACGCACTGCAGAGGCCACCATCATCCAGACCCGGCATCGCATCCCGGAGACGCCGCTCCGGGAAGACCAGATTCTCGTCTATCAGGTCCCTCTGCCCGAGCCCTTGCGCTGGCTGGAGCCCCGGGAAACGGAATCCCGGAAGATGCATGCCCAGGAGGAGTACGGCGTGATGCACGTCAAGCTTTATGAGGACATCGCCCGCCACGGCCGGATCGTGACCAGCTTCGATTATCCAGTGCGCGTGGCGGGCCGGTACGTGATGAGCCCCTCGCCTATTCCCAAGTTCGACAACCCGAAAATGGACGACTGCCCGGCCCTGCAGATCTTCGGAGCCGGACGGGAGCGCCGGGTCTATGCCATCCCGCCCTACACAGAGGTCAGAAGCCTGGATTTCGAGGACCATCCCTTTGCAATCCAAAGGTGGGTGGAAAGTTGCGGTCTGTGCGGCTCCCGGAACAGCTATCTGGACGAGATCATTCTCGATGACCGCGGCAAGCGGATGTTCGTCTGCTCGGACAGCGATTATTGCCGCTCCCGTCGGGAGACCGAAGACTCCGGACCAACCGCGGTTGTCCCGGAGAATGGCCGGGAAACACGGGAGGTGAAGGCGTGAGCCAGTTGATCAACAAGGAAGCGCCATATCCAGTCGTGCCGGAACAATCAGATCCGGACGCAGAGACGGAGCGGAAAACGGCATCAAGCAAGCCATGCTCTCCGGGCGTGGATGACAATCCGTTGCTGATTGTCGAGGATGTGGGCAAATCCTTTAATGGAACACCGGCCTGCCGGGACATTTCCTTTATGCTCTGGCCCGGGGAGGTCCTGGCCATTGTTGGAGAGTCCGGCTCCGGAAAAACCACTTTATTGCGCTGTCTGAGCGCGGGAATCCGTGCCGACAATGGCCGCACCAGCTATTGTTCGCCGACGTTTGGCGAGATGGATGTCTTTACCTCCCCCGAGCATGTCCTGCGCCAGCTGCACCGCACGGAGTGGGGGCTGGTGCACCAAAATCCTCGGGACGGATTGCGTCTGGGCGTCAGTGCCGGGGCGAACATTGGGGAGCGGCTGATGAGCCTGGGGCAGCGCAACTACGGGGCTATCCGGGATGAGGCCCTGACCTGGATGCGCAAGGTCGAAATTAATGGCGATCGGATCGACGACCTCCCCCTGCACTTTTCCGGGGGCATGCAGCAGCGCCTGCAGATCGCCCGGAATCTGGTGACCAAGCCCAGGTTGATGTTCATGGACGAGCCCACCGGCGGTCTGGACGTCTCGGTGCAGGCTCGTCTGCTGGACCTGTTGCGCTCGCTGTGTTCCGAGCTGCATCTGGCCGTGATCCTGGTGACCCACGACCTGGGCGTGGCCCGACTCCTGGCGGACCGGCTGCTGGTGATGCAGTGCGGACGGGTTGTGGAGAGCGGGTTGACGGACCAGGTTCTGGATGATCCTCACCACCCGTATACGCAACTGCTGGTTGCGTCGATTCTGGAGGCGTAATGACCACAACTATGGCATTGCTGCGAATTCGTGTTCAGGGGCTGGGCAAGTCCTTTGTCCTGCATCACCAGGGTGGAGTGCGGATCAATGTGTTCCAGGATCTGGATCTGCAGGTTGCCGCCGGGGAATGCTTGGCCCTGGCCGGGGCCAGCGGCACCGGCAAGTCCTCTCTGCTGCGTTCCCTGTACGGCAATTACAAGCCGGACATGGGCAGTATCTTCGTGTTGCACGAAAATGCATATATCGACCTGGCTTCGGCACCACCGCGATGGATCCAACACGTCCGTCGCGGAACCATTGCCTATGTCAGCCAGTTTCTCCGTGTCATTCCCCGTGTCAGTGCCGTGGATATCGTCACCGAGGCGGCCCAGTTCAACGGGCGGAGCAGGGACTTGGCCCGTCAAACAGCCCAAGCAATTCTGTCTCGGTTGAATATTGGACCCCACCTGTGGTCGTTGGCCCCCAAGACCTTTTCCGGAGGGGAACAGCAACGGGTGAATATCGCCAGGGGCTTTGCCCGGGAATGTCCGGTTTTGCTTTTGGATGAGCCCACGGCCTCCCTGGATGCAGAAAATCGGGACGTAGTGATCCGGATGATCCTGGAGGCCAAGGCCACGGGAACCGCGGTGGTGGGCATTTTTCACGATGAGCAGGTCCGAAGTGCCGTGGCCGACCGGATTTTCACGATGCCGGGACAAGCGGATGCTCCGGGGAAGGAGAGAAGTCCGGACTGCGTGTGCTGATTTTTTCGTCCTGCGATGTGCTCGGTGTTCGGTGCGACGCACCGGATAGCCGGTATTGTGTGCAATACCGCTAACTCTGAGCCTCCGGCGGGGCCCTCATTTCTGATTTGATATCGAGAAAATGGAGCATTTCATGCCGAAAAACAGCTTTTATATTACCCGGGCCCAACTGGTTTTGGACCAGGAAACTCTTGCTGACGGGGCAATTCTGGTGGAGGACGGGTTCATCAGTGCCGTGGAACCCCTTTCGGGCAACGGGGCTCGTGAAATCGACCTTGAAGGGCGGGTGTTGATGCCCGGCATGGTCGATCTGCACTGCGATGCGCTGGAGAAAGACGTGGAACCGCGGCCCAACGTCTACTTCCCCCTGGACCACGCTTGCGCCCAGGCCGACAAGCGCAACGCCGCGGCCGGAATCACCACGGTCTTTCACTCCCTGTCCTTTGCCCAGGCGGAACTCGGCGTGCGCAACAACACGGTGGCGGCACAGGTGCTCCGGGCCGTGCATGAGTGGAACCGGTGCGCGCTCGTGGATAACCTGACCCATGCCCGTTACGAGGTCACGGACACCGAGGCTCCGGAACTGCTTCTGGAGATGATGGAGCGAAATGAGCTGGATCTCTTGTCGTTCATGGATCATACGCCGGGACAGGGCAGTTACCGGGACGTTGAGGCCTATCGCCGTTTTTTGGCCAAGACCTACAAGCAGTCCGAGCAGGAACTGGACGATTTACTGGAGTCCAAGCTGGTCAATGCCAAAGGTGCTTTGGCACGGATTCGCGGCCTGGCCGAGGATGCCCGCAAGCATAATGTTGCTCTGGCCAGCCATGACGACGACAATCCGGAAAAGATCGAGCTGATGCAGAGCCTGGGGGCCACGATTTCCGAGTTTCCCGTGAACATCGACACTGCCCGGGCAGCCAAGGCTCAAGGGCTGCGGACCCTGTTCGGCGCCCCGAACATTTTGCGCGGCTGCTCCCATTCCGGATGCATGCGCGCCTTGGACGCGGTCCTGGAGGGCGTCGCGGATGTTCTCTGCGCGGATTATGCGCCTGGGGCCCTGCTTGCAGCCGTTTTCAAGCTTCGGGAACAGGCTGAAATGCCTCTGCATGAGGCTGTGAAGCTCGTCACGCGGCATCCAGCCGTTGCCGCGGGACTTCATGATCGGGGAATCTTAGCCGCGAACCAGCGCGCCGATCTGATCGCGGTACGGGAGGTCGGAGGACAACCCCTGGTGGAACGGGTCTGGAGCGAAGGGCGCTGTGTGTTCACGGCGTCGTTTTGTCATGGTTAGCGGCCAGCTGATCTATGTTGTCGGCCCCTCGGGTTCCGGCAAGGATACCCTGCTTGATTATGCCCGGCAGCGGCTGGACGGTGCCGGCCGGATCGCCTTTGCGCACAGGTATATCACCCGCCCCGCGGATGCCGGTGGCGAGAATCATATCGCCTTGACGGGCGGGGAGTTCGAGATGCGCCACCGCACCGGCCTGTTCGCGATGAGCTGGCATTCCCACGGGACAGCCTACGGAGTCGGAATTGAGATCGACTGTTGGCTGGCCAAGGGGATAAGCGTGGTGGTCAATGGCTCAAGAGCCTATCTTCCTCAGGCGCACAAGAGCCATCCCGACTTGCGGCTGATCTGGATCGCCGCCGGTGAGGATACCATCCGAACCAGGCTAATGGCCCGTGGCCGGGAAAACGCCGAGCAGATTCAGGAGCGCCTGGAACGCGATATCCGATTTTCAGTCGGCTTCGTGGAAGGTGCTGTGGTCCTCTCCAATGACGGCCTGGTTGCGGAGGCTGGTGAGCAGCTCGTGGCGGCCATCTTGCGGGAAATCGATTCCCCTCCGGGAAGCGGATGACTTTCCGTCGGACCGAAATGGTTCCTCTTCTTCTGCTCAAGTACAGCTTCACAACTGCCCGGCGAAATGCTTCCTGAAGCGGGGCTGGCCCTGGCCGGATCGGTATTGCTGCACGTGATCTGGAACCTGATGGTCCGCACACAGCCCCAGGAGGCCTGCGCTCTCTGGTGGATTCTGCTTGCGCACATTCTCCTGCTCGGGCCCTTGGGTGTGTCCGCACTGCTGTCAGAGGTCGCCTGGACATCCGCCTTCGTCGCCCTGTTGGCAACCTCGGCCACGGCGAACATGGTCTATTTCCTTGGTCTGCGTCGGGCCTATGAGCATGCTCCGGTGGCCCTGGTCTATCCGGTTGTCCGGAGTTCGCCACTCTTCATCGCCGTCTGGAGTTCACTGTTCCTTGGCGAGGCATTCGGGGTGCTGACCTGGACAGGGATCGTGACCAGCGTGCTCGGATTGCTGGTCATGGCCACCAGCGCGCGAAACTGTCGGGATAGCGCTGCTCTGCCCTGGATGCTTCTGGCCATGTTCGCCACGAGCATCTATTCCCTGAGTGACAAGGCCGCAACGGCATCAATCACCAGTTTCGCGGGCCTGCTGGGCTTCATTACCTTCGGCTATACCGCGGCATGGGTGGGCATCAGCTTGGACTTGTATCGGAAAACCGGCCGGGTAATTCCCCGGCAGTGCATCAGTCCGGTCACGTTGCTTTTCGGGGGTCTGAGCGTCGGGACGGCTTACGTGCTCGTCATCCATGCCATGCGCTTCATGCCCTCGGCGGAAGCCGTGGCCTACACCAATGCCGGGATCGTCCTGGCCAGCCTGGTTTCCATCTTCATTCTGCGAGAACGGCAACACTGGGTGCTGCGCCTGCTCGGGGCAATGGTGATCTGTCTCGGTCTGCTGGTAATGCGCTGGTAAGGTTTGATATTCTCGGCTGCAGGATCAAATCAACATGGCGGCCTGAAGTTGTTTATGGGTGCACTGCAAAAATGATTGTGGTGCCGCTGACCTCATTGCCGACAAGAAGGATTGCCCTTCCCTCTGGATCCGGGCTTTCCATTGCCGGGATAAAGTGCAGGCCTTCGGCGCCCAGGTGACACCGTGAAGACAACGATGACCGGGATGCGCTTCCGGCCAAACTCCATCGAAAGGATGCTGCGGCAGCAGAAAACACGGACCATTGGCGTTCTGGCTCCGTCTCTGCTCAATCCTGTTTTTGCGGTCGCCATCGGTGGGATACAGGAAATCGCCCGGGGCCAGGGGGACGCCGTGGTCAGCCATCTCATCCCTACCCTCACCGCACACCGGGCCCGTACTTCTTCCGGGACGCAACGGGGGCCCTCCTCTCGCCAGAACAAGCGCACCCACCCCGCCCGTGATTCCAGAAGAGGATTGGGCATGGTTTGTACCTTTGAAAGGTGTGCCAAGGAATGGAATAAGATCGTCCGTTTCCTGCGATCCCCACTGAAGTGGGGCCGGTCCTTTGGATATCCGTAGGTTCTGGGAAGAGCCGGAAGCGTCCCGTGGAAGGGTGAACGAGGGGGCTGTCATTGTGCGGACAATCCTCTGCTGCTAGCGTGTTCCTCGCCGAGACAACAGCACCTGTGTGGAGAGCTTTTTTTGCGTGCTGCACTTGGGATTTTTGAACGGACCGTGGATAAGGACTTTTGAAACACTCGGCTATCCTGCAGGAGAGAGGTCGAGCCTCACTCACCTCGTTATTGGCATTGTCACGAGATTCTCGGGCCGGGACAACTCCGCCGGCCAACCCTGATCCAGTAAAAAATCGATCAGGTTTTTATGGATGATGCCTTCCCGGCTCAAGTCAAATCTGTCAAGACTCAAGACCATTTTGGGGAAATTATCCTGAATTGTCAGAAGTGACGAGAATTCCCGCTCCGCCACGGTCTGGTCAGGGATCAGGTACGCAACCTGGATGTAGATTTTCTGGGACGCTTTTTCTGCCACAAAGTCGATCTCTTTTCCATTCGATTTTCCGATCCGCACCGTGTATCCCCTGCGCAACAGTTCGAGGTAAACGATGTTTTCCAAAATCTGGTTAATATCTCTCTGGTTGTGTCCGTATATGGCTTCCCGAATGCCCTGGCCAGCCTGGTTTCCATCTTCATCCTGGGAGAACGGTAACATTGGTTGCTGCGTCTGCTCGGGACACTGGTCATCTGTCTCGGTCTGTTGGTGATGCGCTGGTAAGATGTTAACGGATTGTTCATGTATTACGCGCTGTTCGGGCAAGGTGTGCTCTGCTCACTTCATGGGCGAGGCCACGTGATGACCTTCGCGAAGCCCGGCAGTTAGCCCGTCTGCCCATAATAAGACCAAACCTGGTCGAAAGAGGCTCCGAAGGAGCGGCTTTCCATGGAATTTCTGGCTTGGTTGCTCATGGTTTTCAGCAGGGATGGATCGTCCAGAAGGTCGGCTATGGCGGCATGGTAGGCTTCCGGCGTGGAGGCGGGGACGATGATGCCGGTTTGGTGGGGGATAACATTTTCCTGGGGACCGCCCTCGGCGGAGACGATCACCGGCAGGCCGGAAGCCAGGGCCTCCAGGACCACATTGCCGAAGGTGTCCGTGGTGCTGGGGAAGACGAAGATATCCGCCGAGGCATAGGCCTCGGCCAGGGCGTCACCGTCCAGATAGCCGGTAAATATTGTCTGGGTGCCGCTGAGATTGTGCTCCATTTGTTCCCGGTACGGCCCGTCACCGACAACGATCAGACGCACGTCACGGCCCTCAACCTGGAGGCGCCGGTAGGCTTCCTCCAGGATGTGCAGGTTCTTTTCCTTGGAAACCCGTCCAACGTAGAGCAGCTTGATTTCATTCCGGAGTTGGTGGCGCTTGGAATAGAATCCATTGCGTTTGGAGGGATGAAACCGGTCGATATCAATACCCCGGGGATAGACCTGTACCTTGTCCGGTCGAAGGCCTTTGGCGATCAGTTCGTTGGCTGTGGCATGGGACGGAGCAAAGACCAAGTCCATCTGGTCGTAGTACCACAGGGTGAACCGCCACATCAGTTCCTCCATGGCCGAGTCCTGGGTCAGGTACTGGGTGTATTGCGGTAGTGAGGTGTGATAGGTGCCATAAATGGGCAAGTGCATCAGCTTGGCCAGGGCCAAGGCGGCAAGGCCGATGGGGCCCGGAGTAGCTGTGTGGATGTGATTGATTTGGTTTTCGAAACAGAAGTGCATCATTTCCAGCAGCGGTGGATAGAAAAGCTTCAGTTCCGGGTATTCCGGCAACTCGAACACGCCGATGGGGGCGAAGTTGCGAACCCCGTCCGCTGAGGGAGCCGCTTCATCAGGGGCGCAGGTGATGATGGTCATGTTCTTGCTGGAAGAGCGGGCCATGGACAGTTGTTGCTGGAGGGTCAGGGCCACGCCGTTGACTTCGTAGAAGGTGTCCGTGAAGTGAGCCACCCGTGGTCCGGAGTCGGCATCTGTCAAAGGCAGGTTCTTGGTTGCGGCAAACGCCTTCCGGACGTCTCCACTGAATTTGCGATCGTGGGCAAAGAGCGAATAGGACAGGAAATAGGGCATCAACAAGGTGTACAATGCACCCGCGGAACCCAGGGAGTGGAAGATGTCGAAGATGCTGCCCTGGGAGATTTTGCGGAGCATGTGATCAGCGGAATGCTTCAGAACCTTGTTGGCCGAACGGTTCACAAACGCAAACCAGGCCTTGTCCTGACCTTCCTGGCTGCTGTCACCGGAACGAACGATGTCCATCAGCTTGGGATCATTCCAAATCAGCTTGGCAGTCTCGTGACGCAGCAGATCCTGAAGCTGTTCCGGGGGATTACGCCAGGATGTGCCGCCGATTCTCGGACGAAGCCGTTGTGACCAGAGAGCGTGCAGCGAACCCAGCAGGCCGGTTTCGTCCTCATGGCCTGGGTCCAGATTTCGATCGACGAATTTGAGCAGGATGTCCTTGTTGACGTGCTTTCCGAGCTGAAATTTTTGTTTATAGAACTGGTAGGCAATGCTGTAGAGGTTATGGGCCAGGGTCTGGGGTGAGGATGACCTGCCGACAAAGGACGACTGGCCTTCTCGGATGCCTTGGAGAAAGCCGGACAGGTCATGCTTTCCGGTCATTACCGTGTGCGTCCGGGCGATGTTCAGGGAACTGTGGTCGTCCGAGCCCCCGGTGAGGTGCTTGATCCAGGGTTCCTTGATCAGGGCCGCCCGGTCGTGGATGTTCTCCAGTCGCCGGATGTCCGCGGGTGTGAGCGTAGCCAGGATTTGTTGTAAATTCGTGTTCAGATGCTCGTCACGTGCGCCGTTGATCTCGAAGATTTTGAACAGAAGCAACAGTTGTTCGAAGTGGGCCGTGGTCAGCTTGTCGTTGACCGAAAATAGCGGATGGGCCAGAGCGTGGAGTATATCTGCCTGGTTCAGGTATTCGGCCAGTTCGAAAACATTGTCCCGGTACTTCTGGATTTCCCGGTGTTGGTCTTCGGTGATGTTGTAGGCCAGGACATGCACCTTGCAACGGTCATGGGGAAAGTAGGCGGTGATTTCCTCACTGATAAAGGTATCCGGCAGATGAGCGATTTCCAGACTGCCTTCAATGGTGTTGTGGTCCGTGATGGTGATCAGGTCCATGCCCTTGTCTCGCAGGGTCTGGTAGATGTGCAGCGGCTCGGTGTAGCTTTCCGAGCAGCCAATTTTCTGCAGAACCCATTGTGATGGTCGCTTGGAGTACTTGGAGTGAACGTGCAAATCAGCCTTGGTCGTCAGTTCCATAATCACCTCCCGTATTCTGTTCGGAAATAGGTAACCGGAAAACATGACGGGATGATGATCAGCAGGTGACCAATAATGACAGGTCTGTGAAAATTGGGTGACATTCCAAGCTGTCGTCAAATCTTCACCTGACGGTAACCTTTCGGTGATGCTTTTGGTCTGGATTGGTGTACAGGGCATGTGGTTGTCCTGCTGTCCTGAACCTTTCCAGCCGGAGGATGTCTTGCGATGAGCGCCACTTCCCAGCACTGCCTGATCGACCTGCCGTCTCCCTTCATGCGTCCGCTGCCGAATAGGTTGTTCGGATTGGTCAAGCCTTCTCTGGAGAAGATGCTGGCCTTGCGGTATTTGAATCGAAAATACGCTGAGATCGTGGACGGGCAGGACCATGCCCGGGAAAGCCGTCCGCAAGAGGATTTCTTGGAGCGGGCTCTTCGCGTGTTGCATGTGGGCATTGTCCTGGATGAGCGCGAGCTGGAGCGCATTCCACCAAAGGGACCGGTGGTCGTGGTGGCCAATCACCCTTTCGGAGCACTTGAGGGGTTGATCATGGCCGCTGTGCTGCGCAGGCGGCGGCCGGATGTGAAGATCATGGCCAATCATCTGCTCAGAAGGGTGCACGAGCTGCAGGATCTGTTTCTGTTTGTTGACCCCTTTGAGGGAGGAGCGTCCACGATACAGCGAAACGCATCGGCCTTACGGAAGATCCTGGGCTGGTTGCGGTCGGAGGGCGTATTGGGCGTGTTTCCAGCCGGCGAAGTCTCTCATTTGCAAGTTCGGCGGCGGACCATGGGCGACCCTCCCTGGAGCGAGTCCATGGCCAGGATCATTCGCAAGACCGGGGCCACGGCGGTGCCGATGTTCTTCCAAGGTACCAACGGCCCCATGTTCCACCTGGCCGGATTAATTCATCCCCGCCTGAGGACCATGCTGCTCCCCCATGCCCTGGTGCGCAAGGCCGGATCGGAAGTCCGAGTGCGGATCGGACGCCCTCTCGGGCCGAAGCATTTGGCCAACTGCTCCACGGATGCCGAGATGATCGCGTATCTGCGACACCGCACATATCTTTTGAACTGTGGGGGCAAGCAGCGGCCAAAGCAGATACATCCCTCTTTGCCCAACGGGCCGGATGGGATCACCGCTCTATTGCCACCGGTCCAAAACTCATTGCAGCGTGAACAGCAAACCCTGTCCGCGGAACAGCTGCTGCTGGAGACTGAGGACTTCTGTGTCCACCTTGCCCAGGCATTGGATATCCCCAATTTACTTCACGAAATCGGTAGATTGCGGGAAGTTACGTTCCGGGATGCCGGGGAAGGCACGGGCAAGGAGGTTGACCTGGATATTTTCGATGCCCACTACCTGCACCTGTTTCTCTGGGACAAACAGGCAAAACGGATCGCCGGAGCCTACAGACTGGGTCGCACGGATGAGATCCTGAAGAAGCATGGCCCCAAGGGGTTGTATACGAACACACTCTTTGCGTTCCAGTCCCGCTTCTGGAACGAGATTGATCCTGCCCTGGAAATGGGGCGGTCCTTTGTCCGGCCGGAATACCAGAAAAGTTACGCGCCGTTATTGCTGCTCTGGAAGGGCATCGCCCGATTCATTCTGCGCAATCCCGAATACCGGACCCTGTTCGGCCCGGTGAGTATCGACAACGAGTACCACCGCTTCTCCCGGCAACTGATCGTTGGTTTTTTGCGGGCCAACGGGCATATGCACGAACTGGCCGACCATGTCCGGCCCCGCCGACCTTTTCGCCAGCGCCGGATCTTTCGCCTGGACGATTCGTTGCTGACCATGATGTCCAAGACCATTGACGACATTTCCGAGATTATCACGGACATCGACCGCCACAAGTCCGGGGTTCCGGTGCTGCTGCGGCAGTACCTGAAACTGGGGGGCAAGATGCTCGGCTTCAACGTGGACCGGGAATTCAGCAATGTCCTGGACGGCTTGGTCCTGGTGGACCTGCTCCAAACCGACCGTCGGACCCTGGAGCGATATCTGGGCAAGGAGGGTGCAGAGGTTTTTCTGTCCTATCACCGGGATGGCAAAGGGGAGTCGGTTAATGGGAGGGATGGTTCACGTGGGAACTGTCTGTCTGCGATGACGGGATGAGGAGACAAGGGCTGAAGTGTGCTGCTCAGGATTCAAAGCTGACGGTATCGACAGTCCCTGGATGTATACGCATTGCGTCGGGTGCATTTTTTATGCACCCGACGTGCAAGGCTGCAGGAGTGAAAAATACCTCAGTCGCTTCAGGCGCAGGACATCGCGTTCAAGGCGGCTGCCTGTTCCAGATCTTGCTGGCAATGGACGCAGAGGGAAGAGGTGGGGTGAAATTCCAGGCGTTTGAAGGGGATAGTCTCGCCGCATTCCTGGCAGATCCCGTAGGATCCGTCGTCGATGCGGGTCAGGGCTTGACGGATCTGCTGCAACAGGCTGCGCTCACGCTGGCCGAGCAGGATCAGCATGTTGCGCTCCGCTTCCAGGGTGGCCCGGTCGTTCAGGTCCGGGCAGGCTTGATAGACTTCGCTGATGGCCTCGGCCGTCGCTTTGTCCTTGTTCCGGATCTGATCCATCAGGCCGTGCAGCAAGTTCCGAAAAACAAACAGTTGATCGTGGGTCATGCGCTTTCCCTCCTGGTTGAATTTTCGAGTCACGTTAGCAGGAGCGTGTGACGAGCGCATGTCACGTGGGCGACAATTCATTGTCATCGCCCACACGTTCCATGTAGCGGGGTATCTGCGGATACAAACAGATTTTAAATCAGATAATGCGCTTGCGGATGTTCGTGACCAAAATTTCCACCAGGATGACCACGACAAAGATGGAGAGCAGGATGAGAGACACACGGTCCCAGTAGAACAGGTTCATGGCCGTATCCAGGGCCATGCCGATGCCGCCGGCCCCTACCAGCCCGAGAACAGCAGATTCGCGGACATTGATGTCCCAGCGAAAGAGGATGATCGACCAGAAGGCTGGCTGGACTTGCGGCCAGTACCCTTTGGTGAACACGCTGAGCCAGGAAGCCCCGGTGGCCCGCAGGGCCTCCACCGGACCGGCGGAAGTCTCCTCGAGGGCCTCGGAGAGCAGCTTGCCCACGAAGCCGATGGAACGAAAGGCAATGGCCATGGTTCCGGCGACGGCTCCCGGGCCAAACACGGCAACGAACAGCAGCGCCCATACCAGGGTATTTACGGAACGCGAGGAGACCAGGATCAATCTGGCCAGGGTGTTCACCACCCGCCAGGGCATGATCCGGTTTGAGGCCAGCAGCGCCGTGGGCACGGCCAGAAAGACCGTGCCAATGGTTCCCAGGGTGGCGACGTGGATGGTTTCAATCAGAGACTGGTGGACGCCCTTGGCATAGTGGCCGGTGTCCATCGGCCACATCCTGGAGAGCATGTCGGCCATCTGTTGCGGGGCGTCCAGGAGAAATTCCGGAATGATCTCCACGGTGCGCAGCGAGAAGACCACCACAGTCACGGAGACCAGGTAGACCACGAACCGCAGGAAGCGGTGCCCTCGACTGAATCGATGCCATTCATGGGCTGGGGCGGTCATTGGAAGATCGCCCTCACCCGATCCGTAAGAAATTCGCCGACCATGATCAACGCGATGATGGTCAGGAGGATGGCCGCGACAAAATCATAGTCAAAGCGCTGAAACGCGGCGAACAGGGTGCCGCCGATGCCACCGGCCCCGACAATTCCGACCATGGTGGAATTCCGCAGATTGACCTCCATCTGGTAGGTGCTGAAATTCAGAAATCGGCTGAATACCTGGGGCATGACTGCGAAGATGATCACGTTCATGAATGAGGCCCCGGTGGCGCGCACGGCCTCCACCTGTTTCAGGGATATTTCCTCCACTGCTTCGGCGAACAGCTTGGCGATAAAGCCGATGGAAAAGACTACCAGCGCGGCGATGCCGGCCGCGGCACCGAAGCCGATGGCCTTGACGAACAAAATGGCCATGATCACCGGATGGAAGGAGCGGCACAGGACGATGAAGCCGCGTACCGGCCAGGTCACCATGGGCGGCATCAGGTTGCGCGCCGCCAAAAAACCGATGGGCAAGGAGAGGGTCACCCCAATGGCCGAAGCCAGCACGGCGATCTGCAGGCTTTCGATCAGATCCTCGACCATGATCTTCCACCGCGTAAAATCAGGCGGCCACATCCGTCCCAGAAATACGGCACCGTTTTCCAGACCCGCGATAAACCGGGGCCAGCTGAAATCCAGGATGGACAGGGCATAAAGGGTGTATACGGCCAGGAGGGTCCATCCAATCCGGGAGGGCCATCCAGCGCGGAAAGGATTTGCATGGGGCGAGGCGTTGGTCATGACGAATTTGGTGCGGAGAGGTTTTGCGGCTTCTCAGGAGGCTTTGGGGGAGGATGTCTGGGGGAGCCATTCCTGACCGCCGTAGATCTGCTTGAGGATCTCGTCCGTGATCGCCTGAGGCGGTCCGTCAAAGATGATGTGGCCTTGGGAGAGCCCGATGATCCGCTCGGCAAACCGTGATGCCAGGGCTACATTGTGGATGTTCACGATGATCGGGATGGATTGCCTTCGGCCCAGTTCGGCCATCAGTTCCATGATCTCCACGGATGTCTTGGGATCCAGTGATGATGTCGGCTCATCAGCCAGAAGCAGACCGGGATTCTGCATCACGGCCCGGGCAATGCCCACTCGCTGGCGTTGCCCCCCGGACAGGGCATCGGCCCGTTGCAGGGCAAAATCGCTTAGGCCGACATGCTCCAGCAGGTTGAAGGCCGCGTCGATGTCTGTTCGGGAAAATCGGCGCAGCCAGGCCCGCCATGCCGAAACATAGCCCAGCCGGCCGCAAAGCACGTTCTCCAGAACCGTGAGTCGCTCCACCAGGTTGTATTCCTGAAAGACCATCCCGATCCGACGTCGGGCCTGGCGCAGGGCTTTGCCCCGTAGTCGGACCAGGTCCTGTCCCTGAAAACGGATCTCTCCGGATGTGGGTTCCACCAGCCGGTTGATGCAGCGAATCAGCGTACTTTTTCCCGTGCCTGACGGGCCGATGATCGCGGTCAGGCCACTGCCGTTCAGGGAGAGGTTCAGGCTGTTCAGGACCGGCTTGCCGGGCGTGTAGGCTTTGACAAGGTTCCGGATTTCCAGGGTGGTCCCGGAGGACGGGGCGGCCTGAGCCACCCTGTCCTCCGGAGTGGTTCGCGGTTCATCCGTAGCGGATGAGGATTGCGTGGTCATACCCGCCTACTGCGGCAGTTGCGTGGAAAATTCCTGCTCAAATCCGGTACGGCTGTAGGAAACGCCGGTTCCTTCGGCGATCTGCCGAACCACGGCCCAGTCCTTCTTGTAGGTGATGGGGTAGAAGCGGTCCGCGCCGTCAAAGGCTTTCTGCATTTCCTCGTTGAACCGGTAGGTATGGAATGCGCCGACGATGCGCCGCACCAGGTCCGGGTGCAGGTCGTGGGCATAGGCAAAGGAGGAGGTGGGGAAGATATCGCTGCGGTAAATAATCCGGAAGTCTTCGGCATTGACCGTTCCGCGGCGGACCATGCGGTCGAA
This sequence comes from Desulfovibrionales bacterium, assembly GCA_007693505.1. Taxonomy (GTDB): domain Bacteria; phylum Desulfobacterota; class Desulfovibrionia; order Desulfovibrionales; family Desulfonatronaceae; genus Desulfonatronum. Next base: position 102,096 of record REDL01000082.1, on the reverse strand, counting down.
AACGTCCGAGGCCACCGGAGCGGCATCGTAATCGCCGGTCAGCACGCCCATGACCGACTGGTCATGCTTTCCGGAAAAGAGGACTTCGTAATCTTCTTCCGGAACGAGTCCGTGTGGTGGCAGCAGGATCCGGGGGGCCAGGTTGCCGGAGTTGGACGACGGGGACGTATGGGCGACGCGCTTGCCCTTCAGGTCCGAAGGCTGCTGAAAGGGGCTGTCGGCCCGGACCAGCAGGATCAAGTTGTAGCCCTGCAGGCCGTCGGGAAATCCCTTGACGGTGAAGGGAACGGCTCCGGCCAGATTCACGGCAAAGCCGGTGGGGCCAGTGGAAAAGCCGCCGACGTGCAGCCGTCCGGAACGCATGGCCTCAATCTGGGCCGCATTGGAGTGCACCGTGTAGTAGGTGACCCGTTTGCCCGTGGCCTCCTCCAGATACTCCATGAAGGGCTGGAACAAATCCCGGTAGACCGCCGGATCTTCCACCGGAGTATAGGTGAAGATCAGCGTGCTGGGATCCCTGAAGCGGCTTGCATCCTTGGGCGGATCCGCCACCAGATCCCGATCCTCGTCGCAGAACCTCGGGTCCAGCATGCCCCGATGCTCGCATTCCTGGGCCATGCCGACGGAGGGCAACGAGATCATTGCCGCCAGAAACACCGCCATAAACATCCTCAGTCCAATGAAACGCAACCAAGTATTCATCAGTGGTTCCTCCTACGTAGGGGTGGGTGAAAGGAACCACTTTATACCAGGGTTGTGACGGATCGGTCTCGATTGTGTGGCGTTTTGGTCACGAATCAGGAAGGATATTACCGCAGAAAGTCGCAAAACCTTGAAATTCGTCATTCCGGCAAAAGCCGGAATCCAGTCTTTCCAAGGTGTTGAGCAAAATCACGTCACACGTTTTCGCGGGAAAAGGGACTTTTTGCAGTGACCTCAGGAAGTGCGGCTGTGTTGGCTGAAATACGGCGAAGGAAAAGCCGACGGGCCAAGTCCTGGAACTGGCGCGGTGACAGGTTCTCCGGGCGGCACTCCGGGCGCACATCCTGCTCCTGGAACCATGCCGAGAGGGTGTCGCCCCAGAATGGGCGGAGAATGTTTTTGAGTTGCTTGCGGCGTTTTTGAAAACAAAGGGGCAGCAACCAGCGCAACGGAGCGGGATCCATCAGGCGTTCCTGGTCTTGCAGGGGGGTGAAGCGGACCACGGCGGAATCCACCTTGGGCCGGGGGTGAAAGACCTGGGGGCCGACGGTGAACAGGTTCCGGACCTGCACATGGCTCTGGACCCAGACGCTGAGCGCCCCGTAGCTTCGTGAGCCCGGGGAGGCGGCCAGGCGCTGGGCGACCTCTTTCTGGATCATGAACACCCCGCGTTCCAGGCGCGGGGTCTCGGCGACCAGGTCCCAGATGATCGGGGAGGCAACGTTGTAGGGCAGGTTGCCGATGATCCGCCAGGGGCCACGGAGCTTGCGCCAGTGGAACTTCAGGGCATCCATGGTGATCACCGCAACATCCGGCCAGCACTCCTTGAGGCGGACGGCCAACGCGTCGTCTTTTTCCAGGACATGCAGCGCGCAACCGGTCTCCCGTAGCCAGCGGGTCAGCGCTCCCTGCCCGGGTCCGATTTCCAGGACGTGGTGGGCTGATGATGGTTCCAGGGCCGCGGCAATTTTACGGGCCGTGCCCTGGTCGTGGAGAAAATTCTGGCCCAGGCTGCGCTTGGGGCGGTGCCCGCCCAGGGCTGCGTTTGGGATCATTTTCCGGAAACCGCGGCATCAGTGGAAGGCGTCGAGAGTTTTGACGCAGGGGGGTGGTTTTTTTTTCTCTGGGCGCAGGAGGCTATCTTCCTGGCGCGGCGCTTTTGGTGGGCTGTTGTCAGGGCCAGGGTCAGAAAATAGGCCACCACGGCGCTGGGCAGGGCCAGCACGAAGCCGCCCAACAGCATGCTGGCGTAGAAATGCCATCCGGCCTGCAGCAGTTCACCGATGGTCCAGTGGTCCGGATTGAGCCGCCCCCGGCCGTCGGGAAGAAAGAAACGGCCGATCTTGAGCATGGTCAGGTAGAAAAAGGGGATGGTCAGGGGATTGGTGACCAGGGTGCCGATCAGCGCGGTCAGCTTGCTGCTGCGCAGGGCCAGGGCCAGGGCCAGGACAACGACAGTCTGCAGGGGGATGATCGGCAACAGGCCGACGAAAACCCCCAGGCCCATGCCCAGGGCAATGGCATGGGGCGTGGATTTGATGCGCAATACCTTCATGTACACATGGCGAAGACCCCGCATCAGGTTCTCCCACCACACTCTGGATCGTTTTGGCTGCATGGAGATTGGATTCACGCCAGGGCGTCGAACCGGGCGAAACGCATGGTAAAGCCGGCCCGGCCCTGGGAGGCGGAACGCAGGGCCGTGGAAAACCCGAACAGCTGACGCATGGGAGCCATGCCGGTGATCACCTTGGCTCCGGACCGGTCGAACATGTTGTCCACCCGCCCACCTCTGGAGTTGAACAAGCCGATCACGTCGCCGACAAACTCATCCGGGGCGGTCAATTCAATAGCCATGATCGGCTCCAGAAGAACAGGCTGTGCAGCGTCCAGAGCTTGCCTCAGGGCCTGGGCCGCGGCCATCTGGTAGCCTATTGGCGAGGATTCCCCGTCGCGACGTTCCATGCTGGCGATCTCCACCAGCACATCCTGCACCGGGTAGCCTTTGAGCACGCCGCTCTGCAGGCCGTCGGCCACGCCCTGCTCCACGGCCTTGATCCAGGCATCCGGCCAGCCCTGGGTGTCCATGGTCCAGCGGATGGTGTTGCCCACGTCGCGCTTGCGGGGCCTGACGGCGAGGCGTACAGCGCCGAAGTGCTGCACTTTGGCCAAATCCCGTTCAAAGATGCCCTGAGCCTCGGCGGGACGGAGAATGGTCTCCTGGTGGACCACCTGGGGGTTGCCGACCCGTGGCGCAACGCCGTATTCCCGGCGCATCCGTTCCAGGACGACGTCCAGGTGCAGCTCTCCCATGCCGGAGAGGATCATTTGGTCGGTGTCTTCATCCTGGTTCAGGAACAGGGTCGGATCCTGGAGCAGAAAGAGCTGGAGCACCTCGGAGAGTTTCTTGGCATCAGCCTGGGTCTTGGGCTCCAGAGCCAGGGAAATGACCGGTTGGTACGCGGCGATCTGTTCCAGGAGCACCGGGTTGTCCGGAGCGGCCAGGGTGTCGCCTGTCCGGGTGGTCTTGCAGCCGGACACGGCGACGATTCGCCCGGCCTGGGCCTTGTCCCGGCGCTGTTTCTTTTCCGCATGCATTTGGTAAATATGGGCTATCCGTTCGTCCATTTGTTGCGACACGTTGCGCACCAACTCCCCTTCAGCCACGGTTCCGGAATAGACCCGGGCATAGGCCAGACGGCGGCCGGCCTCAATGGTGATCTTGAAGATCAATGCGGCAAATGGGCCGGCCGGGTCCGCGCTCAGTGTGAGCGGGGCGTGAGTGAGAGGATGGACGCCTTGGACAGGCGGTGTCTCTTGCGGTGACGGCAGATAGGCGCAGACAGCGTCCAGCAGGGGCTGGATTCCGGCGTTTTTCAGGGCCGAACCGCAGAGTACCGGGACCATGGTCCCTTCAAGGGTCACTCGGCGGATCACGGCGTGGATGGCGTCCAGATCCAAGGGGGTACCGGAAAGATAGGCTTCCAGCAGGCCGTCGTCCTGCTCGGCGATGCGTTCCAGGGTCTGTTCCCGCCAGGGCTGGGCGGCCTGGGCCTGTTCAGGGGTCAATTCCGCCTCATGCCAGAGTTCCGTGGTTTCCCCGGAAGGGCCGTCACCCGGCAAAAAGGTCAAGAAGCGCATCCGCAACAGATCGATCACGCCCTGGAACTCCTGACCCTGGCCCACGGGGATCTGCAGGGGCAGGGGGATGACATGCAGTTTGGTACGCATGTCATCAAGGACCGCCGCGAAGTCCGCACCCAGCCGGTCAAGTTTGTTGATGAAGGCCAGCTTGGGAACACGAAATTTTTCCGACTGCCGCCAGACCGTCTCGGACTGGGGTTCGACACCACCCACGGCGCAGAAAACCCCCACGGCTCCGTCCAGGACGCGCAGGCTGCGCTCCACCTCGATGGTGAAGTCCACATGCCCCGGCGTGTCGATGATGTTCAGGGCGTGGTCGCGCCACTGGGTGGAGGTGCACGCCGAGGTAATGGTGATGCCCCGCTCCTGTTCTTCGGGCAGATAATCCATGGTGGCATTCCCATCGTGGACTTCGCCCATGCGATGGATAGCCCCGCTGAAATACAGGATGCGTTCGGTGACCGTGGTCTTGCCGGCGTCGATGTGGGCGATGATTCCAATGTTTCGGATCAGGGACAATCGAGGATGGCCTCCCTTTCCCCGGCCGGAACCGGGGGACGTTGTCAAGGAAGATGTGGCTTTGCTCATGAGGGGGATTTTACAGATGAACATTCAGCCTTACAAGTGAAAGCCGGGCAGGGACGGTTGCATGGGAATGAATGGACGCCCCGGAAGGTTTTTGAGGATCTCCCCAAAACCAAGTGGATGCGCCGGGACGGTTCACGTGTCGGAGAGCACCATGCCTTCCTGGAAGCACAGTGCGACCGGGTGCAGTTCCGGCCAAACCCAGCATCCTTCCTGGCCCGGGGTTAGAGTCAATCTTGTGTTGGGGATGATTGACGAGGGGAGGAGATGCGTGCCGATGCCCAGTACACTGCCGTCGGGATGTTGAAATGCGTCCCATGATCCCTGGGAGCGAGGGATGTGCTCTGGTGCGGTTTCGCGGTAAGCGCCCCATGCCTCGATGCGGATTTCAGGGTGGTTCCATTTCAGTACCGGCCAATTCCATTGCTCAGATGCGTCACACCAGATGCGGATCAACGGAACGGGGCCGGGGCTCCAGGCGGCAACCTGCGCAAAAGCGTCGCAGGCAAGCAGGCCGTGGCGTAGCGCGCCGTCAAGATCCAGAATGAGCCCGGCGGGCTTTGTGGCGACGAGGTGGTGGAGCATCTGCCCGACGGTCTCTGAAGTCAGGGAACAGGAAGCGTTTGTCAATGGGGCCGCGGGAACGGTGTAGATCTGCTCCACGCCGCACAGCTCCAGGCTTGTGAGCACCCTTGCGGACCGGATCGAGGAGGGATCGAGGATGGCCAGGATGTCGGCAATGCCCGCGGTCATCACCGGAACCAAAGCTGCCAGGATCTGGGCCGGAGACGCCTGGGACCGGGAGGAAAGGAGGCAGGCCCAGGGTCTGGGAGACCGGTGGGCTGACGTGGAAAAGCCCCCGGACCAGGAGATCCGACGGCTGAGACGGTCCACCCCCGCGGGAGGATGCAGGGCATAGAGCTGGGCGATGTTTTTTTTGATCCAGGAGCGATCCACATCACTGACGTCTGCGTACGCCTGGGCCAGGACGTCATCCGGGACGCGCCAGGCTTCGGGAAGCGTTGAGCACAGCTCAGGCATGGTGCGCGGGAAATCTGGAGAGACTCGACGAAACAGCAGCCAATGGCATCGTCAAAAGGAATGTAAAACGGATCAGAGCCAATCCAGCAGCCGCTTCCAGGTGCCTTCGCGTTCTTCCCGATCTTCCTGGGCCTGCTGTCTTTGGAAGTGGTAGTAGGCGAAGTTTGCCTGGCGTTCGGCGTATTCCCCGATTTCCGGAATGTCGCCAAAGTCGCGGACAACGGACTGGTACCGGCGCCAGGCTGGGCCATATTGATTGCGGCGCCAGTAGAAATCCGCCACAAACAGTTCGTGCTCCGCAATTCGGGTCCGGGTTTCCAAAATGGCCTGTTCCGCCTCTTGGGCCTGGGGGGACTGGGGATAGGTTTGCTGCAGACGCCGAAAATACTGCAAGGCCTGGTGCAGGTTGTCGATGGGCCGGTCGATTGAGCGAAACTGCCGCAAGTAGGACATTCCGATCTGATGGAGGACGTACGGAATGGCCTCATGGCCTGGATGGAGGGACTCGAACTCCAGGTAGGTCTGGGCCGCGGCCTGGTATTGTCCGGAAAGAAAGTAGGCGTCCCCCAGGGCCAGTTCCGCCGCAGAGGTAAAGGGACTGAACGGGTAGCGGTCCCGCAGCCTGGTAAAATAGGTCACAGCTTGGCGATACTCCCGGGCCTCCATGGCCTCAAAGCCGGCCTGGGCCAGTTCCTGGGCCGTGTCCTCCGGGGGGGTGAGAAAATAGTAGTCGATGATGCCGCAGCCTGAGAGAAACAGCGTCAGGAGCAGGCAGGGCAGGAGTGCAAAAATGGGTGATCTGTTCACAGGGAATCCAGAAAAAGAGATGCGGATTGGGCGGCGTTGGCACCGTCCCCGACGGCCGTGGCCACCTGCCGACAGTGTTTGTCCCGGACATCCCCGGCGGCGTAGATCCCCGGGAGGTTGGTGGCCATGGACTGGTCCGTGGGAATGAAGCGGGACGGGGAAAGGGACAAGGCTGGGGGGACAAAATTCGTCAAGGCTTCAGAGCCGACGAAGACAAACAGTCCGGCGATGTCCAGAATGCGCTGGGATCCATCGGGGAGGTGCGTTACCCGGACGCCTTGCAGCTCTGTTTCGCCCAGGAGTTCCGTGGGCACGGAATGCATCACGCACTCAATGTTCGGGGTATCCTGGACACGCTTTTGAAAAATCTTATCAGCACGAAAGGCGTCACGGCGGTGGATCAGGTAGACTTTCTTGACAATTTTGGCGAGGTAGATGGACTCTTCCAATGCCGTGTTTCCACCGCCCACCGCGGCAACAGCCTGGCCTTTGAAGAAGTTTGCGTCACAGAGGGCGCAATAGGAAACACCCCGGCCGACGAAGTACTCCTCCCGCTCCAGCCCAAGCCGCTTCCAGGCCACCCCGGAGCAGATCACGACGGCCTTGGCCTGCACGGGATATTCATCCAGGTGTACGGTATTGCGCCCTGGTCCATGGTGTTCCATGGCACGGACCTCGTTGCGCAGGGTTACAAGGGGATACTCCTTGAGATGGTCGGCCATCAGGTCCGCCAGCTCGTAGCCTTTGATTCCCTTGGGGTAGCCAGGGTAGTTCTCGATCCATTCCGTGGTCAGGATCTGTCCGCCGGGAGCCAGGCGTTCCACCAAGGCCACGGAAGCGCCGGAGCGCAAGAGATAGAGGGCGGCCGTCATGCCTGCCGGGCCGCCCCCAATGATGACTGCATCAAATGATTGCATGCGCGATCTAGATTTTTTTGGCGATCATATCCTTGATGCTGCTTTTGGAAACAGCACCGGTCAACTGCTCCACCACTTCCCCGTTCTTGAAGAGAATCAGGGTGGGGATGGCCCGGATGCCGAAGCGAGAAGGAGTCTTGGAGCTTTCGTCCACGTTCATTTTCGCAACCTTGACCTGTCCGGTCAGTTCCTGGCTGAGTTCCTCGATGACCGGGGCGATGGCACGGCACGGGCCGCACCAGGGTGCCCAGAAATCGACCAGGACCGGGAGGTCGCATTGCAGGACTTCGGCGTCAAAATTTGTATCGTTGAGTTCATGTGCCATGATCATCTCCTTTTCGCTTGCAGGTTCTTCTGTGGGGATAGTCGCAAGGTCGTTCGTGACCGGCCGATGGTAGGGGTATATTCAACACCTGGGCAACTTTTCTAGTTAGTTGGGCGGACGGCAGGTGTCAAGGTAGCCTGGCTTGGCCGATTCCATGTCCGGCAGGCGTCGATAATCCCAGGCAATGGGCTTGCCCCGGGGGATGGCCTCAACAGTCAGATCATGGTGCCACCCGGCTTCGGCCAATAGCCATCCTGTGTAGGCGATCATTGCCGCATTGTCCGTGCACAGGCCGGGGCTCGGCAAAATCAATTCCAGGTCGTGGCCCTGTGTTGTCTGCGTGAGCAGTGAACGAAGCATGGAGTTGGCGGCAACTCCCCCGGCCGTGATCAGGCTGCGATAGGGCCCCCCGTCGTTCAGAGCCCGCAGGACTTTTATTCGCAGTGTTTCCGCGATGCTCCAGTTCAGTGAAGCGCAAACCCTGCCGAGCTCCGGATGGGCTTCGGCCCATGCTCGCAGCTGAGCGTCATCGGCCTGGAAGGGAAAGCGCAGCTGGGGATGTTCGCCGACATACTGGGAAAAGGCGGTTTTCAACCCGCTGAAACTGAAATCCAGGTTGCGGTTTTCCAGGTAGGGGCGAGGGAACAGCGCGGGATCCGGCGTGGACCCCGCGGCCAAGGCGTCGATGTACCGGCCGCCTGGATAGGGCAGGTTGAGCATGGTCGCGGCTTTATCCAGTGCCTCTCCGGCAGCGTCGTCCAGAGTGCGTCCCAGCAGTTCGAAGTGGAAGGGGGAGCTGATCCGGTACAGCTGGGTGTGGCCGCCGGAGACCAACAGGCCCAGGGCTGGAAAGGAAATGTCCTGTTCCATCCCGGCAGCCAGCAGGTGCGCATGGAGGTGATTGACACCTACAAGAGGGGCCCGCAGAGAGAGGGCCAAGCCCTTGGCCATGCCCAGGCCGACCAGCAGGCTGCCAAGCAGGCCGGGTCCTCTGGCCGCGGCAACGACCTGAATATCCCCGATCTTCGTGCCGGTTCGTTCCAGCAGGCGCTCCAGAAGGACAGGCAGGGCCGTGAGGTGGCTCCGGGAAGCCAATTCCGGCACAACGCCGCCGAACAGGGCATGGAGCTTTTCCTGGCTGTGCAGGCACTGATCCACCAGTCGACCGTCCCGGACCAGGGCCAGGGCGGTCTCGTCACAGGAAGTTTCAATGCCGAGGCACAACATGGGGGACGTCAAGTTCATTTGTTGGGTGACAGGAGCCTGGATTCAGGAATCCCAATCCGACTCAGCCGGCCTGGAGGAGTTCACGGACCTTGAGAACATCCTGTTTGGAACCAATGACCAGGGGAACGCGCTGGTGGAGTTCGTCAGGCTGAATATCCAGAATACGATTGATGCCGTCGGTGGCCATGCCCCCGGCCTGCTCCACGATCAAGGCCAGGGGATTGGCTTCGCACATCAAGCGCAGCTTGCCATGGGGATGGTTGGGGTCTTTTGAATCCGCGGGGTAGAGAAAGATGCCTCCATACAGCAGGTTGCGATGGAAGTCCGCCACCAGAGAACCGATGTACCGCGATCGATAGACCCGCCCGGAGTCGTTGTTCGGGTCCTTGAAATAGTCGAGAGCTTTGCATGTCGGCTGGTCCCAGTAGTGTCGATAGCCTTCGTTGGCGGAGTAGATTTTACCCCGTTCCGGAATTTGGATATCCGGGTGGGAAAGCAGGAATTCACCGATGCTGGGATCCAGGGTGAAGCCGTGCACCCCGTTGCCCGTGGTGTAAACGAGCATGGTGGATGATCCGTAGATGATATATCCGGCGGCCACCTGCTGGATGCCTCTTTGCAGAATATCGGCCATGGAAACCGGCTCCCCACAGGGGCTGACACGGCGAAAAATGGAAAAAATCGTGCCGATACTGACATTGGCGTCAATGTTCGACGAGCCGTCCAGGGGGTCGAAAATCAGGATGTAGTCACCCTGGGGGCAGTCGGCGGGGATGGGAATCAGGTCGGCATTTTCCTCTGATGCCAGGGCACAGAGCACTCCGGCCCGCTGCAGGCGGTGCACCAGAACCCTGTTGGCAAATTCATCCAGCTTGCGCACCTTTTCGCCCTGAACGTTGGTCTCTCCGGTCATTCCAAGTATTTCCGCCAATCCGGCCTTGTTCACCTCCTGGTTAATGATCTTTCCGGAGAGGATCATTTCGGAGAGCAGACGGGTGAATCGGCCCGTGGCCATGGGGGATTCCTTTTGGTGGTAAAGCAGATGCTCAATGACCGTGATCTGGGGCATGGAAAACTCCTTGGGCGTGGAAGTGTTGATTGGTCCGTCTGGCGAGGGCAGGAGGAATATAGCGAAGATGCAACGCAAGGCAAAGGCCAGGGGAGAACGGGCGCAGGGCCATGTTGTTGTTCATAAAAAATCTATAATTTCAAATTATTAGCTTGCAACGTGCTCACGTGAACCCTCCAGGCTGGGCCAGCAACCAATGAAATCAGAATCCTGATTGAAGCCTGTTTCTGGTAACTTATTGATTTCAATGATTATTTTGACTCATGAATCGCGATTCAGAGCGCCCGGAGTGCGTGAACAAATCTGCCCTGAGGGCGGACGAGGGTCGGGGTGCAAGCGGAGTGGACATGTGTCCGGCATCAGCGACCTCTGGTGCGGGCAGGTTTGGACAGGAGTGGTTACGGCTCCGCCCGATTGGGCAGGGCCAGGGCGTAAATCAGCTGCAGGTCGCCAATGGGCCGGGACAGCCAGCGGACAGTGTCGATTTCCGCGCTCTTGCGGCCATGCACCCGGTCTCGCAGAATACGCTCCCAGGGAGCTTCCATGATGTGCTGGGTCGTGGCTTGATCTGCCCCGCTCCAGAGAAGCTTTTGCGGGGTCAAAAGGACCAGGCGTTCCGGAGCGGTGGCAAAGCGGACCAGAGCTCGAGGGTCAAAATGGGCGATGAGCAAGCCTTGCCATGTTCCATCGCGAAAAAACGGACTGGCGATGATCATCTCCGGACCCAGGGGTGTGTCCTGGGTGAATCCCTGCAGCCCGCGCTGAAACATGGACCATTCACGGTCCAGCAGGGGGGCAGGATCAATGGATTTTATCGGGGTTTCCGGCCGGCCGGTCAATATTCGCCCTTGTGTGTCCACGGCCACAATGGCGGTCATCCAGGGAAAGCGCTCCAGAAAGTCAGTGAACCATCCCGATGACGGAAAGCGGTCTTGTGGAGCCAGGGCGCGCAGCGCCTCTTCCAGGTTCTGGTCCATCAAGCTGAACTGCATGGCCAGGTATTGCTCGGCGCGGGACAATCCGGGACGGCGATCCAGGTTGATCTCCGGCCTGGGGTCCACATAGGTTTCGTAGGCTTCGGTGGTCTTCTCCCATGCGCTGCGCACGGTTGAACAGCCGACCAGGGAAAAGAGCAGGAGAGCAAGGGAGAGAGGAAGAAAAACGTGGGTAAACATGATCTTTGATGGTTCCTTCGGGCTATTGTGCAAAAGCGCGGGTCAGGCCGGATTCAGGCCGGATTCGGGCCGATTCAGTGTCCGGCCCGAGATTCCAGGCGTTGAGCAAGCTTTTGCAGGGTTTTCTTTGTGGACGTGGTCTTGGATGCAGGCCTTTGAGGGGAGGAGGTCACGGGTTCCCCGGTGGTTGGCGCCGATTGGCTCGTGGCGCTCCCCGGATAGTCAGGGTCTTGTTCCGGAGGCGTTGATTCCTCCCGGGTCTTTCCGGCAATCCGTTCCTGAAGTTCCGCGATTCGGGTCCGCAAGTCCTGGCGCTGTTCGTCGTCCGGAGAGGTTTGCAGCAGCTTGGCGTACAAATCCAGGGCCTCGTCGTGCTCACCCTGTTTGGCCAGCAGATCGGCATAGGTTTTTGTCTCGTAATAGTGCCGCTCTCCCTCGGTGAGCTGTTCCTCCAGGCTCTCCGGGTCGGTGGCGTCCTCAACAGCCTGGGCAGCCTGAGGGTCAGCTGGAAAGACTTCTGCCTGGGGTTCACGAACGTTCAGCGTCGTGGACTGGATCGCGTCGGAGGGTTCTGCTGTCCATTCGTCCACGAATTCTGGATCGTACTGGTCCACAGGAGGGAATCCGGAGTCGGAGGATGGTTCCGGTTCCGGTTCAGGGGCCGGAGAACCGCTGGATGGAGCTTCGAACGCCGTGTCGGGTGCTGTGTCAGCTGCTGTGCCGGGTGGTGGCGGTGTGGATGCCAGTGACGGGAGTGGGTCAGCATCGTCAGCCGCGATCGCATCTGGTGGCGATACCGGCGGCGATACCGCGGTGGGCATTGGCGGGGTGGCCAGTTGAGCCGCCTCGCAAATCTGCCCGGTGGCCACTCGCCCCTTGGGCCGTTGGCCGGTCACGGCGCGCAGGCCCTCTTCCAGGAGCGATCCCCAGGAGATGGGGCCGTCGTTGATCTGAACGGCCAGCAGGTCCAGGGTTACGGCAAGGTCGGCGCGCCCCTGGTCCCTGCATGTATCAGCCCATTTTCTCCAGAAACCGGGATGGGACGAGAGGGAGGCAATGAGGGAGGCCAACTCCGGGGATGGTCCCTGAGGGCGCTCCTGCTCTTCCGGCACGGAGATATCCGGGTGGGAGAGACAGTCGATCAAGAGCAGGCGGGCTTCCAGGTGCTCTGGGTGAAAGGCCAGGCCCTTGCGCAAAGTCGCCACGGCATCAGGGGCTCGGTGTTCCCGCAGGTATGCCTGGGCCAGGGAAAAAAACAGTTTGGAATTGGGTTCCAGGCGCAGCACTTCCTCGAGCCAGGCAATTTTTTCGGTCACGGCAGCCTCCGGAAGGTTTCGTTTTGCGGGATATAGAGCACCTCGTTGGGCCGCAGATAATGCATTTCCACGCGGACTACGCTGGCCACGTATTCGTGGTCCGTGGTCAGGCGGCGGATTTCACGGCTCAGGTCCAGATTGATCTCTTCCGTGGCGGCGATTTGCGTCACCAGCACATCCCGGCGGTTTCGCAGCTCCTGGTATGAATCCCAGCCCTGCTCATGGGCCAGAATTTTCCAGACCAGGAAGCCGTTGAGCAGCAACAGCAGCAAGCAGAGCAGGCGAATCCAATGCATGGCGTGTTTTTTCCGTCAAGGCCGGGGGAGAGTACTTTTCAGGATTGGTGCTAGTGGAGCAACCTGCCAGACAATGGCGCGGTTTCCCGGCACTGAAAGTGGAGTTCCAGTTCCTGCAAAAAGATCGTGGTTGCCAGTTCAATCCGCTGCACATCCATTTCGTCCAGGCGCGTTTGCTCCAGTTCAAGGTCACGGATCAGGGTGCGCAGAGAGGTCAATTCGGTCACCAGGGCATCGGGTTCGCGCAAGGTGTGCAGTTGAGACTCCATTTCCAGGATGGTCTCCAGACAATTCATTAATCGGGCTCTCTTCCGCATTTCCATGCTCAGTTCATACGTGGACTTTGTTCAGTGTTTGCGCGGCTAACCGCCAAACTTTATAGAATTCATCATAGCCGTCTATGGCCGACTGGACAAGCCATGGGGTGTTTTGACTGTCGGCATGGTGGAAGTACCCGTTGACGCCGTGGCGAAATGCGGCCCGGGGATGAAGGCTTTGAAATTCATGGCCAATGAGGATGACATTCACGGATCGGCGCTGAATACCAGCCCAGGCATGGACGCGACGCACGACGTCGACGGCCCCGGGGGTCTGTTCAATGAAAATAAGATGGTATCCTACCGCGTCAATTCGGCGAAGTGCCTCGGCCTGATCTCCGGCAACAGCCACATGATATTCCCGTTGCTTGAGACAGTGTTTGAGGGCGGTGACCCAATCCGGATCCTGTACAAAAAGGAACGCCACCTTGGCGCCGGGAGGGTAAAACTCCATTTCCTCGGTGTGGGCAGGGGGATCTGGCTCAGGGGGGGGCACCGCGGTTTGCGCGGTCTTGTTTTCCGGATCAACGATGAAGGGTTTGGTGCACTGGGGGCAAGTCAGCTTGAAGCGCTGACCCTTCGGGACTTTGTCGTCGGGCAGATTCAGTGGCGACTGGCAATGCGGGCACGTTAGGCGCATGCGGGAACTCCGGCTCCGAAATTGGAGAATGAGTGGGGCAAGGTAATTTCGATCACGGCCTAGGCCCGGCTGTTTTGTTCGTCATAGGTGACATCCAGTTCCAGGCCTTCGATATTCGTGACCTTTTCACCACGGATCAATTTGATGCGATTGATGGACTGGCCCAGACGAGAACGATCCGAGGCCGTGTTCATGGCCGCCTCTTCAGTGACCACTTCTTCTTGAAACAGTTTCGCCAAATGTTGATCAAAGGTGAACATGCCATAGGCTTCCCCGGATTCGACCACGTTGTAGAAGGTCTTCTCCCCGGATTCACCATTGACGATCAATTCCCGGATGCGCAGGGTGTTGACCAGGATTTCCAGTGCGGCGACACGTCCGCCACTCAGGCGCGGCATCAGTCGTTGGGAGACGACATATTTCAGGGCCTGAGACAAGCGTTGGCGGATCAGGCGTTCTTCGGCCAGCTCAAACATGCCGATGATGCGATTGATGGTTTGGCCCGTATCGCTGGTGTGCAGAGTGCCCAGAACCAGGTGACCGGTTTCCGATGCCTGCAGGGCGATCTCAATGGTTTCCCGGTCGCGAATTTCTCCGACGAGGATCACCTTGGGAGCCTGCCGCAACGCGGCGCGCAGCCCCGACGAGAACTGATCGAAGTCTAACCCCAGTTCTCGCTGGTTGACCGTGCCGCGCTTATGCTGGTGCACAAATTCCACGGGATCTTCCAGGGTCAGGATGTGTTTGGCATAACGGGCGTTGATTGCGTCGATCAACGCCGCCAATGTGGTGGATTTACCGGTGCCCGTCCCTCCGGTCAGCAGGATCAGGCCGTACTGCTCATCGGCCATGTGGTCGAAAAGCGGCGGCAGGTTGAGTTGATTGAGGGTCGGGATCTGGCTGGGCATTTTGCGCATCACGAGGGATGGCGACCCCTTCTGAAAGAACATGTTCACGCGAAAGCGGCAATACCCACGAAGGTCGTAAGAGAGGTCGCACGAGCCGTTGCCGATCAGATCCTGGAACAGGCGCAAGCTGCCGGAGAGCTTGTTGAGCACCATGCAAAAGCCGATGGACTCGATTTGGAAAGGAACCAGGGCCGCGGGGAGCAGAGTTGTGGAAATGTCGGTCAGTTTTCCGTGAACCTCGGCCTGAATGGGCTTGCCCACGGTGAACAGAATATCCGAAGTGTCCGGGGCCTTTTGCAAAACCTCGGCGATGATGCTGTCGAGATGGGAACGTTCCATGGCTCAGACCTCGGTGAAATCCTGCGGAGGCTCGGTCAGGAAGTCCCGGAACTTGGATTTGATAACGGCCTTGTTGTAGGCGTCCGTTGGCGAGACGGCGCCTTCCTGGAGCAGTTTGAGAATGGCGTCGTCCAGGGATTGCATGCCGTACTTGCGTCCGGTTTCGATGACGGAATTGAGTTGGAAGGTCTTGTTTTCCCGAATCAGGTTGCGCACCGCCGGTACACCCACAAGGATCTCCAGGGCCGCGGCACGGCCGGGACGGTCGATGCGCTTGAACAGGTTCTGGGAGATCACCGCCCGCAGTGATTCGGAAAGACCGGAGCGGATCTGACCCTGGACGTCTCCGGGGAATACCTCGATGATTCTGTCCACGGTCTTGGATGCGGAAATGGTGTGCAAGGTGGAAAAGACCAGGTGACCTGTTTCCGCGGCCTCGATGGCCAGCTCAATGGTTTCCAGGTCGCGCATTTCCCCGACCAGGATAATATCCGGGTCCTCGCGCAACGCCCCACGCAGGGCGGACTTGAAGCTCAAAGTGTCCCTGGAAACCTCTCGCTGGTTGATCAGGCAGCTGACCGGCTTGTGGACGAATTCAATGGGGTCCTCAATGGTCAGGATATGGTCTTTGCGATGGCGGTTGGCATAGTCCACGATGGCCGCGAGGGTTGTGGACTTTCCGCTCCCCGTGGGTCCGGTGACCAGGACCAAACCCTTGGGCAGCATGGCCAGGTTCTTGAACAGGGGGGGCAGGTTCAGGTCGTCGATGCTGAGAATTTTCTGAGGAATTTCCCGGAACACCGCGGCACAACCGCGACGCTGTTGAAAAAAATTGACCCGGTAGCGGGCCAGATTGGGGATCTCGTAGGAAAAGTCCACATCTCCGCTCTCCTCGAAGTCCTTGACCTTTTGTTCCGGGGTTATTTCATAGAGCATTTTCTTCAGTTCATCATGCTCCAATACTTTGTATTTGACGCGCTGCAGGTCGCCGTGCAGGCGAATAATTGGTTGTGATCCCGAAGACAGGTGCAGGTCCGATGCTCCCAGTTCGTGCATCATTTGGAAAAAGGCGTCAATCTGGGCCATGGTGTTCTCCTGGGGATGAGGGCGTAAGCCGCACTATCGGCCCCCCGGCTATGGCGCGTCGTCCCGATTCACTTCACGAAAGAAGTGGATCACGTATTTTGCCCCGGAAAAAACGGTGAGAACCAGGGCTAAAGCGAGCAACACCGCGCCCAAAGGTTGGGGGTCAAATCCCCACCAGGGGTAGTGCAGGATCAGCGGACACAAGGCGACCACCTGGATGACGGCCTTGAGTTTGCCGAAACTGTCCGCGGCCAGAATGTATCCCTGATCCGCGGCAATGGCCCGCAACCCGGTGACCGTCAGCTCGCGGGCAATGATCACAATGGCGATCCAGGCGTGGATCCAGCCGTGGAAAACAAGCATGATCAAGACGGAGCTGATCAGCAGTTTGTCGGCCAGGGGATCAAGAAATTTTCCCAGGTTGGAAACAAGATTCCAACGTCGGGCGATGAATCCGTCGGCAAGGTCGGTCAATGCGACGAGTATAAAGACGACCATGGCGACGGCGTTGACCGGCTTGCTTGGGAAGGAGAGAAGCAGGACCAGGGCGGGAATGGCCAGGATCCGTGCCAGGGTGACCTGGTTGGCGGGGTTGAGCATGGGGCGTCTAGTTGAGCGCCGCCCGCCGGCGATCGTAATTGGCCAGGACTTTGCGGACGTAGTTTTGGGTCTCCCGGAAGGGGGGGATGCCGTTGTAGCGCTCCACGTTGGCTGGCCCGGCATTGTAGGCGGCCAGCGCCAGGGACAGGTCAGGAAAGCGATGCATGAGCATTTTGAGGTAACGGATGCCGGCTTCGATATTCTCCGCGGGATCAAAGGGCGCTGCCAGTCCCAGGTCCTGCTGGGTGGCGGGCATGATCTGCATCAAGCCCTGGGCTCCGGCCCGGGAGACGGCCCGGTGATTGAAACCGGACTCGATTTCGATCACGGCCATGACCAGAAGCGGGTCGATGCCATGTTGCTGGCTGTACCGGTCCACGTACCGGGCGATGGAAGCCCGGTCCGCGCTGCTAGTCATGCGTGAACGTAACGATTGAAAGGGGCGAAATTTTGCCGAACTGGGGGTGTCTGTAAAATGCATCACCCCATGCTCATCCTTGTAGAAGAAAATTGTGCCCGCAGCACAGATTCCTGTCCAGAGCAGCAGCATCACCAACGTGCTGATGAGTGCTCCGACAATGGAGAGGAAGCGGGGGGTGTTCGTCTGCATTGGCGACCTCCTCAAGTTTGGGGTCCTTCCTCCAGGTCCATCGCGCGGGCAGTGGCCTCGAGACTGTTTTCAGAGGCTTGGACAACCCTGTTCGCGAGCTGCAAAAGGGCCTGTTTGGCGGGCGTTTCCTCCTCCAGCATGACCACGGGTCTGCCCAGGTCGCCGGCGACCACGGCCGCCGGGTCCAGGGGGACCGCACCCAGGAAATCCAGACCATACTTTTCAGCTAAAGCCTTGCCTCCGCCGGTCTTGAACAGCTCGATTCGCTGCGTGCAGTGCGGACAAATCAGACCGCTCATGTTTTCCACCAGGCCCAGAATGTTGGCATGGGCGTACTGCAGGAAGTTAATGGATTTGCGCACGTCGGCCAGGGAGATTTCCTGAGGCGTGGTGACCACGATACTCAATGCCTCAGGAATGGTCTTCAGTACGGTCATGGGTTCGTCGCCGGTGCCGGGGGGAGAGTCCACCACGAGGAAGTCCAGGTGGCCCCAGTCCACGTCGGCGATAAACTGGCGGATGGCCGCTGTCTTCATCGGGCCGCGCCAGAGCACGGCCTGGTCCGGATCTTTCAGCAACGATTCCATGGAGACCACGAAGAGTCGCTCCCCGTATTGTTTTGGGGCGATCAAGGAGCCGCGCGATTTGTCCAGGGTGCCGGAGAGGCCCAGGAGGTGCGGAATGCTGGGGCCATGAATGTCCACGTCCAGCAACCCGACCCGATAGCCGTTCAAGGCCAGGGCAGCGGCCAAGTTCACGGCAATGGAACTTTTGCCCACGCCACCCTTGCCGCTCATCACGAAGAGTTTGAACCGGATGTTGTCCAGGGTGGATTTGATCAGCCGGTCTTGCGCGGTGTTCGCCGCGGAGCGCCCATCCAGACCGCCCTTCCTGCGAGACGGGCAGGAGGTGCAGGTGGGGGCTGAAGAAGAATTGGATGCATTGACCATGGTGCCTCGGTTACCATCCGTGGGTGCCGACCAGGTCGACGAACATGACCGAACCCAGGTTTGCTTTCATGATTTTGCCTTCTTTCTTGACGAATCGGATCAGTTCCTGGCTGCGCTGTCGAGATCCAATAGGGATGATCAAAATGCCCGACTCGTCGAGTTGCTCCAGGAGCGGCGGCGGTACGTCCGGCCCGCCGGCTGTGACCATGATCCGCTGGAAAGGGGCCTCTTTCGGCCAGCCCATGGTGCCGTCATCCAGTTTCAGATGGACATTGAAATAGCGCAACGTGTTCAAGCGGGTCAGCGCGGCGGAATACAGGCTTTGAATTCGCTCCACGGAATAGACCTCGGCGCCCATCTCGGCCAGGATCGCGGCCTGATAACCGGAACCCGTGCCGATTTCCAGAACGCGCATACCCGGCTGGACGTTCAGCACGGAGGTCATGAGCGCCACGATGAACGGCTGGGAGATGGTTTGGCCGTAGCCGATGGGCAGGGGGTGGTCTTCGTACGCCTGGGATCGCAAGGCCTCTTCCACGAACATGTGCCGGGGAACCTTGCGCATGGCCGCAAGCACCGGCGTATCCGTGATGCCCCGTGACGCGATCTGCTCGCGAACCATGCGTTCTCTATTGCGTACTGGATCAATTCTCAATCCGGTGCCCCGCGGTAGCCTCTTTCGAGCCTGCGAATTTCCCGGCAAGCCAGGAACCTGAACCCCGGTTTGAAAACAAATTTTTGCGCCCAAGTCAACGTGAAGATGTTGGGCAGGGGCTGTGGCGTTCCGGTTACGGGGCAGGGTTACCCAGGGCCTGCAAGCCTTCCATGACGATTTCCAGTGGAGGACGGATATTGATGTCCTCCACATGCGCAAAGCGGATCACTCCCTGCTTGTCGACGAAGATCAGCGCGCGCTCCGTGGTGCCGTCGCTTCGGAGCAGTCCATAGACTTCCGCGGTGTGCCCATGGGGCCAAAAGTCGGAAAGAACAGGGAACCAGAGCCCGCCCATGGCCGCGATCCAGGAGTGGAGCGTGGGTATGTTGTCCACGGTAATTCCCAAAATTATTGTCTCATGGGCGTCAAAAATGTCTTGCAGGATGTTGTATCCGGGCCACTGGTCCGAACAGACCGGTGTCCAGGCAGCGGGCACGAAGGACAGCATCACGTTCTTCCGGCCCTTGAAGTCACTCAAGGTGATGGTCCCGCCCTGCGTGCCGGGCAGAGTGAAATCCGGGGCCTGGTCTCCCACCCGGACGTTCAATTCGCTGTCAATGGGCGTAAGGTGTTGGGGTTGATAAATTTGTCCGGCAAAGTCTTGAGATGGTGCCGCAAAAGCCGCTCCGGCAAGAAACACCACCCAGGTAATGCCGGTAAGCAGAGCTGTCTGCACCATGAATTTCAGGAGATGAAGGGGATGCATGATGCCTCCTATTGTTTGGCGTCCAAGAGGCTTTCGAGGAAGGTTTCCGCGGAATCAAACGCGCCGAGATGCGAGAGCCGGACGACATGGCCCGTTTCCGAAGAATCGGTGGGTTGTGCCAGGATGAAATAGGGCGTGCCCACAGCGTGAAAAGCTTGGTGCAGGATGTAGTCCGGGTCGGAAATCATGGGGAACGGGACATTGTATCGCTCCTGAAAGACCTGGACTTCCAAGTCGGAGTTTCCTGCGCCAAGCCCCAGGATTGTGATTTGATCCGCCAAGCCTTCCTCCCGCAGGAGTTCATAAAGCCTGTTCATCTCGGGGGCTTCGCGTTGGCAGATGGGGCAATACATGCTGAATATCTGGATCAGGACGGCCGGAGCGTCAACGTCGGCCAGGGTGAACGTGGCCACTTCCGTGGACAGGCCTAAAGCATTTCGGTGCGCAGCGGATTCCGGGGCGGTCATGGAAAAGGCCGGCAGGTGGTCGCCTGGGCTGAAGGGGCCTTCCTGGGCAAGAGACTGGATGGGAAAGAGTAAGGCAATACATACGATCAGGGTGTGCTGAAGACGGCGCATGGTGACCCTCGCTGGTTCAGGTGGGAGAAGGAAGATGGTCCGAAGCATGATAACTTTAGACAGGTCCATATTCCGTTGCAAGCCGATTCTGAACAAATTGCCCAGGGTTTGGCATAGTGGATGCGGTTTTCACCTGTTGAAAACATCTGAGCAGCCCTCACTGAAGGGGTAAACCGTGCATTCTTTTGATTTGGTGGATTGTCGATGCTGGAAGCAACGGATTATGCACTGTCTAGCTCTCCTCCTGCTGAACTGTGGCCGGAGACTCCAGATTGGCGTTCAGAAAGGACAAGGTATCTTCAAGGCGGATTTCCAGTTCCGCCAGTTTCACCTCAGAAATGTCCAGAATCATGGCTTCTTTACAAGAAGCCAGGTCAATATTGTCGTCCTGGTGCAGTCCGATGCCCAGCTTGGCGCAGGCTGCATTGGCCAACCGGACGAGCGCCAGGAGCGTGTCGTTGACATCGAAGCTTTCCAGGTGATGATCCCTGGCAACCACGCAGTATTCCTTGGGGATATTCCAATGCTGCATCAATTCATAGCCTTGCGCGGCATGCTGGTTGGCAATGAGTTCCTGGAGGAATTCCGGTGTCATGGCCATGTCAATTTTTTTGCTGCGTTGCAGTTCCTCGATGACCCGCAAGAGGAAGAGTTTGCCCACATCGTGAAGCAGCCCGGCGAAGAAGGCTTTGGGGGTCTCGCTGGGCATTTTGAGTCGTTTGGTTAGCCAGTAGGTTCCCGAGGCACAGCAGACCGAGTGCAGCCAGAGGTCGTTCATGTACCTTCTTAGGAAGGGATCGTTGGTCCGGAAAAGTTCCTGTTGCGTCAGCATGGAAACGATGTTCGCGACTTCTTCCGTGCCCAGGCGGAGGATAGCGTCACGGATAGTCGAAATGGGGCGCATGCCGCGATAGAATGCCGAATTGGCGGTTCGCAACAGTTGTGACGTCAAAGCCTGGTCCCGAGAGATTTCCCTTTCCAGAACCTGGAAACTGGGCTCGGGCTTGGACATTTCCTGTTGAATGACCAAACCGGTGCGATTGAATACCGGTAGCCTGGTCGTCTGGGCATGGATATATTCCTGGACAACGTCCAGCAGAGCGGGTTTTGAGGACATAGATGTCAGTCTCCCAGGATCGTTTGCAACATTCCCAGTGGGCGGGGCTTGAGAACCATCGGCAGACAACGAAACACTTCCTCAATGCTGGTAATGCCTCGCGCGGCCTTGACAAGCCCTTCCTCCAGCAGGGTTACCAGTCCGCTGGTCTTGATGCTGATGTTTCGGACGTCGTGGCTTGTGCGTCGTTCCAGCAAGGCATGGCGGATGTCTTCATTGATAATCAATGATTCGAATACAGCCACGCGGCCGCTGTATCCGGTATTCCGGCAGGCACCGCAACCTTTGCCATGGCGAAAGGACTGGCCGAGGGTTTCACTGAAATCATAGCCCAGGAGTTGCAGCTCGGCAGGTTTCAGCTTGTAGGGCTCGGCGCATGCGGGGCAGACTCGGCGAAGCAGACGTTGGGCAACAATGCCGGTGACCGTTGAGGCAATCAGGAAGGATTCAATATCCATGTTGAGGAGCCGGATCAGGCCACCAACACTGTCCTCCGTATGAAAGGTCGTCAGGACTTTGTGACCTGTCAGGGCGGCCTGTACGGCAATATCCGCGGAAAAGGCGTCCCGGATTTCACCGATGAGAATGATATCAGGGTCTTGGCGGACAATGTGGCGCAAGGTTTCCTCAAAGGTAACCTGAAGCTTGGGGTCAATGGAGCATTGCGTGATCCCGGGAATGACGAATTCTACCGGGTCCTCGGCTGTGATGATACTGACATGGGGGGTGTTCAAATACTGCAGGCAACTGTAAACCGTGGAGGTTTTGCCTGATCCGGTGGGCCCGGTGACCAGAAAAACGCCGCTGGGCTGATGTAGCACCTCCTGGAGAAACCGCTTCAACATTCTTTTGGGCATCCCAATATCCCGAATGTCCATCATTTTTCCCTGACGGCTCAGCAGGCGCATGACCACGGTTTCACCATGGATGGTGACGTAAAAGGAAACTCGAAGGTCAAGCTCTCCCCCGGGGTGCTCGAACAAAATACGGCCACCCTGGTGCCGGCGCTTTTCCGCGATGTCGGCCTGACAGAGAATCTTGATGCGACTGATCAGCGACGCGGCGATCTCAACAGGGAATTCCTTGTATTGTTCCATGACCCCGTCCCTGCGGAACCGGACTCGAAGACGATCCGGCAACGGCTCGATATGGATGTCGCTGGCCTTGTCCTCGATGGCTTTCAAAATGATGGTCTCGACAATGCTGACCACGGAAGCCTCGTCAATCGCCGTACTTCGCGAACTGCTTTTGCGGTAGCGAATGACGGCTTCCTGGATGTCGGACTTCGTGGCGATGACCGGCTTGATTTTTTGGCGGAAAACTTGCTGTACCTGATCCAGGGCGACGGGATCCTGCGGATCGGTGAATGCGACGACAAGGTGGTCTTCATCCTGGGAGAGGGGGAGGAAGGATGCCTGGTCCATCAGGGCAGGGGGGACCATTTGCATCAGTTCAGGGTCAATCTGCTTGAAACGGGCCTCGACCACGGGAATGCCCATGTGCAACGCGAGCACTTCGGTGAGCTTTTTTTCGTCCAAAAAACCCTGATCGACGAGAATATCGCCGATTTTTCGAGTTTGCTCCTCTGTATTCTGGATGTGCAACGCCGCATCCAGGTCGCTCTGGGAAATGATGCCCAGTTCGAGAAGCATTCCTCCAAGGCGCATTTCCAAGCGGTTTTTGCGAATCGCGGCGGTGATCTGGTCCTCAGTGACGAATTCCAGGTCCTTCAGGACATCCACCAGCAGCCGGTGATGACCCAGTTTCGCCTGGACGCGCTTGGCATACCCCAGTTGTTTCTCCGAGATGCAGTTTTCCTGGAGGAGAATCTTGGAAATTTCTCCTATTGATTCGATGTTTCCTGGCATATGGCGGGCCTTTCAGGGAGGTGGGGGGCGACGACCTTGTCCGGAAATTTTCCAGGCAGAATGTCGCCGGCGATGCGACATCGCATCGGAGATGATGACACAAGGTGAAAAGAGCAGCGTTCATGATCCTGAGCAAAGGATCAGGTGCCGGACCAGTGCCGTTTCGTCAAGTGGTGGTCATCGGGGCGTCCTGCCCGGAACCCTGGATGGATTCCTGGACGTATTTCTGGGTAAAAGTGGAATACTCTCAATTACTCAGAGCACTTGGAGTATTTGAGCGGACTGCCGGACAAGGACTTGTTCAACACGCAGGGAAAGCCAGTCGGATGACCAGGAAGGTGCTTCGCCCTGTTCATGAACAGGGCGAGCCGTCACCAGGGAAAGCAGCAGGAGGGCGGGGGAGCCGCGAGCGGGGGAACGGCTCTGGGTTTGGTCACATAGGGCAGATGGTACGGCACGCAGGCGTTGAGGTACGCGGGCTGGCACCGTTGAACGCCATAGGTGGGGAGCACCGGCATGGCGGCAGCAGGGACTCCCTGCATGACCACCACCGGGGTGCAGGTGGCGCGCAGAGGGCAGCAGGAGGACAGGGCCAGGGCCATGCCGGCCAAAATGAAGATGATCGTCAGGGATTTCATCAGGTTGCTCCGTGGGGTTGTCCAGACTGGATTGCGTCCGTCATTGGCCTGTGCCCTTGAACAGCTCCCTCTGCGCCGAGAGATCCCATGTGGTGGGGGAGGCCAGCTGACGATTGGATTTGAAGCGATTCAACGCCGCCCTGGAATTTCTGCCCCAAATGCCGTCGATCCGGTCGGTATAGTAGTTCAATTCCGCCAGTCGGGTCTGAATCAGGCGGGCGGCCAGGGCGTTGCCGGGGTCCAAGAGGATGGCCCCTCGGGCCAGAGGGCCCTCGCGAACAGCTTCCTGTTCGGATGCGGAGTGGGTCGGCTGGCGGTCGGCTGGTCGAAACGTTGTGCGGTTCTTGGCCGTCAGTTCCTGAATCTGTGGGGTTTTGCGCAGGGTTGCATTCCTGGTGGCCAAAATGGTGCCGTCCAGGGTGCTCAGCAGCTTGGCCGAAACGATCACGGCATCTTGAGTCACCACGTAGGTGCCGACCAGCACGGCCTGGGTGTCCTGGTGGCTGCGGACATCGCGCAGGTCTCGGGACAGGACCATTTCACCAGCTTCCTGGCTGAAGACCATCGAGTCCTGGCGCAGTTTGAGTTCAACGACCCGAAAACCGTGCTGGGACATGCGTGCGGCGACCTGTTCACCCAGCAATCGTCCGAAAGTGCTGGACGTATTGAGATCGTCCAGGTCCACAAAGCTGGTGAAGAGAATTGGTCGGGTCCGATCCAGGTAATGTACCAAGTTGTGTTTCAGGCCGTCGGCCAAGGCATAGGCCAAGCCATGAACCCCCCGCTGGCTTGGTGTCGATGCGAAGCTCGTGAGCGGTTGCATGGCCGCGGTAGGCTGGGCCAAGGCGAAGAGCGTGGCGAGCATCAGACCCGCAAAGAAGTGTCTGGTCATGGGGCGTCCCTCTACCGGTCCACGAGCCGGATGGTTACCGTGCCCGGCTGGCTGGGCAGGGTGTGCTGCTTGTAGTGCCACCACTCGGTGTCGTTGATGTAATAGATGGAAGAGTCCCGCATCAGGAAGCGTTCCTCGAAGGCCAGGGATGTGGTGATCAGCACCTCCATCCTGGGCAGGGCATGGGTATAGGTGCCGGACTCCACGTTGACCTCGGCGGCTTCCAGCATGGCCTGGTTGATCAGTGCCCCTCCACCGCTTGGAGTGAGCAAGGACGCCCGGTGGACGAAGACGTTTGGAGTCAGGGCCTTGTATACACCTTTGCCGGTGCGGAGAAACCGTTGGCCATGACGGACCATTTCGATGTCAAAGCTCAGAGCCAGGGCATCGGAGAAACTGCTGGTCACCGCAATGTTCCGGTCCACCAGTTTGGTGATCAGCAAGGCATGGAAGGATTTGGCAAACGGGGTTGTGCCGGCTGGAGCGACATGGACGGGAAACTGCCGCTCCAGAACGCGACGCTCCAGGACATCATGAACCTGGCGGGCCACGTCTTCGGCCAAAACTTCCCAGTGGTGGACCGCCTGCATTTTGGGTTGGGTGTTCAACGGGAAGGCCGTGGGAACCGGGGCTTGGGCCAACACCGGCAAGGGCGTGTACATCATTTCTGCGGGATGATACGGGGTGCACCCTGAGCTGGACAGCGAACTGGACAGGAGGGCAATGCCGAGGAGGATTCCGAGCGACGATATCCGCATGCGGGGTGTTCCTTTGAGAATCTTCAGCATGCCGCAACGTTGGGCACACTGCTGTGGAGCGATATTTGCTATTTCCCAATATGAAGCCGGCGTATCGGCAATTTTTGCATTCCAAAACCCTTTCCAGGGACAGATCGGCATGCTGCCGGATCGCTCATGAAGTGTTCCGGATGTCTTTTTTATCGGCGGTTGCGGGATTTTCTTTAGAGGAAGACGGAATGGACTTTGTGCTGGCGCAAAGGGGAGATGAGATGGTCAGGCAAATGTTGCGGAGAGTGCGGCAGGAGCGCAGCGTGTTCGGCAGGTGGTCCGGCTTTCGGGAAACGGTGTCCAGGCCGGGCCACGTGCCCGGGACTGTTCTGGCGGCGATGGTTTTGGTCATGGTGCTGGTTTGGCTGGCCGGATGTTCGCGGTCCCAGGGACGGGTTGTCATCCACCAGCCGGCCAGCGAGTTGATCATGGTCAATTATACCGTGGCGGACACCTTGTACGAGGCCTTGTGCGGGACGGAGCCCTGCGAGCTCCCCCTGTTGATGTCCTCTTTTGTGCTGCTGGACAACCTGGATCGGACCAGTCCGTTGGGACGGATCATCCCGCAACAGATCGGTTCCCGGTTCACCCAGCATGGTCTGCACTTGGTGGACGTGCGCTTGCGCGCCCAGTCTCTGCTGGTCCGCAAGGGGCAGGGAGAGTTCGCCCTTTCCCGGGAACTGGAGCAGATCAATGCGGACACCAATGCCTTTGCCGTGCTCACGGGAACCTATACCGTGGTTTACGGCCGGATCTACGTTACGGCGATGATTCTGCGCAGTTCGGACGGGATGATGCTCGCCTCATTGGACTATTTTCTGCCTCTGGATCGCCGGTCGCTGCGCCCCGACCTTCCGAATGGCTGGGAGGCGCTGCCATCGGGCTCCCCGCGGGTTCCTCCAACCCTTGAAGACCTGCCGGACCCGCACGACGGCACGATTCAGCCCTCGGTGCTCACGCGTACATCCCGCGTGTACGACCACATTATGGCCAAAACCTGATGAGTCACCCCGGTTTGGATAGTTCATGCGATCATTAGCACCCCGAAAGGCCCGCAAACCTTGGGTGGGAATTGGGAATCCTTGCGAAAAACAAGCGGCATGCAGGTGGTCCGCACGCTACCTGTAGCCGGCCATGATCGCTTCCAGGCCGGATTTGTCAGGGGTGCGGGCCAGCAGTGATCCCTCCTGGAGGATTGGAAAATGGGATTCAAAGGTGGGTCGGTCGGGGTTGCGATAGATGACCCCGATGGGAATGCGATCTCCGAAGCGGCGGGCCAGGCTCATGGCCTGTTCCCAGTTGCTGGGATCGTGGTCGTCTGAAATGGTCTCAACGCGCTCTTTGTACCACGCATAGGTGTTCACGTTGTTGAAGGACACGCAGGGCTGCAGGATGTCCACCAGGGCAAACCCTTTGAAAGTGTGGGCCTGGCGGATCAAATCGGCCAAATGATCCGGCTTTCCGGCGAATCCGCGGGCCACGAAACCCGCCTGCATGGTCACGGCCACGGCCACCGGATTGAACGCCTGCGATGGTGCCCCATGTGGCTGGGCCTTTGTGGGCTGACCGTGCATGGTGGTGGGGCTGGCCTGTCCTTTGGTCAGACCGTAGACTTGGTTGTCGTGGACCATCATGGTGATGTCCGGATTACGGCGCAACGCGGCCAGAAAGTGGTTTCCCCCCTCGCCGTAGGAGCAGCCATCCCCGCTTTGCACAAAGACATGGAGCTTCGGGTTGGCCAGTTTTGCGCCGGTTGCCGCGGGCAGCGCTCTTCCGTGCAGGCCGTTAAACGCGTTGCAGCGCAGGTAATGCGGCCCCTTGGCCGCCTGGCCGATGCCGGAAACCATCAGCACCTGATGCGGCTGCAGGCCACTGTCAGCCAACGCCTTTTTGAGCGCCTTCAAGATGGAGAAATTTCCGCATCCCGGGCACCAGGCCGTTTCAAATTCACCAAAGTCCTCAATAGTGGCCATGATCCTCATCTCCTTGTGGTCCTGGACGGCTCCGACTCGGCACCGTCCGATAGTTCCCGTAAAATGTCCTGAGCGCTGAAGGGAGACCCATCGTAGCGCAGGATGGAACGCGAGACACTGAAACCGACCTCTTTGCGCAGCAAGCCGGCGAACTGGGCCCCTGCGTTGCCCTCGACACAGATGGTTTCCTTGGCATTCTCCAGCCGTTCCATGAATTGGTCCGAACGCAGCGGCCAAACCTGGCGGAAGTGGAGCAACCCGGCATTTTTTCCTTCCTTGCGGAGCAATTCGACGGCCTCCTCGGCCGGTCCAAGGCTCGAACCCCAGCAAATCAGCAACAAATCGCTCAATTCATCGCCGATATAGGTTGGTGCCAGGACGGCTTCGCGAAGATTTCGGCCTTTGGCGAGACGCTTGTCGACCATTTTCACCCGAACTGTCAGATCCTCCGTAATGTGACCGTCCTCCGTATGTTCATCACTGTCCAGCACAACCAGGTGCTCACCTGTACCGGGCAGCAGGCGGGGAGAGATGCCGCTCTCGGTGAAGGCATACCGTCTGTATGTTTCGGGGGTGTCGCAGGTCAGCCCGGCACGGGCCGGCTCGGTAAGTCGGTTCAGATCAAAGGCCGGAACGGCTTGCATGGTGTCGGCCAGGAACTGGTCGGTCATGACAATCACCGGGCTTTGAAAGCGTTCAGCCAGGTTCACGGCGACATGGGTCAACTGAAAGCACTCCTCAATGCTCCCCGGTGCCAGAATGGCCCGGGGAAATTCGCCATGCCCGGCGTACAGGGCCAGGTTCAGGTCGCCTTGTTCCGTGCGGGTGGGCAGCCCGGTGGCTGGGCCGGGGCGCTGTCCCAGGACCAGGACGATGGGCGTTTCGGTCATTCCGGCCAGGCTGACACCCTCGGTCATCAGCGCAAAGCCTCCGCCGGACGTAGGCACGATGCTCGGTGCACCGGCAAAGGATGCTCCCAATGCCATATTCACCGCGGCTATCTCGTCCTCGGCCTGCTCCACCACCAGACCCATGCGGTCGGCTGCGCTGATCAGGTTCAAGGCCACGCCGGTGGCCGGGGTCATGGGGTAGAACGCGCAAAAACGGATTCCGGCGGCAAGGGCGCCGAGAGCCACGGCCTGGTTGCCGTCCAGGACCATCCGGCTGGTCGAGCCTGGGGGCTCGCTGGGTAAGGCTGAACCGGGAACGGACTGGTCAGTGGCCCAATCCATGGCGGACCTGAGGACTTCCAGATTTTGCTCCACCAGTTCGGCCTTTTTGGCAGCAAACGTTTCCCGGACCAAATCCGTAACCACGGTCTCGGGCAGACCAAGAAGCTTGGTCGCAACGCCCATGGCGACGATATTCTGGAATACCTTCTTTGGAGCCAGGTCGGCAAAAGGGATCTGCAGGATACGTGGTTGATCGGAACCCTCGGGAAGACCACTGTCGTGCTCGGCATCGAACAGTACCAGGGCATTTTCGGCCAGTTCGTCCTGGTGCAGGCCAATGCTTTCCCGGTTCAGGGCAATCAGCATGTCCACCTCCCGGATCGTGGACCGAAGCGGTCCGGTACCGGTGCGGATGGCCAGGGTGTTGTGGCCGCCGCGGATTCGGGATTCGTAGCTCTGGGTGACGAAAATTTCATAGCCTGTTCTCGCCAAAGCTTTGGCCAGGAGCATGCCGATCGTGATCAGGCCCTGTCCTGCCTCGCCGGCGATCAGGATGTTGCGGGATGCGCGCATGAACGACTCCAGATAGGGGGATGGTGGTTGAGAGGAGGGTGTTGTGGGTCTTTGGGCCGCATACGCCGCGGCCCGGGTCAGGAGATCGCTTGATCCCGCAATGTTCCGCATCGGGGCTGCAGCTAAAGGGAGCCGCCGATGCGGAAGACATGGATGATGGGTGTGGCGGGGAGAGCGGACAGTCAGGGGGTCGGCTGGGCGCAGGGGCAGGCTGAAATTCGAGCAGCCAGTTCCCGGTCGATCATGAACATGCCACTGCTGTCGCCGCCGAGAAGCTTGAGCTTTTGGAGTACGGCATTCACACTGGCCTCTTCCTCCACCTGCTCGGTGACGAACCACTGCAAAAAGATGTTCGTGGCATGGTCCTTCTCGGCCAAAGCCATGTCCACCAGCTCATTGATCAGGCTGGTCACTTTTTGTTCATGTTCGAGTACCGCCTCGAATACCGCAGTTGGGGAGTCCCAGTTCGCGGGCGGGGCCTCGATGGTCTTGAGGGTGTTCCGGCCACCACGCTCATTGATGAAGGCGTAAAATTTCATGGCGTGGGTCAGTTCCTCCTGGGATTGCATGTTCATCCAGTGAGTGAATCCTTCCAGGTTCTGTTCGCTGAAATAGGCGGCCATGGCCAGGTAAAGATAAGCCGAGTAGAGTTCCGCGTTGACTTGGTCATTCAAGGCCTGTTCGATGCGGGAATTCAGCATGAGGAGTTCTCCTTCGTTGAGGTCGGGAGTGCTATGTGAAAATATCACCGGGAAAAAAACGCAACCGGAAGACGGCTGTCGCCTACGGGTCTTCAAAAACTACTCAATCCCGGTGTCCAGGTCAAAGCGGAGCATTCGGAGAATTTCAAAACCATAGCTGTGATGAAAAAGTCCTGATCCACAGTCCGTTCAAAAAATCCAAGTGCAAGGAGCAACAAAAAATCAAGGTCGAAGCGTCGTTATTCATACGTGAAAGTTTGAACTTTTTGCGGTGACGCAGCAATTGGGTGTTTTTCAGCGGATTGATAAGGCAGAATTGGTAAACCTCATCAGGATGGACGCTCGGGGCAAAGAGCGTTCCACCGACAATCGCAGTCAAATCCCAGGATGTCTTGGGTGGCTAACCAAGGCTGGTGGACAATGCGTTTCGCTTCCACCGCCATGTGTGGATGGTGATTCATGCCGGTGCAAGAAAAAAAGACAAAAAGACCCTGGTGCATAAACAACGAACAGGTTGCAGGGACGGCCTGAGCAGGGTAAGGGGGGGCCGCGAGTGTTCGCGAAAGTGTTCGCGGGAAGAAGGGAACAGCCCCTGGTGCTCACCATGCAAATGGTTTTTTGCCTGGTGCCTTAACGGGCCATGGCCGTCATGAACTGCTACGGACATGTGAATCCGCCGTGCCGCCATATTGCCAAGGAATCAGCCTTACAGGAGGAGAGCGTTCAATGACACAATCTGCAACTTCCGATGTCTGGGGGGCAGCCTGGGCCGTGATCCTGGCCGGCGGTTCCGGCACCCGCCTGTGGCCCATGTCCCGCTCCCTGCTCCCGAAGCAGCTTCTGGCCCTGAACGGCGACGCAACCCTTCTGCAACAGACCGCGCAACGGCTTTTGGGCCGGCTGCCCGCGGAACGCATCGTTACCGTGACCAATGAGGAGCACTATTTCGAGGTCTGCTCTCAACTGGCCGAACTGCAGCCGGGGCTTACTGGGCACGTACTCAAGGAGCCCATGGCTCGAAATACTCTTCCGGCGATTCTGCTCGGACTGGACAGAATTGTCGCGTCCCAGAATCCGGACCTTGGGCAACCGCTTGTTGGCGTCTTTCCCTCGGATCACATGATCGGGGACCAGGACCGTTTCGAGTCGGACTGGGAAATGGGATTGCAACTGGCCCAGCAGGACTGGTTTGTAACATTCGGCATTCCGCCAACCAAACCGGAAACCGGCTACGGATACATTGCCAAGGCGCAGAAACTGGTTCCCGGAGCGTTTCAGGTAGCCGGTTTTGTGGAAAAACCGCCACTCGATACGGCCCGGGAATTCGTTGCCGGGGGGAGCCACTCCTGGAATAGCGGAATGTTCATTGTGCCCGGCATGACGTTTCTAGAGGCTGTGAAGATCCACCAACCGCGCCTCTGGTCTTGGTGGCAGGAACGGGAAGGCCGCGGACTTGTTTCCGGTTACGCGGAGATTCCTGATATTTCAGTGGATTACGGCATCATGGAACATGCCGAGCGCTTGGCAATGGTTGAGGCCGGATTCTCCTGGGATGACCTGGGCAGCTGGGAGGCCATGTTCCGGATGGGACAGCAGGACGCCGTGGACCACTGCGTGGTCAAGGGCGACGTTTTGGCCATGGATTGCCGCGAGAGTCTGCTGATTTCCAATGGAGGCAAGCTGGCCGCAGTGGGCCTGGAGGGCTTGGCCGTGATCCAGACCAGGGACGCAACACTGGTTTGTCCGTTGGATCAGGTTCAGCGGGTCAAGGATGTCGTCAATCGGCTGAAAGCCGAGAAGTCCACTTTGGTGGAGGCCCATGTCACCGTGCGCCGGCCCTGGGGCAGCTATACGGTACTGGAAGAGGAGCGTTTTTATAAAATCAAGCGGATCATGGTTTATCCCGGGGCCAGGCTGAGCCTGCAGATGCACCACCATCGCAGCGAGCACTGGGTGGTGATCAAGGGAACGGCGCAGGTCCAGGTGGGAGACAAGGAAATGCTCGTGGTGGAGAATCAGTCCGTGGACATTCCCAAGACCACCCTGCATCGCTTGTCCAACCCCGGACGGGTCCCGGTGGAGATCATCGAGATCCAGAGCGGTCCCTATCTTGAGGAGGATGACATCGTCAGGTTTGACGATGTGTACGGACGTAATCAGCCCCGGGCGGCATAAGGCAAGGATGCAACCGCAATGGAGAGGTTTTTGTTGTAACTTTCGTGAATTACTTGACTAAAGTCTCCCAGAAGTTTCGTGAATTTTTTCATTTGCCCTTGACAGTGCTTTGCGCTCTTGCATAGGGTGCCGAATAATTGGAACCATGTATGGAAGGATGAGGCTCTTTTCGTCATCAACATTACAGCATGTGAGGCAACATGATGGAAGAAAAGAAAGGGGGATCGAGTGCGGGCGGAGTTTTTCTGCCATTTTTGTTGGGGTTTGTGGCCGCGTTGGCCTTTGGGTGGTGGGGAGTTCCGCATCTCTTGTACAGCAAGAAAACCCAACCACTCCTTTTCACGCACCAAAACCACATCGAGTTGTACGGAATGCAGTGCGAGGACTGTCACTTTTTCCGGCGAGACGGCTCCTTCTCCGGTCTGCCGGACAATGCCAAGTGCGCGGAGTGCCACTCATTCCCCTTGGGAGACCACCCAGAGGAAATCAGGTTCGTGGAGGAATTTTACGAAAAAGGTGTCGAGGTGCCATGGCTGGTCTACCAGTACCAGCCTGACAACGTCTTTTTCTCCCATGCCGCGCACCAGGAATTCGACTGTACAACCGCCGGATGCCATCCAGACGTGGGCAGTTCCAACGAGATGCCTCCACTTTTTCAAAACCGGATAACCGGGTACAGCCGGGATACGATGAAAATGAAGACATGCGAGCGATGTCACGCCGAGGTGGCCGCCAAGGAACCGGAGCGGTTTTTTGGTGCTCCCAATGCCTGCCAGATCTGTCATAAATAAGAGAGGGGTGATGTAATGGCACTTAATCGGAGAAGTTTTCTCACGTTTGCTGCCGGGGGTGTCGCAGGAACCCTGTTCACCCCGGTTATTTGGAAGTCCATCGATGATACGGCCATCTGGACCCAGAACTGGCCGTGGATTCCTCGGCTGGAATACGGGGCACAGGCATATGCCGCGACAACATGCAAACTCTGCCCCGCCGGATGCGGCCTGAATATCCGCACGGTCAGTGGTCGGCCGGTGGCTGCCGAAGGGCGGACCGATCACCCATTGAGTCAGGGTGGAATCTGCCCTCTTGGGTCCGCCGCGGTACAGCTTCTGTATCTGCCGGCCCGCATCAAGGGGCCGATGCAAAAGCAGGCGGATGGAACCCACCAACCGATTTCCTGGGACGAGGCCGAGGCCTTGCTGAAGGAAAAATTGGCTGAACAGCGAGGGAAGGAGGACGCGGTCGTCTGCGTCAGTGGAGATGAAAACGGGACCATCAACGAGCTTTTTTCCGCCCTGCTTGGCGGTCTGGGGTCGGAAGCCTGCTATCAGATGCCCGGAGAGCGGCAGGTAGCCTCCAGGGTGCTGCGCCAAGGCAGCATTGGCTACGACCTGGAGAATGCGGACTTCGTTTTGGCTTTCGGCCCTGATCTCCTGGACAGCTGGGGCACCATTGTCCGCAACAAGAAAGCTTTTGGTGCGGCGCATCCCATTGGTGAAGAAGCTTCCGCCAAATATGTCTATGTCGGGCCAATGCAGAACATTACCGGCGGCGCCGCGGATCAATGGATTGCCGTTGCTCCGGGAATGGAGGGCGTCCTGGCCCTTGGGATTGCGTATCACCTGCTGCAGGCCGGACTGACCGCACCGCAAGCCCATGACTTTGTCTCCTACCGGAATCAAGTCATCAACCGCTACACTCCGGATTTCGTGGAACGGTTGACCGGCGTCACCCCGGATCAGGTCGCCAAGCTGGCCGAGATGCTGCGCAACGCCGACAGGCCACTGATCGTACCAGGTTCATCCATAGCCCAGGGTGGCGGGGTGTTCGGGTTTGCCGCTGCATTGAGCCTGAACCTGCTGTTCAACAACGTCAATGTCCCCGGAGGGATTCAGGTTCTGCCGGACCTGCCCACAGTGGTCCCGGGAGCGCAGGATACGGCCTTGATCCGAGCCAGGGATTTCGTCGCGTACATTCAGTCCGTGGCCGAAGGCCGGACGGAAAAACCCGGCCTGTACATGGTCTACGAAGCCAATCCTCTCTTTGCTCTGCCTCAGCCCGAGGTGACGGCTCTGGCTTTCGAGGGGTCGTATCTGGTCAGCTTCAGTACGTTCTACGACGAAACCGCGGCCCAGGCTGACCTGCTCCTGCCGACGCCCACCTTCATGGAACGTTTTGATGATGTGCAGACCCCGTACGGCTCCGGGTTCGCCAGTTACAGTCTGACCCGGCCGGTTATTCGGCAGCCCATTTTTGATACCAAACCCACAGGTGAGGTTGTGCTCGGCGTGGCCAAGGCCCTGGATATCGATCTTGGATTCACCTCATTCGACAAGGTTCTGGAGGCCAAGGTTTCCGCTCTGGCCGAATTGGAGGGATTTCTTGTGGAATCCGTCCAGCCCTGGGAGGCCCGAACCGGAGAGTCGGTCTCAGCGGTATCCGGAAATCCGTGGCGGACCATTTCCCGAGGCGCGGTCTGGGCTTCCATCGCGGAACCCTTTCCCACGGAAATGCTACTTGGCTCAACGATCATCTCCCAAACCGCTCCGCCGGACAGCGAGGACTGGGCCTTTCCGGTCAGCCTTGTGTCCATGGACAGCCGGACCTACGGATCGCGTCATATCGCCATACCACCGTTTTGCCTGCCCTTGCTCCATGAACAGGAAATTCAGGGGGACGTATTCTATGTCTGGATGAATTCCGCCACGGCCCGCAGCTATGGATTGCAGGCTGAAGACAAGGTCCAGCTGACCGGCCCGTCCGGTTCCTGCCTCGCTCGAGTGCGCATTTTCGAGGGTGTGGGCCGGAATATGGTTGCCGCACCACTGGGCTTTGGCCACACGGCATGGGACAAGTTCAGCCGAAACAAGGGTGACAACATTTACAAAGTGTTGACGGTTCGTCGCGAACCGGGAAGCAATCTGGCCGTTTGGGCTGATTCCCGCGTGCGCATCGCCAAAGCCTAAGAAAGGAAGGGATGATCTAATGGTTTTGTATCTCAAGGAATTCAAAGTCAAATGGGGAATGGTCATCGACCTGGACCGCTGTACCGGTTGTGGGGCCTGCATGGTTGCCTGCCAGGCGGAAAACAACCTTGCCCCGCCGGTGGATGCCTCCAACAAGCGCTACAGCATGACCTGGATGTTGGTTTACCAGCTTTCAAACAAGCAGCCCTACCCCAACCATGATGTCGCCTACATGCCCCGCCCCTGTCTGCAGTGCGGCAAGCCGAACTGCGTGCCGGTCTGTCCGGTCATCGCCACGGACAAGAATCAGGAAGGTGGAATCGTCAGCATGGTCAATGCCCGGTGCATCGGTTGCCGGTACTGCCAGGCTGCCTGCCCCTACCATGCCCGGTACTTCAACTGGCATGACCCGGTATGGCCCGAGGGCATGGAAAAAACCCTCACCCAGGACGTTTCCACCCGACCACGCGGCGTGGTGGAAAAGTGTCTGTATTGTCACCACCGGTTCATGTACGCCCGGGACAAGGCGCGCATCGAGGGCCGCGACCCCAATGCCTTGGCCGAAGACGACTATATCCCGGCTTGCGTGGAAATGTGTCCGACAAACGCCATCACCTTCGGAGATTTGGCAAATCCCGAACACAAGGTGCACAAACTCTCCAAGAGCCCCTACGCATTTCGGTTGTTGGAGCGGTTGAACACCGATCCGCAGTTGTACTACTACAGCCAGCGGGAGTGGGTCCGGAGGCAGGGTGACAACTTCCTGGAACATGAAACGGTCGGAGGGGTCTAGACCATGTGCGATAAAGAATTGTGGCCCGAAGGGGTCCAGCGTTGCTCCTTGAAGCTGTTCATTGCCTGGCTTTTGGTCATATTCGCTGTAATGGCTTGGGGCCTGTATGCCGCGTATGTGGTTTGGTCCGGCGGATTGATTGTTACGGGCATGGACAACTATTTCGCTTTTGGCCTGTATATTATTTTTGACCTTGCCGTCATCGCCCTCGGTGCCGGAGCCTTTTTCAGCGGGCTTTTGTATTACCTGATCCGCGTTGACGGCCTGAAGAACATCATCAATCTGGCGGTGATCATCGGCTTCATCTGCTATTCCGGCGCGCTGCTGATTCTGACCCTGGAAGTTGGTCAGCCCTTGCGGGCCTGGTTTGGCTTCTGGCACCCCAACGTTCACTCCATGCTCACGGAAGTCATCTTTTGCATCACCTGCTACATGATCGTGCTGACCATCGAGTTCATTCCGATCATCCTGGAAAACCGCAAACTGAACAAGGTCAAGTTCCTGCATCATGTGGCCCACAATTTCCACGTGATCATGCCCTTGTTTGCCGGCGTTGGCGCCTTTCTGTCCTTTTTTCACCAAGGCTCTCTGGGCGGGATGTACGGCGTGCTTTTCTCTCGGCCTTACGCATTCCGGGAAGGGTTTTTCATCTGGCCCTGGACCTTCTTCCTGTTCATTCTCTCCGCCGTGGCCTCCGGACCGGGCTTTACCATGCTGGTGGCCACGCTGATGGAAAAGATGACCGGCCGCAAACTGGTGGACTTCAGCGTCAAGGCCCTGATGGGCAAGATTTCTGGAGTCATGCTGGCCATCTACCTGATCTTCAAGTACCTGGATACATGGGGCTGGTACGCCGGAATCCTGCCCCGTTCCGGCCTGACCTTTTCTGAGATGTTTTACGGTTTGGCCTACGGCAAGTGGTTGCTGTTCTCGGAATTGATCGTTTTCGGCCTGGTCCCTTGTGTCCTGTTGCTTTATTCCAAAACCCGCAATACGCCGTGGATTCTTTACTCCGCGTGTACCATGGTAGGCATTGGAGTGATCATCAACCGCTACGTCCAAACCGCTCAAACACTGGCCCATCCGGTCATGCCGTTTGATCGCTGGTACGTGTATGTGCCGACCTGGGCGGAATGGGCTCCTTCGTTGGCGGTTGTCGCCTATGGTGCCTTGATTCTCAGCCTGGCGTATCGGTACCTGCCGGTTTTTCCGCAGGAGCGGAAGCTGAACCCGGCGTAGCAACGCTTGGACCTCGCTTGGTCCAGGCCTTGAACTGTGCAGTAATGCCCAAGAACGCCCCATCCCACGGATGGGGCGCTCTTTTTTGCCATCCATAAATCGAATGTGTATCGATGCTCTTCGGCCTTTTGGCTACGGCATGTTGCCTGAGACCGACAGGCCAAATACAGACATGCCTTGATACCGACGGTTGCAAAACAAAGCCGCATTTGGGCAGCTGGTGCGGGTGCAACAGGGAGTCAGGAGTGAACATGTCCTTGAAGCTGGTGCAGCAAGAGACTTTCATGCGTGTGGCACTGGCGCTCTCCAGGGAAAGCGTTCGTAACGGGGGTGGACCGTTCGGCGCGGTGATCGTCAAAAATGGTGAGATTGTCGCCGCTGCATCAAACAGCGTTACGCTTACCAACGACCCGACCGCCCATGCCGAAGTCAACGCAATCAGGCAAGCCTGCCATGCACTGAACACGTTTGATCTCTCGGGTTGCACCCTGTTCACGTCATGTGAGCCATGTCCGATGTGTCTGGGGGCCATTTACTGGGCACGTCTGGACGCCATCTACTACGGGAACAGCAAACGGGACGCGGCGCGCATCGGATTCGATGACGCCTTCATTTATGAGCAACTGGGCCTTCAGCCGGAAGATCGGGCCATTCCGATGATCAGCCTGCTCCCGGAAGAAGCCGGCCAGGCATTCACCGACTGGGAGCAGCTGGA
The DNA here is from genome assembly GCA_007693505.1 of Desulfovibrionales bacterium. Lineage (GTDB taxonomy): Bacteria > Desulfobacterota > Desulfovibrionia > Desulfovibrionales > Desulfonatronaceae > Desulfonatronum. Next base: position 64,433 of record REDL01000082.1, on the reverse strand, counting down.
AAACAAGACCGAGTACTGAGAACGCGACAACGAGCGGAACCCTGAGAAAAGGGAAGTTTGATGCTGAAGAAAATTGTCCAGCCGTTGGATATGAGCGAGTCCCTCGCCGAGGTCAAAATGCGTGCCTCATTCATTGACCGATTCGGCGGGGAAGAAATCGTGTTGGTCCATGTCATGAATCCTGGTCTTGGAGACAAGTCCTTGATGCAGTCACGTCTGACCCATCTTGTGGATGCCTTGGGCAGCGTGGGCATCCAGGCCCGATGCTTGGTGACGGAAGGCCATGTGGCATCGGAGATCACGCGCACTGCCATGGAAGTGGCCGCTGACGTGATCTACCTGCCGGCAAGTCGCAAAAACATCCTGGTCTCATCATTTCTTGGCAGCACCACCGAGGACGTCATTCGCCTCTCTGACCTGCCTGTCTTCATGCACAAGCTCCGCCCGGAACTGGTTCGTACCGAAAAGGTGCGCCATCTCGTTTTTGCCACGGATTTTCGGCAAGCAGCCAGCCGGGCTTGGCTGTATGTGCGCATGCTGGGCCGGTACGTTTCCAAACTGACAATCCTGCACGTGGGGGAGCGTGCCGCTGACCCGGATACGGAGCAGCTTCGCAGGGAGCATGCTGATAGGATGCTCAGTGAGCTGAACGCAAAATTCAAGGTCGATTTTCAGGACATTGCCCTGATGTCCCGCATCGGTTCTCCGGCCAGACACATTATTGACGTCGTCGAGCAGATCCAGGCCGATCTGGTGGTCTTGGGACGTCTGAATGAGCCGTTTCCGTCCAAGCTGCTGGGCTCAACCTGCTCACGGGTCACTTCCGGAGTATCCAGCTCTGTGCTGCTGATTCCGTGATCAACCAAGGAAGTTGGGGATATTGCCATGTTTCAAAACAGGGTTTTTTGCATTTCCCTACTCATCGTTGCCGTGTTCGTCCTTGCCGGGGTGGTCGATGCCGACCTGCTGGATAGAGGTTCTGCCCGGTTGCATGGGGCAATCATTGCGCATTTTGGCTGGGCCTACATGCTTTCCGGCTTTTTCTTCCTGGTATTTTGCGTGGTTCTTGCGCTCAGCCGGTATGGCGACATCAAGCTGGGTCGGGATCATGAAAAGCCGGTATATACCTATTTTGGCTGGTTCAGCATGCTGTTCGCCGCCGGGATGGGCATTGGGCTGATTTTTTGGGGTGTGGCTGAACCTCTCAGCCACTACATGGACCCGCCGGAGTTCATTTCGCCGGAAACCGGCGAGGCCGCCACCTTTGCCATGCGCTACAGCTATTTCCATTGGGGGTTGCACCCCTGGGCAATTTATATCGTGATGAGCCTGGGCATTGCCTATTTTTCCTTCCGCCGCGGCATGCCGCCGCTGATCAGTTCCTGCTTTTATCCCATGCTCGGCAACCGCATCTACGGACCCATGGGCCATTTTATCGACATCCTGGCCGTGTTCGCCACCATCTTTGGCATTGCCACCTCCCTGGGGCTCGGTGCGATCCAGATCAACAGCGGCCTTGAACATTTGTACGGCCTGCCATCCTCCACCATGGTCACGTTACTGATCATCCTCGGCACCACAATGCTGTTCATGATTTCCGCCACGGTTGGACTGGACAAAGGTATTCAGACGCTGAGCAAGATGAATATTTTCCTGGCCTTTGTCCTGCTCCTGTTCATGCTGGTTGCCGGGCCGACGTCCTACATGCTCAACGTGTTCACGGACACTATCGGTGGCTATATCGGCAACATGCTGGAAATGAGCTTGGCGGTGAATCCATTTTTGGGTCAGGAATGGTACAAGAACTGGACACTGTTTTACTGGGCGTGGTGGATTGCCTGGTCGCCGTTTGTGGGCATTTTCGTGGCCCGCATATCTCGGGGACGGACCATCCGGGAGTTCATCAGCGGAGCCCTGCTGGTGCCGACCCTGTTAACCTTTGCCTGGTTCAGCGTGTTCGGCGGGGCCTCCTTGTTTCTGGAACTGGAACAGGGAGCGGGTATCGGTGCCATGGTGCAGCAGGATGTCTCCACGGGCCTCTTTCTGGTCTTCGATCATTTCCCCGGGGCTTTGATTCTCTCCAATGCCGCCATCTTGCTGCTGATCGTCTTTTTCGTCACCTCCGCGGATTCAGCTACCTTTGTGCTGGGGATCATGACCAGCAACGGCTCGCCCAACCCGCCCCTGGCCAAGAAAATCGTCTGGGGGATCACCCAGTCCTCCGTGGCCGCGATCCTGCTCGTATCCGGAGGCCTGGCGGCCTTGCAGCGGATGGCCATCACCGCGGCCTTGCCCTTCAATTTCGTGTTGTTGCTCATGTGCTACAATATCTGGAAAGCCCTGGCTTCAGAGTCGCGGGAGAGCGACTTTCGGGGTCACGCTGGGAGCAATGGGAGCAGCATGTAGGGTGTTGATACCTAAACCGATAGGGTGATCGTCACAACGCCATCCTCAGTTGGCCTTGATGCGTGATCAGTGACGTGCAGGCTGAAGGTTTGCAAGAAATAAGCAGGAACTGCTCGGCGCATTTTTGGGCAAGACATGGAATCGAATCAAGCTGACCGGTTACATTTCATGCATCATGAACAGGAGAGTGGATGTGCATAGACCAGTCATCGCCTTGCTGACGGATTTTGGGCTGGAGGATGCGTATGTCGGGCAGATGAAAGTTGTTCTGGCCGGGATGGCCCCTGAGGCCGTGATCGTGGACATCACGCATCAGGTTCGACCCTTTGACATCATGCAGGGGGCGTTTTTTTTGGCTGCCAGCTGGCCCTACATCCCAAAAGATGGTGTACTGTTGGGGGTGGTGGATCCAGGTGTGGGGACCGAGCGTCGGTTGGTGATCATCCAGTGCTCCGGCCGTTTCTATCTGGGGCCGGATAACGGTTTAGCTGGTTTGGTCATCGAAACCGGGCGCGAGGTGCGAGCCTGGGAGCTGGCCTTGCAGGGGGGGGCTGAAGGGGTTGCCGCGACCTTTCACGGCCGGGACATTCTGGCTCCAACCGCAGCCCGTTTGGCTCTCGGGAAAAAACCGGAAGCGTTGGGCCGGCCTCTGGCCCCGGAGGATCTCGTCCGTCAGGATTGGGCCGCGCCGAAATGGGAGGGTGCGCAGGTCACAGCCCGTGTCCTGCATGTGGATCGCTTCGGCAATTGCCTGCTCAATTTGCCGGAACGGCTTTGGCCTGTTGCGGGGTTGGGCTGGATCGAAATGAGGATGCCGTTGCTCCAGTCGCTGACCCCGGTACGGACCTACGCGGAAATCCCGGTAAATGGAGTCGGCATTCTGGTAGGGAGCCAGGGATTTTGGGAACTGGCAGTCAACCAGGGCAGTGCCGCCGCAGTGCTGGGACTTGCACCGGGAAAACCGATCAGGTTCAAGAGTTCGGCATTGGATTTGTCGATGCCTTGAAAAAACTGAATGAACATCCGCGATGGATTTTGTTCGTTCCCGTGGTTGAAACCGATTGTATTGGTGAAGACTCTGGGTTTTGTTGCGATTTGGTTTTGGACATGGAACCGCGCAATGCTGAACGGGGGGCTCACATATCGTAGATGGTCTCGTCCCGGGCTGGTGCGCGCAGGGCCCGGCGCAGTTTTTTGGCGCTGGTGGGGCTGAAGTCCATGTTCTCGAACATGTCGCCCATTTCCGCCTCAATCTGCTCGGGGTCGTCTCCGGCTTCCATTCTGGCCAGTGCCTCTTCCATCCCCTCCCCAAAGTTCATGCCCGTTACGTCGCAGAGCTTGCGCATCAATTGGGCCGCCTGCCGGGGATCGTCCTCGTTCATGCCCTCGGCCTCGTGGGCCATCATGGCCATGGCCCGCTCCAGCTTGGCCTCATCCAGACCGGAAAGGTCCGGCATCCCGTCCATGCCGTCTCCACCGTCCTCGGACTCCGGGCGATTCTTGGAAATGGCGAATACCGAAACCTGTCGTTCCAGCTCGTTTCGTCCGCACTTGGGGCAGTCTGGCCGCTTCTCCGTGTTGATCCGCGGAGAAAAGAAGTTATAGATAGTATGGCAATCCTTGCAGTAGAATTCGTAAAGCGGCATTCTTTCCTCCAATCAAAGCACGGCAATGGCCCTGGCATCGAAAAAGGCATATTGCCGACATCGTGGTTCCATAAATACCAATCCGCACATTGAAACGTAACGCGGTGAAGATTTCCAGCTTACTGTCTCAGCACGCAGCACTCAAATACCCTCGCCACCGCTAAACAACTGCGAGCTGGGACGTTGCTGGATCAGGCGGGAGCCTGGGGGGACGCTTTCCGTGACCCAGACGTTGCCGCCGATAACCGAGCCCTTGCCGATGGTCACTCGACCCAGGATGGTTGCGCCGGAGTAGATGATCACATCGTCCTCCAGGACCGGGTGACGAGGCAACCCTTTAATGATTTGTCCGTTGGCGTCTTTGGGAAAGGACTTGGCTCCCAGGGTTACTCCTTGGTAAAGTCGGACATTGTTACCGATGATGCTGGTTTCGCCGATGACCGTACCCGTGCCGTGGTCGATGAAGAAATGAGTGCCGATTTCCGCACCGGGATGGATATCGATACCTGTGTTGGAATGGGCCATCTCGCAGATGATCCGGGGGATCATGTCCACGCCCAGGTGGTAGAGTTCATGGGCGATGCGGTAGTGGGTCAAAGCCTGGATGCTGGGGTAGCTGAAGATGATCTCTCCCGGCGTTTTGGCCGCGGGATCTCCGGCCAGGGCGGCCTGAACGTCTGTGGCCAGTAACCCGCGAATTTTGGGCAGGGTGGTGATGAACTTGGTGGCCAAATCCACGGCGACGTCGTGGCAGTCTCCGCAATCCTCTTCTTCATTGACCCGGCAAAGGAAACAGTAACCGCGCCGGATTTGTTCCGTGGCCAACCGGTAGACCCGGTCCAAACCGGCTCCGATGTGGTAGTTCAGCGACTCCGGGGTGACCTCGGAGTCGCCAAAGTATCCGGGAAAAAGGACTGCCCGCAGGCGGTCCACGATTTCCGTGATTGCCGAAACCGATGGCATAGGCTGGTCATGGACCGGCGCCCGACAGACGTCCTTGCAGGCGTCCGGCTCGCAGAGGCGGCGGACCACCTCTTTGAGCGGGGCGATGTTGAGTTCAAGCATTTCAGGCGAGCTCATGAGCATCCTTAAGAGGGCTCAGCAGGCACAGTCCCCGGTGGCCTTGCTGGTTGCGGTGAAGGGTGACATGGCCCGGAGTCTGGAGACGATTCCGGGCAGTTCCTGCAGGACCAGATCAATTTCCGCGTCCGTGGTGTAGCGGCTTAGGCTGAACCGGATGGAGCCATGGGCGTAGGTGAACGGTACGCCCATGGCCCGGAGAACGTGGGAAGGTTCCAGGCTCCCGGAGGTACAGGCTGATCCGGAACTGGCGCAAATGCCGTGCTGGTCCAACATCAACAGGATGGACTCCCCCTCGATGAACTTGAAGGCCAGACTGGTGGTATTCGGTAGCCGGTTTTCCGGGTCTCCGTTGCGGCGGACGTCTGGAATCGCGTCCAGGATACCTTGTTCAAGTCGGTCACGCAGCGTCCGGACTCGGCTGTTCTTCTCGTGGATGCCGATTGCGGCCATTTCCATGGCCTTGCCCAGGGCCACGATCCCAGCCACGTTTTCCGTTCCAGCCCGACGTCCTTTTTCCTGGTGTCCACCGAGCATGAAGGGACGAAACGGCACTCCGCGACGGATATAGAGTGCTCCCACACCTTTGGGGCCGTGGACTTTATGGGCGGAAAGGGCCAGGAAGTCCACGGCCAATTTCTGTAGGTCGATGGGCAGCTTGCCCACGGTCTGGACCGCATCGGTGTGCAGGAGAATGCCCCGGTCTTTCACGATCTCGGAGATGGATTCCAGAGGGAAAATGATCCCGTTTTCGTTGTTGGCATGCATTACGGAAACCAGCGCCGTGTCCGGGCGCAAGCTGTCCTCCAGTTCCTGCAGGTCCAATCGTCCCTGTTCATCCACTTTAAGATGGGTGACTTCATAGCCGGCGATTTCAAGGTGGCTGGCGACGTTCAAAACTGCCGGGTGCTCCACCCGGGTGGTCACGACATGCCGTTTTTCCGGCTGGGAGCGGACAGCTGAAAAAATGGCTGTATTGTCGCTCTCCGTGCCGCAGGAGGTGAAGATGATTTCGTCCGGAGAGCAGCCCAGGCACTGCGCCGTCTGTTCGCGAGCCTGACTGATAAACGCGCCGACCTTGCCGCCGAAGCCATGCATGCTGGAGGCGTTTCCGTATGAATCCCGCAGAAAAGGCAACATGGTCTCCAGGACTTCCGGGGCGACCATGGTCGTTGCGTTGTTGTCCAGGTATATCTCCTTCATGAGCGCACCTCCTCCACGATGATCTCCGGGTCCACGGCATCGCGGAGTCGGCGTTGGACCAGTTCCTTGATGGTCAATTGGCTGGAGGGGCAGCCGGAGCAGGCTCCACGCATGGAGACCAGTACCCTGGGGCCTTCGATATCCAGCAGCTCGATATCTCCGCGATCCTTCTTCAGACTGGGGCGGATCTCCTCGTCGATAACCTTGGTCACCAACTGCATCCGTTGGAGGTTGGTCAGCTTGCGTTGGGGTACGGCGGGCTTTGGTTTGGCCGGCTCCGTTCCCCGGGTTTCGGCCAGAATGCGCTCCAGGTCCAGGACGCACTCGCCGCAGCCGCCACCAGCCTTGGTGTAGTCGGTGATCTCCTCTACGGTAGTCAGGCCGTTTTCGGTAATGGCCCGACGAATCTGTACGTCGGTCACTCCAAAACATTTGCAGACAATTTCGCCTTCAGGTTTGGCCAAGGGCTCCAGTTCGCCGCGGTAGCGTTTCAGGGCTGACTCCAGGGCCTCCTGACCCATGACCGAGCAGTGCATTTTTTCGCGGGGCAGGCCACCCAGCTCCGCGGCGATTTCCTTGTTGGTGATGGCTGCCGCTTCGTCCACGGTTTTGCCCTTGAGCAGTTCGGTGAGCACGGAACTGGAGGCTATGGCGCTGGCGCAACCGAAGGTCTGGAATGTCGCGTCGGTGATGCGTCCGGAATTGTCAATTTTCAAAAAAAGTTTCAGCGCGTCGCCGCAGGCTAGACTGCCCACCTCGCCCACCACCGTGGGATCCTCCATTGGACCCGCGTTCCGGGGGTTGAGAAAATGGTCGCGCACCTTGTCGGTATAATCCCACATGGTTGGAACTCCTGGAAAGAATGTTCGTGGTCAGCTCGTAAAAAAATAACGTATGCTTTTTGCACGTGGTGTTCAATAGGGTTGTCACTGACGGCTGTTCGGGCTATGCCCAACAATTCCGGGGGGTAAGATTTTTTCTTTTTTTTGCGGAAAAAAACCAAGTAATCTGCTCTACATGGGCACATGGTCAACCAAAAGGATGGACGCATGAGGAAGCTTTGGACCACGATGGCCTTGATGGTACTGTTGGGAACGTCACTGTTCGTCCCTGGCTGGGCGTGGAGCGGTCAGCTTGAAAATGGATTCGCCGTTGAGAAAATTCTCGGCGGTCAGGCAACGGATATCCGGAATTGGCCGTGGATCGTGGCCCTTTTGCATGCCGGCGTGGACGATCCTTTTCAGGCCCAGTTTTGCGGAGGAACGCTGCTTTCCGGAGAGTGGGTCGTCACCGCGGCGCATTGCGTAACGGACCGAAGTGGCGCGTTGGCCTATGCCCCAGCGGACCTGCACATACTCAGCGGCCGGACCGACCTGCGCGGGGACGGAGGCGACCGGATACCTGTTGCTCAGATAGTGGTTCACCCCCAATACAATCCCAATACAAATGAATCCGACCTGGCCTTGCTGCAGTTAGCCAGGCAGCCGGTTGCGGGAACGACGTGGGGCGCATTGCCGCTGGTTCCTCCAGGGGATCCGGCGGGTTTGGCCAGTCCCGGTGTGCCCTCCTGGGTGGCGGGATGGGGTTCACTGGGGCCGGGAAGAGGCTTTCCCAATGTGCTCCAAGAGGCGCAATTTCCCATAGTCAGTCAAGTTGCCCTGATTTTGGCCTATCCGCCCCCGTTTTTCGTCATTTCGGACAACATGATCGGTGCTGGGCCGGGTGACGGTACCCGAGATACCTGTCAGGGGGACTCGGGTGGTCCAATGATTGTTCGGGACGGGGAAGGAAATGCCTTCCTGGCCGGAGTGACAAGCTGGGGGTTGCAGTGCGGGACTCCGGGAATTTATGGGGTTTACGTCCGGATGGCCAATTATTGCGGCTGGGTCAAGGGGATTTCCGGAGTTGGCGATTGCGGAGGAGACGGAGGCGGCGGAGGATGCACCGTGGCTTCGAGCCGGGGTTTTGGTGGCGACTGGCTGATCCTCATGGGTTTTGCGGCGGCTTGGGTGGTCTGGCGGCGTTTGGGAGGAAAACGGCCCAGCTCGCCCGAAACTGCGGTGGATTTACGCTGAATGAGGGGGTTGAGCAACGACCATGGTAGAGCTAGTTCGTGTGACGGTGGCCCCGCTTCGGGAGATGGCCGGGGTCGTAGCCGCCGGCGTCAAGGCCATTTGCCGGGTGCGAAACACCTTGTTCGCGGATGCCAATCAGTTGCAATTGGCTGTTGAAGAAGTTTTTCTTTATGCCCTGAGCACCATCAAGACATCCAAGTACAATGCGGACATCACCGCCCGTTTTCAAATCCATGGCGATGGGTTCCAAGTGGTGATTGAATATCCGGGAGTCCGAGGCCCTTTGGATCATTATCTGCAGACCGATCATTTGCACCTGCTACAGGTCAAGACGTTTGAGGCATTGGGTGGGTGCCTCGCGAACAAGCTGCTGGACTCTCTCGTGGCTCGTTACTCGCCCCAGGAAGGTATCAATAGCTATATTCTTTCGAGCAAACATGCTGAATCAACAGACAGACTCCACCCGTTCACTTCAGCTGGGTGAGCACTCTTTACCGATCGTAAGCCAGAGAAAAAAATGTCACCGTCATGTTTACGGATTCCCTGCGGTGCGAATTCATGGAAATAGATTCTGAAGCGCATTTTGGAGATGAAATACGGAAGCAGTATAAACCAGTAATAACCGGAGAAAAGAATGGATGTGCAACATGTCTACCCTGAAAAACGACTCAGTTTCCCTGAAGACGAAGCCAGACTAACTTGGCTGGCCTTGCTTTTGGATGCATACTCCATCGTTGACCAGGGTATCGAGCGCGAGATCGCCAAAGAGGCCGAAACCAGGGGGCGAAATGTGGCCTGCAGCAAGGGTTGCGCCAACTGCTGCCGAATCCACGCCGCGGTTCCGGTCTACCCGTTGGAAATGGCCGGAATGGCCTGGTACTGTACCGAACAGGTGGCCGGAGTAACGCGGCAGGTGCTGATCTCGCAGCTGGAGCACTTTGAGCAGGGTGATCCCTGCCCTTTTCTGGTCAACGATACCTGCGCGGTGCACGCTTTGCGTCCCATGGCCTGTCGGCAATTCAACGTGTTCGATATACCCTGCGCCGAGGACGAAGATCCGTTCTACAGCCGACGTGAAGACGTGCTCACTCCATCGGAACCATTCAAGAATATGGCGTTTCGGGTCATGTTGCCATTTTACGGTATTGTGGATGAAACGGACAAGGATATCGCAATCAAGGAAAACCATATCCACCGACAAGTTCGGGTGCTGCAGCAGTGCAGTTGGAAAGAGCTGGCCAAAAAAATGCGTCAGTTCAGTGCGCAGCAACCAAGTTCAAATGATATAAGATTTGTCGGCGGACCAGGGGATTGAAAACAGCATGCAGGAATTTCAGGAATTGATGAACGATTTTTGGGAAATCGACTGGTGGGGCCTGGGAGTATCAGCAACCGTGATCATCGTGGCCTTGACGATAGGGTTGATGCTGCACGCGTTGCTCTTTCACGTCTTGCGCCGGACCGCCCCTGATCAATCGGACAGGGTGCTGGCCCTGATTCCTCGGCACTTGGCCGCGCCTTCCCGGCTGCTCTTTCCGCTGCTGATCATGTCGGTGGTCGCGCCGGCCCTGGTCATGCCCGAGGAACTGCTGGAGACCTTTCGACACTTCTTGAGCATGGCCTTCATCATGGCCGTTGCCTGGTCCTTGATCCGTTTCACGTCCCTGCTTCAGGAACTGGTGCTGCGCCGGTTTCAGATCAACATCCGAGACAATCTGCGAGCCCGCAAGATGCACACGCAGTTGGGAATTTTGCGGCGGATCTTGATTTTCGTCATTTCTGTGATCGCTGTCTCTTCCATGCTGATGACTCTGGATAACGTGCGGCAAATCGGGGTCAGCCTGCTGGCTTCGGCCGGGGTGATCGGCATCATCGCCGGTTTCGCGGCCCAGCGCAGCATCTCCACCCTGTTCGCCGGAATCCAGGTGGCCCTGACTCAACCCATCCGTCTGGACGACGTGGTTATCGTGGAAGGGGAGTGGGGGCGAATTGAGGAAATCACCCTGACCTACGTGGTGGTCCAAATCTGGGACCAGCGTCGGCTGATCGTGCCCATCACCTATTTCATGGAACGGCCTTTCCAGAACTGGACACGGAGTTCCGCGGATATTTTGGGCACGGTGTTTCTGTATGTGGATTACACCGTGCCGGTTCAAGAACTGCGCCGCGAATTGCAACGGATTCTGGACGACAGTCCTGGCTGGGACGGTCGGGTGGCCGGGCTGCAGGTTACCGATGCCCGGGAGCGCACCGTGGAGTTGCGCGCCCTGATGAGCGCTGAAGACGCGGGAACAGCCTGGGACCTGCGCTGTCATGTTCGCGAGAAACTGATGGAGTTTCTCCAGCGTGAGTACCCCCAGGCTCTGCCCAGGGTCCGGGCCGAGGTGGAAACCGGAGAACCGAAATGACCACGGCGAATCATCTGCAAGAAGTACCACACCTGGTTTGTCGCGTAGCTACGCCCTCCGGAGATCTGCCGGTAACGGAAGAGGGACTGCGGCTTCCACTGGATGGATGCGACCAGGGCACGACGTATGGCGATTATTTCGCGGCCATCACCCTGATGCTTGCACGCGATGACCAGGCAGTGCCGCGGATGTTGGCCGGGAGTCTTGAGCGTTCGACCCTTCCGGACAAAATGGTGATCCGTGCGGAAAAGCATGGTGCGCTGTACCATCCTGCGAGTCTGGAGCTGTTTTGGGATAATGACAGCAGGGAAGACTTCAGACCCAGGTTCGCAGTGCTGACTGCGATTTCGCCGCGAGGGCGGAAGGCCTTGCACCGGGAGGCTTTGGTTCTGGACAGTCTGGGACAAACCTTGAGCGAGGCTTTACTTCCTCGCCCCCTGGCTTTTCGGGACGACGAGGCGGTGACCTTCCTGATTGTTCCCTGGTTTACGGGGTATCACGAGTTTCATGTCGCCGAGGACGGCGGGTTCTCGCTCTGGGACTACGAGCAGGGAGTTAGGCGGCTGGGGACCGAGCAAGTCCGAGAGGTGTTTTTCCAGGCTGGTCGGATTTTGACCCTTTGCCTCGATCCGGCCACCGGGGCCTGCGTTCACCCCTGGAGCCACGCAGCCGGGGATTTTATCGTTCGCTGGGATGAAAAGGGAGTGACGGTCCGGCTGACCACAGTCCGTAAGCACAGCCAGCTGATCGAGACGGATAATCCGTTGTCCGCGATGCTGGCCTTTGTCTTGGACCTTGCCCTGCGGATGCGCCTGGATCGGGTGGAGGGTGTCGGGGAGTGGGTCTGGCTGGATCAGGCATTGATGCAAGCCGGGATGCACGGATTTTATGCCGGTGTTGGTGGGCATGGAACGGAGGCAGGTGGCCTGGGGGACTTGGCCTACCTGCTCCCGTCTTTTTCCGCGGAGGATCTCTGGGAAGGACATGAGTCGTTGTTGTCCCTGTTCTCCCGGCCCGAACTGGAAACCATCCTGCCCCGGCTGGAGGCGCATTGCCAGGAACTGGCCGCGGCGTTGCGCCTTGCCTCCTCTTCGGCCTGATATCTCGAAATCATCCCTGCACGACTGGTTCTTGCACTTCGCTTGGCCAGCCCGTTTTGCTGCACTGTGCCGCCCCAACGGAGAGATGCCGTGAGCCACTACACGTCCAAAAGCATCTCCAGATCGTTGCGGGTAATGTTCTTCCAGACGTCCTGTCCGGGGATGATGGATTCGGCCACGTTGCGTTTCTGGTCCTGCAGCTTGAGGATTTTTTCCTCCACCGTGTTCTCGCAGATCATCTTGTAGGCAAAGACCTGCTTGGTCTGGCCAATGCGGTGGGTGCGGTCAATGGCCTGGCTTTCCACGGCCGGGTTCCACCAGGGGTCATAGTGGATGACATAGTCCGCGGAGGTCAGGTTCAAGCCCGTGCCGCCGGCCTTGAGCGAGATCAGGAACAGGCGAATGGATTCGTCGTTGTTGAATTTGTCCACCTGTTCAAAACGGTCCTTGCTGGACCCGTCCAGATAGGTGAAGGGGATGTTCGTGGTTTGCAGCCATCCGCGGATCAGGTGCAACATCTGTACGAACTGGGAGAAGACCAGGACCTTGTGGCCGTCTTCCACGATGCCTGTAGTCAGGTCCTTGAAGGCCTCGAATTTGCCGGAGCTGATATTCGTGCTCACGCCGGGCATGTCCAGGCGCAATAAACGCGGATGGCAGCAGATCTGGCGCAGCTTGAGCAGGGCGTCCAGGATGGACATTTGGCTCTTGGCCATGCCCTGCTCGTCGATGTTTCTGAGCACCTGGTCCTTGAGTTTTTTGGCCACGGCCGCATACAGTTCCATTTGTTCGTCTTCCAATGCGCAGTAGTAGACGTTCTCCACCTTGGGCGGCAGGTCTTTGGCCACATCGGCCTTTTTGCGGCGCAGGATAAAGGGCTTGACCCGCAGCCTGAGTTGCTCCAGGGACTCCTCATCCCCGTCCTTGATCGGCCGGACAAAGCCACTGTGAAAGGCATGCTGGGAGCCAAGAAAACCGGGCATCAGAAATTCGAACAGCGACCACAGTTCCAGAAGGTTGTTCTCGATGGGCGTACCCGACAGACAGAGCCGGAATCGGGCGTTCAGTCGACGCACGGACCGGGCGGTGATGGTGTTCGGATTCTTGATGTTTTGGGCCTCGTCCAGGATGATGCTGTTGAATTCGTGCTTCATCAACTCGTCCATGTCGCGGCGCAACAGTGCATACGTGGTGATCACCAGGTCGGATTCCGGAATCTGCTTGAATAGCGGTTCACGGTTGATGCCGTAGATCAGCAACCGGCGAAGGTTGGGAAGGAACTTCTGGGCCTCCCGGTCCCAGTTGGGCAGCACGGATGTGGGAACGACGATCAGGTTCGGTCCCTCGTGTTTTTTACTGATCATATGCTGGATAAAGGCCAGGGTCTGAACAGTCTTGCCCAGCCCCATCTCGTCCGCCAGAATTCCTCCGAAGCCATACTTGCGCAAGAAGTTCAGGTAGCTCAATCCCTGGAGCTGGTAGGGGCGCAAGTCAGCCTGCAGCCCTTTGGGGGCCTCGATTTGCTCCACGGATTCGAAGTCGTGGATCTTCAACCGCAGATCCTGCCAGAAATCATCCGTAGAGGTTTCCGGGAGGTCCTCCAGGATTTTATCCAGGACCGGAGCCTCGAATTGTTTGAACTTGCGCTTAAGCGGCTTTTCCGGATCAATACCCAGGCTTTCCAGGCGGTGCCCGAGAGTTTTCAGCCAGGACTCGGGAAGACGCGTGTAGGATCCGTCCTTGAGCTGGACATAGCGCTTGCCCTGGGTCCAGGCTTTCCAGATTTTTTCAATGGGCACCCGCTCACCTTCGTAGTCCACGGAGATGTCCAGGTTGAACCACTTGTCTTCGGCCTTGTCCTCCTGGGTCTCTAAAATAGCGATGACTTCGGGATCTGCCAAACGGACTTTGTAGCGGCTCAGGCTTTGCTCTCCAAACACTCGGTATTCCTGAATCATTTCCGGATAGGCATCCAGGAGGAAAGTGATGGCCTCCTCTGGCTCCAAAAACCAGGTTTCCGGGCTGCGGGCCTGGAAATTCAGTGATGTCAGCTTGCTGATCAGAGTCGCTTCTTTTTCCTGGTCCCGGCGGAGCAGGTACGCCTTGCCGCCATGCTGGTAGCTGCCGGTCTGCAAGTCTGGGTTGGGGGCGTCCAGAGTGATTTCACCATGTTCCGTAGTGTAGGTATTCTGGATTTGCAGGGTGAGGAAGCTGCCTTCCTCGTCCAGGAAGAGTTTTGGATCGTAGGTGGCTGGAACAAAAATCGGCTGCATCCGTTCCAGAAAGTCTTCCTGTCCGATCAAGTCGGATGCAGGAATCTTGGTCCAGACTCTGTCCAGGAATTCAGCAATGTCCCCGTGGGGGACAATGGGCTGAACCTCCACAAGGTTCTGGACCAGTTGCGGATCCAGGCCGGTCTGGACCGGCAGGAACTGTCGTCGCCAGCAGACCCAGAGTGGAAATTGTCCGTAAAAAAAGAGTTCTTGTCCGGTGATGGAAAAAGGGGTTTTGCCTTCCCGGCCGAGCAGCAAGTCGAAATTCAGGCCGTCCTCGGAGAGCTTGGGCCGAATCTGCAGGCGCAATGTTTTGCTTTCCACGCGCACCGGTTGATCCGTGTCCTCCCAGCGCAGGTAGTATTCGTTTTTGATGCCCCACAGAAACCAGGTCAGCAACCCCTGGGGAATGTCGACCCGGTGCCCGAAATATTCCAGATGCTGCCCGATACGCTCGGCGATCTGGGGCAATTCCGGTGAAAGTTCGGACCATTCCGGGTTGCGGACCAGTTGTTCCAAGGTGATTGGGACGGTAACCTGGGAAATGCCCGATTTGTTTTGCCTGGCCCGGAAAAAGGCTACCTGCAGGCGTTTGGGCTCCGGATAGAAGCGTACGATGAAGTACTGCTTGCCGGCTTCCGCCTCCACTTCCATGGCGAAGAATTGCCGAAACGTCTTGCGCCACTCGGTCCGCGGTTTGGGCATGTCCTCTTGATTGTCGCTTTGCAAAGAGGATACAAGATGCAGGGCCGTGGCGGCCACATGCCGGCAAACACCGGAAAACGAGTCCGGGCAATTGCAGAAAAAATTGGCGTTGGGGTCCTTGAGGTTGATTCCCAGTTCAGCATTGTAGACCTGGAAATCATCCGTTTGGAATTGGCCGGAGACATCCCAGTGGTCATCGAATTTTTTCAAGGAGACTTTATAATCGCCTTCGGCCGCAATGAGCGCCTGCGCTCCCGAGGCGATGTACTCCGGGACATTTTCTTGAATGAAGCGCTGCGCGGCGTGCAGCACTTCGGCTTCTTCACCTTTACCCATGTGTATTTCAAGCTCCTCCGTGAGCCAACCTTTTTGTTGAAAAAACTCCTGATGGCTGTATCAACACGCAATGCTTCCTCTCGCGCAGAAGCAACCATAGATCTTTATTTGCATTTTTTGCTTGTTTCGATTGAGGGGGTTCAGTCAATGGCAAAGTAAGCTTTTCTTATACTCCGTTTCGAGAGAAATGATCAAGACCTCCTCGTATTCGCAACATTTTGATTAGGGTTGATTCATTTAATCAAAATGTCGGAATGTCGCAAGAGCCAGGAAAAATTGCTTCCTGTCCTGCTTGGAAGTACGAGGGCTCGAGCAATGATCATCCGTTTCATTCGTCCAGCAAACCATACAGCAAATCATCCAGCCGGAACGATCCAGTGCACCATGCCGTTTCCGATTCCGTGACAGGCACTCATAATGATCCGCATCCATGAAATTTTGGAAAAGGTCTCCGGATATATGTCTCCGGAAGACATGAACCTGATTCAGAAAGCCTACGTTTTTTCCGCGGCGGCCCATGCCGGACAGACCCGTCTTTCCGGGGAACCCTATCTTTTTCACCCATTGGAAGTAGCCAATTCCCTGGCTGAGATGAAACTGGACAAAGCGTCCATTACCGCCGGCCTGCTGCACGACACCGTGGAGGATACCAAGGTGACCATCAAGGAGGTCGCCGCGGAATTCGGCAACGACGTGGCCAAGATTGTTGCCGGGACCACCAAGATCAGCAAGATGAGTTTTCACTCCAAGGAAGAGGCCCAGGCCGAAAACATCCGTAAAATGATCCTGGCCATGGCTGATGATATCCGGGTACTGATGGTCAAGCTGGCAGACCGTCTGCACAACATGCGCACCCTGGAATTCCAGAAAAACATCAAACAGCGCCTGATCGCCAAGGAGACTCTGGATATCTACGCTCCCCTCGCCAACAGGCTCGGTTTGTACCGGGTCAAGGTCCAACTGGAGGATTTGAGCCTACGATACCTGAAGCCGGATATCTATCAACAAATAGCCAACGGCGTCCAGCAGCACCAAAGTGTTGGTCAGGAGTATATTGGCAAGGTCATCTCCATGATCGAAGAACTCCTGGAGACCAACAAGATAACCGGGCGGGTCAAAGGGCGGATCAAGCACATTTACAGTATCTACCATAAGATGTTGCAGCAAGGCTTGAATCTGGATCAAGTCTACGACTTGATCGCCTTTCGAACCATCGTCGGTTCCATCAAAGACTGTTACGCCGTGCTGGGGTTGGTTCACTCCTTGTGGAAACCCGTTCCGGGAAGATTCAAGGACTACATCTCCATGCCCAAGAAGAATATGTACCAAAGTTTGCACACCACGGTATTCGGTCCGGATGGAGAGCGTATCGAGATCCAGATCCGCACCGAGGATATGAACCGTCTGGCTGAATACGGGGTTGCGGCCCATTGGCAATACAAGGAGGGAGCAAAAGGCAAGGATAAAGACGTCGATCGATTTTCCTGGCTGCGCCAAATCCTGGACTGGCAGCAGGATTTGGAGAATCCACGTGAATTTATGGCCTCGTTGCGGATCGATTTGTTTCAAGATGAGGTCTATGTGTTCACGCCTCGGGGAGACGTCAAGGAACTGCCGGAAGGGGCAACCCCTGTGGACTTCGCTTACATGGTGCATACCGAGGTGGGCAATCACTGCACTGGAGCCCGGGTCAACGGCAGATTGGTGCCCTTGTCCACCCCGCTGCACAATGGCGATACCGTAGAGATCATCACGGACTCTGGTCGCCATCCCAGCAAGGATTGGCTGAAATTCGTCAAGACAGCCAAGGCCAAGGCCCGGATCAAGCATTGGGTGCGCACCGAGGAGCGGGATCGGAGTATTGCCTTTGCCCGCGAGATTCTGGAGAAGGAAGGTCGCAAGGTCGGCGTGAACATGGCCAAGGCCATGAAGGACGGGCGGTTCGACAAGGTCGTGGAAGAACTGTCCTTCAAAACGCCCGAGGATCTCTTGACCGCCGTGGGCTATGCACGGATCACACCCAGACAGGTGCTCAACCGGATGCTGCCCGCGGAGCAGAAGGCAGTGGAAGCGCGGGAGGAGCGGTCACCAACAGCACAAGAGCAGGCGAGGCCGGGAAAAACCAAGGGGATCAGCATCAAGGGCGTGGACGACATTCTGGTTCAGTTCGCCAAATGCTGCAATCCGTTGCCCGGTGACCCCATAGTCGGGTTCATCAGTCGCGGGCGTGGTGCCATCGTGCACACCGTGGACTGCCCGAACGTGGCCCACCTGGAACCGGAGCGCATGCTGGACGTGTACTGGGAGGGCGACGCAAGCAAGCCGTTCCCGGCCAAGATCCGGCTTATCTGCAAAAATGTTCCCGGCGTGCTGGGCGAGATCAGCATGCTCATGGCCGGGGAGGCCATGAACATTGATTCCGGGTCATTTCATTCCCGGCCGGATGGCAAGACGGAGATGTTGTTTCAGGTCGACGTTCGGGACTCTGCCCATTTGTACGGCGTCATTGAGAAGATCAGCAAATTGGATTCCGTGGTGGAGGTGGTTCGGCTCACCGAAAAGTGAGCCCAAGCCGTTCGCTGTTGTAGAGATTGCCTGATCCACCGGGAACTGGGAGTTTTTTAACGTTATTCCTTTACGCTGGGATCCGTCTTGGCCCGGGCCCACCAGGTAAGCAGACCCAGGGTGAAGAAAGCGCCGGGTGGCATGATCATGATGGTCCAGGATTGCCACCACAGATCCTTGGCCGGCAGGGAGTAGCCGAGTATGGTCCCAAAGCCCAGGGGTTCGCGAACCAGGGCAATGGCGATGAGCACGAAGGAGTAGCCCAGGCCGGTGGCCAGGCCGTCCAGGAGTGACGGCCAGGGGCGGTTTTGGCTGGCAAAGGCCTCGGCCCGGCCCATGATGATGCAGTTGGTGATGATCAAGCCAACGTAGGGGCCGATAAAGCGATGAATATCCGGAGCTGCCGCGCGGATCATAATGTCCACCATCATCACGAAGCTGGCGATGATCAGCACCTGGACCATCATGCGGATCCGGGTGGGAATGTAGTTGCGCAGGATGGAGACGGTCAGGTTGGACATGGCCGTGGTGAAGATCACCCCGGCGCACATCAGCAGAGTGTTGGTCAGCATGTTGGTCACGGCCAGAGCCGAGCAGATGCCCAAGACCTGCCGATAAACCGGATTCTCGGCCCAGATGCCTTTTTCAAAGATGCTTTTCGAGGTTTCGGCCATGGTTCAGCGCTCGGTTTCCAGGGTGTGCTGGTTGTCTTGAAAGGCCTGGCGGAAATTGTGCAGATCCGTGTTGAGCATCTCCATCAGCGCCTGGGAGGTTCCCGTGGCTCCGGTGATGGCGTCCACGCGGTTGGCAGCGTCCGGGTCCAGGGCGGTTCCGATAATCAGCCGACTGTCCCTGGGGCGGTCCCAGGCGACGCGCACCCCTTGAAACTGTTCGAGAAACCAGTCTTCCTCGATCCGTCCACCGAGACCGGGCGTTTCACCGTGCTCCAGGAATCGGAGGTTGCGGATAACTTCCAGGTCCGGACTGAGTACGATCACCCCGCGGATAAGGTCCCAAACCCCCTGACCTTGAAAGATGAACCCGATGTCCCCGCGGTCCGTCTCCGAGGTTTCAACGGCCTCGGTGGTCCGTTCAAAGACCGTCCAGTTGCGCTGGTCCGTGGGCAGCCTGCTTTCCCGCACATGCTCCTCTACCGCCGCGGCAAAGGCATCAGCGTCCCGACCCACCACCGGCAGGTCAAAGGCATGGGCAATAGTCCGGTTGCGGTGCATTTGTTCGTTGCGGGCCAGCATGTCCTTGGTACTGTGATGTACCAGGGAGACACCGGTTCCAAAGAACGCACTGATGGCCAACATGAAGCCCAGGACATAGGGAAGGGAGTCCTTTTTCATGACTTGCCTCCCCCGGAGGCGGGTTGCGATTTGGCAGGCCGGGCCGAAAAGCGTTTGATCCAGAGGTCCAGGGACGGGGCGAGCATGTTGCCGAGCAGGATGGAGAAGGCCACGGCCCCGGAGAAGATCCCGTAAGCCCGGAAAAAAACGATCATCATGCCGATGAACAGGCCGTAGATCCATTGGGATGCCGGCAGCTTCGGACCACTGACCGGTTCGGTGACCATGAATACCGCTGCATAGAGCAGGGCGCCGGAAAAGAGCGTGAATTCCAACGGGGGGACGGCATCCACCCCCAGGCCGTAACGCAGGAAAAGGCACAGGGCCGAAGCCCCGATGATCGGTGGAAGCATCAGGCGCCACTGGGCCGTCTTGGTGTACAGCAGGTAGATCGCTCCCACCAGGATGGCCGCCGCGCTGACTTCGCCCATGGATCCTGCTCCGAGGAGCAGGGTCTGTTCACCGTACTGGAAGAATCCACCGATGGACCCCAGAAACAAGTCCATGGCGCCGATTTCGGAGTCAAACGATTTGCGCGCCACCATGGGCGTGGCCGAGGTCATCACGTCCACGACGTCGTGGCCAATCTCTCGTGATGCCTGGTGCAGGTATTCCGGGAGCTTTTCGGCCGTGGCCATGCTCCAGTGGACCAGCCCGCCGGGAAAATCCCGGAAAACCGGGACAAATTGGTTGGTTAATTCCAGGGGGAAACTCAGCCAGACAAACGCCCGACCGACAATGGCCGGGTTGAAGACGTTCTTGCCAAAGCCTCCAAACAATTCCTTGCCGAACAGAATGCCGACCACGATGCCCACGGCGGTGATCCAGAACGGGGTGTTGGGGGGCAAGGCCAGGGCGTACAGGGCACCCGTGACAAAGCAGGCCTGGGTGACCTTGCCGCCTCGGCGCGAAGCCATGAACCATTCCGTAAGAAAGGCGAAGGCCATGGCCACGGCGACAACGGCCAAAACTCGTAACCCGAAGAAATAGGTCGCGGTCACGAGCACGGGTAAAAGCGCGTAGAGCACCTTGACCATGATCTTCTGTTTCTGAATCGGGGGCAGTTTCATATATGTCGGCAGGCTCGAGGCCTGGATGGTGGGTTAAGTTGGGGGCGATTGTCGCGGTGAGGATATTCATCTTACCAGCGACACATCCATGCAGGCCGGTCGGCACCATGACCGGCCATTTGACTCAAGGCTATCAAAAGGCATTTGAAAAGAAAACCGTAAAGAGTACGGCAAAGAACAGCGCGGGCAGCATATTGGTGACGTTGATGGTTTTCAGTTCCAGCAGATTGATGCCGATGCCCATGATCAGCAGGCCTCCGGTGGAGGTGAGTTGGGCGATGATTGGCTCGGTGAAGAGGTTTTGGGCCTGACCAGCCAAAAGAGTGATGCCGCCCTGGTAGAGCAGGACGGACAAAAAGGAAAACATCACACCAATGCCGTAGGTGGAGGCCAGGGGGATGCAAATAAAGCCGTCCAGGATGGATTTGGTCAGCAGGATGGTCCGGTCACCGCGAATGCCCTCGTCGATGGAGCCAAGAATGGCCATGGAGCCGATGCAAAACAGCAGGGAGGCGGTAACGAAACCATCCGTGAATCGGGCGTCCTTGGAGCCGAGGCGATTTTTCAGGGCGTTGCCGGCCATGGTCAGACGGTCATCCAGGCGGAGGAGTTGGCCGCAGAGCGCACCGCAGAGCATGGAAAAAACCAGGATCAGAATGTTTTGGAAGCTCAGGGCCATATGTAGGCCAATGACCAGCACGCAGAGCCCGATGGAGTGGTAGACCAGGGTGCGGTAGCGGTCCGAGAAGCGCCCGCCAAGTACCAGGCCGAGCAGACTGCCGATGATGATGGCGCAGGCATTGATCAGGGTACCGATGGGCATGGGTCAGCTCTGCTCCGGATGCATACCCTTGGTGGAAGAGGTTTCGGGCTCCTGGCGTGTTTTGTCCAGCCAGGTTCGCAATCGCAGCAGATTGTTGTCGGTAATGTTTTCGATGCGGGCCAGCTGGTTCGCGTCCGTGTTTTTGAGGTCAAAACGGACGTAGAGCATGTTCACGTTCAGAACGTCGTAGATGTTGCACCACTGGCCTTCCACGCGCAGACTGAGCCGGGGATTGAAGAGGTAGTTGCCCTGGCGCATCCGCACGAACAGCCGGCGATTGTAGGGACCGTCCCGGTGCATTTCGTTCTTGGCGAGAATGCTGGACAGGTAAGGCCGCTTCTTGCGGCGCTCCAGGAGGACGCTTTCCGGGAAGGGTTCCATGACCTGGATGAAGTCCGCGGTTTCAAAGCAGCGCCCGGCCTGATGCAGGAACTTGACCCCGAACCGGACATAGAACATGGCCATCATCAGGTTGAGCAGAAAAAAGTCCATGCAGATCTTGTCGATCTTGATCAGCTTGCCTTCCACCTGGACGGACATGCTGTCCGGAACCAGCAGATCGTACAGTTCCGGCAGCTTGCGGGTCGCGTACTTGGGGTTCACGACCGCCTGCTCCAGGATGATCCGGAAGGCATTGAACCCGGCGCTGTTCACGCTGGAGGTGTCCGCTCCGGCCTCCAGCAGGCGCCTGGCCAGATCAGCATTGCCCATCCGGGCCGCGTTCATTAGGGGAGTCTGGTTGAAGACGTCCCGGAAGTCCACCCCGAAATCATCCACCTGGCGCATCACCGCGGCGCTTTGCTTCAGCTCGTAGGTGTAAAAGTGCTTTTGATTCAGGATGGTCAGCCCCTTATCCGGTTTGTCCGCGGGAGCGAAACCGACCTTGCGCAGATCGTGGAGCCGCTTCTGGTCGTTGTAGACCAGGGCGTAGTCAAAGAGCTGCAACCGGGACTTCTTCTCGCCCTGGACCAGGGCGTTGTGCTCCACCGCGGCCAGGGTTTCATCCACCAGCACCTTCCAGGGCGGGGTCTTCTGCTTGAGGATGTCGCGGCGGATGGCCTCGGCCTGCTCCTGCTTGCCCTGCAGCTCCAGCTTGTGCGCCTCTTGCCGCCATTCATCCAGGCTGGACTGGCGGCTGTCCAAGTCCAGCTTGCCGGTCAGGGCTTCCAGGCCCAGCAGGCTGAACAGCGCATGCCCGGGCTCGCTTTCCACCCAGAACAGGTTGGTCACGGCCCGGGTTACGGCCACGTACAGGGCGTTGATGTAGAACTTGTAGATTTCCAGGGATTTGTCGCTCTTGTCCTTGGCCCGTCCGTAGTTCAGGTCTTCGCCCTGGAGCTGCTCCGGGGTCACGCCGCTGGTGATCTCCGCGAACCGCTTGGCCGCCGAGGAGGTGACGTTGAACAGGATCACGTTTTCGTATTCCAACCCCTTGGCTTCCTGGATGGAAAAGACCAGGGGGCTGCCGAAGGCGGCTCTGGCCGCAGCCTTTTGCTCGGGATGCAGGACGATCACCGCGTACCGGGTGGAGGTTCTGGCCCGCTGCCCCATCTCCCGCAGCCGCGACGGCTCGTCGCGCAGCAGCAGTACCTTGCCCGGCTCTCGGGCCGTGCTGTGGACCAGATAGTTGCTTTCCCGGTCCACGGAGCCGAACCGGGCGTTTTTCATTTTCAGGATCCGGTTGGCCAGCTCGGTGATTTCCGGGGAGTTGCGATAATTGGTGTTCAGGATGCGGATCAGTTCAGAAGGGGGGCCGGCGTCCTCCTGGGCGTAAAAAAAACTCTTTACCCGGGCCCAGGAGAAGAAGTTCGGGTGGACGATCTGATTGGAGTCGCCGCAGAGGATGAAATTGCGGATCTTGCGCAGGGAGCGCAGGATCAGCTGCAGCTGCACCGCGGTGAGGTCCTGGACCTCGTCCACCACGGCAAAATCGTACCGCGGCTGGATCAGATCGGCATAGGCGTGGCTGAGCATGTTCACGTCATAGCAGCCCTGGTCCTGGAGCAGGCGCAGGTAGCCGCGAAACAGGTCATAGACCTCCTGGCGCTGCTCCCGGGGATAGATGGACTGCTTCACTCCCAGCCCCAGATACTGCTCCTGGCTCAGACAGACCGCGTCTGCCGATCCGGTCAGCACGCCTTTGAACTCCTCATACAGCTGGTGGGCGTCGCGCAGATCCCTAGACAGGCGCTGGCGGGAGATCCAGGCCTCGAATTCCCGAAAGCTGAGCTCCCGGCCCTGGGGAACCCGGATGCTTTCCAGGAACTCCTGGTAGGACAGGAAGTCGATGTTCTGGGCCTCGTTGGCGTACCCGTAGGCGTGATAGATGTTCCGGGCACTCTGGACCAGGTACGGCGAGGTGGTCACGTACAGCACGTCCCCGGCAGCCAGCTTCATCTTTTCCAGGGTCAGAGCGGTCTTGCCGCTGCCCGCGGAGCCGATCACGATCAGCGGCGGGGGCACCGTGAACACAGCCTGCTGCAGGTCATCAAAGGACAGGATCTTGTCCAGCAAATGGAAGGTGGAACTGGTCGGGTTCAGATAGACCAAGTCCTCGGGCTGCTCTGTAGCGGGGTTGGCCAGGACCGGGATCTTGTCTTCCTGGATGGTGGCGCCGCGCAGAAAGCGGGATTTTTCATACGCGTGGTTCGGGATGTGCTCCAGGGCCAGAATGCAGGTTTCGCCGTTGTGCCGGTACAGGGAAAACAGCAGGCGGCCGCTCTTGTCCAGCCGGGCCCTGAAGAGATTCGGGGCCAGTTTCTTGACTTCCGCGGAGCGAAAATCCCCGTTTTCCAGAAACGACACGACCTTCTTGAAGCCGGGGATCTTGCCGGGTGTCAGCTCGTTGTACATCAGGACTTTCAAGGCCGATTCTCCACGTACGGGCGAAGGCGGGCTAAAATTTGCCGTGTTTGCCGCGCTTCGCAGTTTGCTCTCCGACAATGGCAGGAGACATGTCAACATAGCAGGACAGGCATCCTGCCTGTCCGTTCAGGCAGGATGCTTGTCCCACTCAACTCGCAAACAGTACATCATCACAACTCTACCCGTTGTCCGTCTTGGCAACGCTCTGGCCGATGGAAAAGGCCGGGCCGAGATAATCTCCCAGTCCATGATAGGTGCGGATCACCGGACCGAAGGCCACCGGGCGCAGCTTGTCCAGGTCCGGCAGGCCATCCGACCCGAGCACGGATTCGTCAGCCTTGATGTCCATAATTTCGCCAATGAACATGGTATGCAGACCGAGTTCCACGGTCTGCACGAGTTTACATTCCGCTGCCAAGGCAAATTCATGGATATACGGAGCGTCCACAAGTTCCGATCTGACCGGGGTGAGTCCGGTGACGGCAAACTTGTCCGCTGTCTTGCCGGAGGCTATGCCGCAATAGTCGGCGAGCACGATGTCCGACTCCGTGGAGACGTTGACAGTGAAGGCTTTTCGGGCGGTGATGCAGGCATAGGTATAGGTGGCCTTGCGCAAGGATATGGTCAGGCACGGTGGCTTGGAGCAGCAGACCCCTCCCCAGGCGATGGTCATGATGTTCGGTTTGTCCTGCTGATCATACGATCCCACGATCCACACCGGGGTGGGAAAAACAAGGGGCTTGGCACCGAGTGATTGTTTCATGAGAGCCTCCTGGAATATGAGAAGAAGCGGAAGAAAAATGCTCGGACTGATTCCGTGGTGGATTTTTACCGACGTTTGGCGTCTGCATCACCTCGCCCGAACATCATGTTCCGGGGTAGGTAACGCATTCTGGTCGAGCTGGAAAGAGTGGTGAGGATTGACCCTCAGTGCGTCTTTGTGGGAACATTCTTTTTTTTTATCCACTCACGGCTTTGGTGAGCAAAATCAATCCTTGTTTTTGCTCCGGAATCTGCCGAGAATACGCAGCATCACCGCGTGAACATATTTCAGAAGGTTGCCCTTATGGAAAAGCATTTGCTTTTGGCTGTCGGCGATGACCAAAGCTCATTGCAGGCTGTGCGGTTCGTGAATGATTTTTTTACGAATAAAACGGATGTCCGCCTGACATTGCTCTATGTTGCACCGCACCCTCCGGCGGTCTATCTGGACGACAGCGACGTCTATCAACGGAAGCGTTGGACCGAGGACTGGAAACGGGGTCAGGAGCGGCGCGCCATGGAATTGTTGGCCCAGGGCAAGGACTCGCTGGTTGACTCCGGATTCAAGGATGATCTCGTCGCCAAAAAGTTTGTCTTTAGCCAGTACGGATCTGCCAGGGATTTGATCCAGGAGTGTGCCAAAGGAAACTTTGATGCCCTGGTGCTTGGCCGACGCGGGCTTTCCCGGTTTGAGGAATTGTTTGTCGACAGTGTCACGAAACGGATCATGAACGAGGAGCTGTCCTTTCCCATCTGGGTTTGTCAGCGTCCTGAGCGTGGCCGCAAGCACGTGCTTGTGGCGGTGGACGGATCCGAGCCTTGCGTTCAGATCGCCGACCATGTCGGGTTCATTGTCGCCGACCAACCGGAGCAGCGGATTGTCCTGGCGCACATTCCAGGCAGTCAGGCTCCGGAAGCCATCTACCAGGAGTTTTTTGAGCATGCCTTGGCCTCTCTTTTGGAGAATGGCGTGCCCCGAGATCGCATTGAGACCAAAGTGCTGTCCGGAATCTATCCTGCCGCGGCGTTACAGCAGGAGGCGGATAGCGGCAGGTATGCCGCCGTTGCCGTGGGCCGTACCGGAGCATCCGGACCTGGATTTTTCTCCATGGGATCGGTCAGCAGGTCCCTCCTGGCCAAACTTGAAGGGGCGGCGTTGTGGGTCAGTCCCTCAAGCTGTCGACTCTAGCCGGCTTGCTTGGCACTTCCTCGCATACCCTTTCGGTGCACAGCAGCACAACCAAAACCAGGACGTAAACAGCCACCCATGCCACAAGAAAACAATACAGCAAAACACACTTGGCACTCCATGGATATCTCGGAAGTGCTGGACCAACTGGAAAGCAGTAAAGACGGCCTCTCCCGGGACAATGCTTCTGATCGACTGAAACGATTCGGGCCGAATGAACTGCCCAAGGCCAAGGGACGTAGCGCAATCATGCGCTTTCTTGTCCAGTTCAACAACGTGCTGATCTACCTCCTGCTGGCGGCTGCGGTGATCACGGGACTGTTGGCCGAGTGGCTGGATATGGGCGTGATTCTTGCCGTGGTGCTGGTCAATGCGCTGATCGGATTCATCCAGGAAGGCAAGGCGGAAAAGTCTTTGGACAGCATCCGGGACATGCTTGCTCCCACAGCCGTGGTGCTCCGGGATGGAAAGAAGGAGGAGGTTCCGGCGCGTGAGCTGGTCCCGGGAGACGTGATCCTGCTCCAGGCCGGCGACAAGCTCCCGGCGGACATTCGGCTCCTCAAAGCCCGTGACCTGCAGGTCGAGGAAGCGGCCCTGACCGGTGAGTCGGTCCCTGTGGAAAAAAATACCGAACCCGTGGAAAAAGACAGTTCTCTCGGCGACCGCTCCGGGATGGGTTTTTCCAGCACCATGGTCACGTACGGTCAGGGTCGTGGCGTGGTTGTCGGTACCGGCAAGGATACCGAGATTGGCCGGATCAGCGAAATGCTCTCCGGTGTCGAGACCCTGACCACCCCGCTTCTGAAGCAGTTGGGCCGATTCGGCAATGTGCTCAGCGTGGCCATCATCGGCATGGCCGCGGTGACGTTCGCCTTCGGATATTTTTTTCAAGAATTTTCTCCAGGAGAGATGTTCATGGCTGCGGTGGGGTTGGCCGTCGCGGCCATTCCCGAGGGGTTGCCGGCCATTGTGACCATTACCCTGTCCATCGGCGTCCAGCGCATGGCGCGGCGCAATGCGATCATCCGTCGATTGCCCGCGGTGGAGACCTTGGGCTCTGTCACCGTGATCTGCACGGACAAGACCGGCACCTTGACCCGCAACGAAATGACCGTGCAAACTTTGCGCACGGCCGACCGCACTGTGACGGTGTCTGGAGTGGGATATGCACCCAAGGGGAAGTTTCATCAGGATGATGCCGAATTTGATCCGCATCAGGATGATCAGGATGTGTTGGAGCTGTTACGCTTCGGGCTGCTTTGCAACGAAGCCGAGGTTTCGGAAGATAAGGACAACTGGACGGCCCAGGGGGCACCCACCGAGGCGGCGCTGGTAACCGCGGCGTTGAAGGCCGGGCTGGAGCAAAAGAAGGAGAATGAGCGCTATTCGCGAGTGGATTCAATTCCTTTCAGTTCGGAAAACAAATTCATGGCCACATTGCATAATGATCCGGATGGCGACGGACTGATCATTCTCAAAGGAGCTCCGGAAAAAGTTCTTGAAGCCTGCTCCGATCAACGGGCCGGTCAAGATCAGAGTGAGATAGATGCTGGTTTTTGGGATAAGGAGGAGGAGCGCATCGCCTCCAAAGGGCAGCGCCTGTTGGCCTTGGCCGTGCGCCGGATCGACACGGTCCCGGACCAGTTGTCCACGGACGACGTGCAGGACGGATTCACGATGCTTGGGTTGTTCGGCATCATTGATCCCCCTCGGGAGGAGGCCGTGGAGGCCGCGGGCAAGTTGATCGGCGAGTGCGAACCCATGAAGGAGTGCGACAGCGCCGGAATCAATGTGAAGATGATCACCGGAGACCATGTGATCACGGCCAAGGCCATCGGCCTCAAGCTGGGCATTGGCGACGGTGAGACGGCACTTTCCGGCAAGGATCTCGACACCATGGACGATGATCAGCTCCGTGAGCGCGCCGCCGAGGTGGATGTTTTTGCCCGGGTGACCCCGGAGCACAAGCTGCGGATCGTCAAGGCTCTGCAGGCCAATAACAAGATCGTGGCCATGACTGGCGATGGAGTCAATGACGCGCCGGCCCTGAAGCGGGCCGACGTGGGCGTGGCCATGGGTCGCAACGGCACGGAGGCGGCCAAGGATGCCTCGGACATGGTTCTGGCCGATGACAATTTTGCCTCCATTGCCAATGCCGTGGAGGAGGGGCGGACGGTCTACGATAACATCAAGAAGGCGATATTGTTTATTTTGCCCACCAACGGCGGACAGGCTCTGGTGGTTATTGCCGCGATTTTCCTGGGGCTTGGCGCGGCCGATGCCGTTAATGGGTTCAGTTTACCCATCTCGCCGCCGCAGATTCTCTGGATCAACATGGTTACCGCCGTTTCCCTGGCCTTGGCACTGGCCTTTGAACCCGCGGAGCGCAATGTCATGCGTCGGGCTCCGCGTCAATCTGATGAACCGCTGGTTTCCCGTTTTCTGTTGTGGCGAATCTCCTTTGTCTCCGTCTTATTGACCGTCGGTGCCCTGGGCCACTATCTGTACATGCTGGACAATGGGGCCACTCAGGGGCTGGCGGCAACCGTGGCCATCAACACCCTGGTCTTCGGCCAAGTCTGCTACCTGTTCAACAGTCGATTCATCCAGGAGAGTTCGCTGAGCCGCAACGCCTTTCTGGGCAGCTCCGCGGTGCTTTGGTCTATTCTGGTGCTGGCGGTTTTACAGCTCGCCTTCACCTACGCCCCGCCGATGCAGTTCCTGTTTCGCACGGAGGGTCTTGATGCGGTGACATGGTTGCGAATTTTTATCTTCGGGATCATCCTGTTTCTGTTGGTCGAGGGGGAGAAATACTTGTGGCGACGAACGAAAACACTCCACTAACCACATTGATCCGAACGATCAGCCGGGTTTTTCGAGACACCGGCCTACATCCAGGGTTTTGTTGTTTGCAAAACCCTGGAGAGTTTTTCATGGTTTGCATTGCACCATTGTGACCAATTGCCATCACCCCAAGGAGCTGCATCATGTTTCGCCGTCTGCTTGCCGTTACCACGGTTTTTGTTCTTGGAACCTTTTCCGTCGCGTCAGCCGCTGAACCGATCAAGATCGGGGCCATCCTCTCCGCCACGGGGCCGGCGTCTTTTCTTGGTGAGCCGCAGCGCAACACCCTGCTGATGCTGCAGGACCAGATCAACGAGCAGGGCGGATTGTTGGGCCGTCCCTTGGAAGTGATCATCTATGACGATGAAACCGAGGTGAACAGGGCTGTTGCCGCGGCGAACAGGCTGCTCAGCCGGGACCGGGTGGTGGCGGCCATCGGCGCGACCACCTCCGGCAACACCCTGGCGATCATGCCGCGCTTTTCCTCGGCTCGAATCCCACTGGTTTCCATGGCCGCGGCCGAGCGGATCGTCAAACCCATCAATCCCTGGGTTTTCAAGACGCCGCAGTCCGATCGTCACGCCGTGCTCAGGATTCTGGGGCATGCCCAGGCTCTTGGCTTTTCTGATATTGCCATCCTGACGGTCTCTGACGGATTCGGTCAGGCCGGTCGGGAAGTCCTCCAGGAGCTGCTCCCGGAATTCGGGATGAATCTGGTTGCCGATGAGATCTACGGACCAAGAGATACGGACATGACCCCCCAACTGACCAAAATCCGCGGCCTGAGTCCGGACGCGATCATCGTCTGGGGCACGAACCCGGGTCCTGCGGTTATTGCCCGTAATCGTGTCCAACTGGGCATACAGACGTCCATGTACATGAGCCACGGCGTGGCTTCCAAGCGGTTCATCGAGTTGGCCGGGGAGGCAGCCGAAGGGTTGATTCTGCCTGCGGGACGTCTGGCCGTGGCCGATCAACTGCCGGAGGGCCATCCGCAGAAGGCCTTGCTCCTGGAGTACATCCAGGCCTATGAAGCCCGGTTCAATGCAGAGGTGTCCACGTTCGGCGGCTATGCCTTTGATGCGCTGCAGCTCATCGTTGAGGCCATTACCAAGGCTGGAGAAGCCACGCCCCAGGCCATCCGGGACAATCTGCAACAAATCAGCGGCTTCATCGGCACCGGCGGAATTTTTGAAATGTCCCCCGAGGATCACAACGGGCTGGATGAACAGGCCTTCGTCATGGTCCGGATCACGGACGGAGACTGGGAACTGCTGGTCGAGTAATGGATCTGGGAACGTTTCTGCAATTCCTGGCGGCGGGCCTGACCGTGGGCAGCACCTACGGTCTGGCCGCTCTGGGATTTACGATCATATTCAACACCACGGGCATCATCAATTTTGCTCAGGGCGAATTCGTCATGCTCGGCGGCTTGCTGGCCGTCGTCTTCATGCATTGGCTGGACCCCGGTCTGCCCGCGGCCGTATTTCTGGCCGTGCTGACCACCACCCTGGTAGGGCTGGTCATGGAACGTCTGACCATCCGCCCTGTCCAGCACACCTCGGTGATCAACCTGATCATCGTGACCATCGGCGTATCCATAACCATTCGCGGGCTGATGATGCTGCTTTGGGGCAAGGACACTTACGTGCTTCCGGCCTTTTCCGGCACCACGCCCATTCCGATCCTGGGCGCGACCATCGCTCCCCAGAGTTTTTGGATATTGGGCATCACCCTCCTGGTTCTGGCCGGTATGCGCTATTTTTTCAGCCGGACCATCTTTGGTCGGGCCATGTTGGCCTGTTCTTTCGAACCCAAGGCGGCACGACTCATGGGCATCAGCGTGGAGCGGATGGTCATGGCCTCGTTCATGCTTTCGGCCTTCGTGGGCGCAGTGGGCGGCGCCATCCTCACCCCCCTGACCATGACCTCCTACGACGTCGGCGTGCTCCTGGGCCTGAAGGGCTTCGCCGCCTGCATCCTTGGCGGCCTGGGCAACCCCTTTGGCGCCGCCGCCGGTGGGCTGCTTCTGGGCGTCCTTGAAGCCTTTGGCGCCGGCTTGATTTCCTCGGCCTACAAGGACGCCATCGCCTTCGTGGTCATCCTGGCCATCCTGCTCTGGCGCCCCTCCGGCCTGTTCGGGGCGCCGGACACGGAGCGGGTGTAGGGCATGAAGTCTTCAACTCTTCGCCAACTGGCCCCGGTGTCCGCGTTCTACGTTCTGGTCCTGGCCACGCCGACCCTGCTGTCCTACGACTATTACTACCTGAGCATCCTGACCATGGCCGGGATCATCGCGATCATCGTCATGGGCTTGAATCTGCTGTTGGGCTTTGCCGGGCAGATTTCCCTGGGACATGCGGCCCTGTTCGGGATTTCCGCCTATACCACGGCGGTGATGACCGCCACCTACGGGTTTCCTCTGGCCGTGGGCATGCTTTCCGGTGTGGGGTTGACCGCCGTGGTGGCCCTGGTGGTGGGCATGCCCGTTCTCAAGCTCAAAGGCTACTATTTGGCCATGGCCACCCTGGGCTTTGGACTGATCGTGTATATTTTTTTCAACGAAGCCATTGCCCTGACCGGCGGACCGTCCGGGTTCGTGGGTATTCCCCAGCTTCACTTCGGCGGATTTACCTTTGATTCAGAACTCTCCTACTTCTTTCTGGTCTGGACCACGGTAACCGTGGTGCTACTGATTTCTTTGAATCTGATCCACTCCCGAATCGGCCGGGCCCTGATGGCCCTGCACGCCAGCGACAAGGCGGCTCAGTCCATGGGCATCAACGTGGCCCGTTACAAGCTGTTCATCTTTGTGCTTTCGGCGATTTTCGCCGGCATTGCCGGAGTGCTCTACGCACACTATCTCAGCTTCGTGGCTCCGTCCTCCTTTGGATTCCATTTTTCCGTACAGTTGATCACCATGGTTGTTCTGGGCGGTATGGCCAGTCTGTGGGGTGGTATCGCCGGAACGGTTTTCCTGACGGCCATGCCGGAATTCCTAAGGGCTTATGAGAACATGGAGGTGATCATTTACGGCCTGATCCTGATCCTGTGCATGATGTATCTGCCCCAAGGCATGGCCGGGGGCGTCTCCAAGCTGGTTGCCCTGGTCCGTCGGAGGCTTGGTCGTGCCTGAGCGCAGTGGTGTTGACAAAGACGTGATTCTCTCCTGCCAAGCCGTGCATGTCCGTTTCGGCGGAGTGATGGCCTTGACTGACGTGGATTTTGATGTCCGAGAAGGCACCATAACCGCATTGATTGGCCCCAACGGCGCGGGCAAGACAACACTGCTGAATGTGGTCAGCGGCATGGTCACCAGCACGGAAGGTGCGGTTCATCTTCTGGGCCAGGACATGACCCGGAGTCCGGCATGGAAACGGGCCCAGGCCGGGGCGGTGCGCACCTTCCAAAATCTGGAAGTCTTCACGACCATGAATGTCCTGGAAAACGTGATGACCGGGGTGCACCGCGTGGTCCGCTACGGGGCGCTGAGCGCCCTGTTCAAGACGCCTGCGTTTTTTCAGGGTGAGCGTCGTTGTCGGGAGCTGGCCGAGGAAAAATTGGCCTTTGTTGGGCTGAAAGGCGATTGGAACCTCCCCGCCGGGGAGTTGCCCTACGGTCGGCAGCGTCTCTTGGAACTGGCCCGGGCCCTGGCTGCCCAGCCGCGTATTCTGCTTCTGGACGAACCCGCGGCCGGCCTGAATACCGCGGAAACCCGCACCCTGGCCGGTCTGATCCGCCGTGTCCGCGATGAGCTGGGCATCACCGTGGCCATCGTGGAACACGACATGGACCTGATCATGGGCGTCAGCGAT
This sequence comes from Desulfovibrionales bacterium, assembly GCA_007693505.1. Taxonomy (GTDB): domain Bacteria; phylum Desulfobacterota; class Desulfovibrionia; order Desulfovibrionales; family Desulfonatronaceae; genus Desulfonatronum. The sequence goes on along the minus strand of REDL01000082.1, from coordinate 31,916 downwards.
GCCATCACTGTCCTCCATTTCGGAAAGGTCATCGCTTCCGGCACTCCGGCAGAGATCCAGAAGAATCCGGAGGTGGTCGCGGCGTATCTGGGCGAGGAGGCGGAGTGAGTTCAAAGAGCCAGTGGAGCCGGAAGCCAGGAGCCGTGCTGTTTTTTCTTCCAACGCGGACAGTTTGTTCTTTGTCCAAGGAGCGCCTGTATGATGAATTAGGATATCGCTAAAATGACCGTTCCGGAGAGAATCGAACCCATGGAACAGCTTTGGGATTCTTTGTCACTCCAGGAGCACGAGATCGAATCTCCGCAATGGCATTGGGATATTCTCGACGAAAGAGTCCGGAAAATTGAAAACGGAACCGCCGCGTTTATCAGCCTTGATGAGCTCGCAAGCCTCAAGAAATGAGAAAGATTCAACAAAGTTATTGTACTACGGGAAGTCGGTGGAGATCTTGTTGATGGGAAAAGTTTCTATCCACGCATGAACGCCCTTTATCGTATGCCCGCAAAGCGCTTCCCGTATTCGATATATTATTCGATGGATCAGTTGAATGTTTATGTCGTCGCCGTATTGCCGATACGCCGAAGTCCGCACGGGATCAGGCAAACGCTGGCGGGCAGAACAAAGTAATAAGGCCATGTAATTCATGCTCGTTCTGAAAAACGTCGATGTCTTTTACGGTCGGGTGCATGCCATCCGGCGGGTTTCCCTGCATGTGCATCAGGGAGAGGTCGTGGCCTTGATCGGGGGGAACGGGGCTGGGAAGACCACCTTGTTGACCACCATTTCCGGGCTGTTGCGGGCCAAGGGAGGCGGTTTGACCTTTGAGGGCCGGGAGATCACCCGGGAGCGTCCGGAGCGGATCGTGGCCGCGGGTATTTCCCAAGTGCCGGAGCGGCGTCTTGTGTTCAAGCCCATGAGCGTGGAGGACAACCTGCTCCTGGGCGCGTACCAGCGTTACAGCCTGAAGAACAAGGCCGCGATCCGCAAGGACATCCAGGAGATTTACGAGATGTTTCCGGTCCTGGGGCAGCGCAAGGATCAGCCGGCAGGAAATCTGTCCGGCGGGGAGCAACAGATGCTGGCCATTGGCCGAGCCCTAATGGCCAAGCCCCGGATGCTGCTTCTGGACGAGCCCGGTATGGGCTTGGCTCCGGCCCTGTCCCAGATGATCTTTCGTCATGTGGCCGAGTTGCGCGACGTCTTCGGCCTGACCGTGTTATTGGTGGAGCAAAACGCCAAGAGCGCTCTGAAGATCGCGGATCGGGGCTATGTGTTGGAAACCGGGCGGATCATTCTGCAGGGGCCGTCCGAGGAGCTGCTGCTGAACCGGGATGTGCAACGCGCCTATCTGGGGCGGGATGTGGAGGTGGAATGATGTTTGAGCCGGAACTGGAGGGCATGGGGCAGGAGGAACTGGAGCAGCTTCAGCTGGAGCGATTGCAGTCCACCTTGACCAGGGTTTCGCGTAACGTTCCGTTCTATCGCAAGAAGTTCGAGGAACTGGGCCTGGACCCCTATGATTTTACCTCCCTGGACGACGTCCGCGAACTGCCCCTGACCACGCGCCAGGATTTGCGGGACAACGCGCCCTACGGCCTGTTTGCCGTGCCCCTGCGCGAGGTGGTGCGCTTGCAAACGTCCTCGGGTTTTTCCGGTGGGACCACGGTCTTCGGCTATACCCTCAGCGACATTCGAAAGTGGTCGAGGCTCACGGCCCGGGTTCTGGCCGCTGGTGGGGCGGGCAAGGAAGACGTGGTGCATGTGGCTCATGCCTACGGCCTGTCCACCATGGCCTTTGGCATGCACTACGGCGCGGAGACCCTGGGGGCCACGGTGGTGCCGGTCTCCAGCGGCAACGCCCGCCGGCAGGTGGGCATCATCCTGGACTACCGGGCCACAGCCCTGGCCTGCATTCCCAGTTACGCCCTGTTTCTGGCCGACCTGATGGACGAGATGGGCGTGAACCGCAACGCCTTGCCCCTGCGCTGGGGCCTGTTCAGCGGGGAGGTCTGGTCCGAGGATACGCGCCGAACCATTCAGGAACGCCTGAACATCACGGCCACGGACAACTACGGCGTCAGCGAGATCATGGGGCCGGGGGTGGCCGGAGAGTGTTTGGAGCGGCGGGGCATGCACGTCCAGGAAGATCATTTCCTGGCCGAGATCATTGACCCGCAAACCCTTCAGCCGGTTCCGGCGGGGCAGATGGGCGAGCTGGTGCTGACCACCCTGACCAAGGAAGCCCTGCCCATGGTCCGCTTTCGCACCGGGGATCTGACCAGGCTGATCCCGGACCCGTGCTCCTGCGGCCGGACCTTCACGCGCATGGAGCGCATCCAGGGCCGCAGTGACGACATGCTGATCATCCAGGGGATCAACGTCTATCCGGAGCGGATCAAGGCCATTCTGGCGGAGACGCACCACGTCCAGCCGAACCATTTGATTGTGGTGGACCGCCACGGCGGACTGGACACGGCCAAACTCCTGGTGGAGGCGGACATGGTCGAGCCGGATCAAATCAAGACCCAGCAACGCTTCATTGAGCGGACCCGGCAGCAGTTGGCCATGGAACTGGGGCTGGTCTTCGATGTGCAGTTGGTGGAGCGCCAAACCATCACCGAGCTGGAAACCGGCATTGGGCGGGTGGTGGATCGGCGAAACCCGTAGGCAATGAGCCGAAGGCAATTGCCACTCCAACAACATTATGCGGGCAACAGCCGATCCAGCGGAAGATTTAACCACCGGGATCACGGGGGACACGGAGAACATATTTGTAAAAATCAAGGTTTTTCCCTGTGATCCCCGTGTGCCCCGTGGTTAAAAACCTTGGTCAGGCAATGGAAGCGGACGTGTCGCTGTAGTGTTACCCGAAGGCAATTAACAGATACGCGGAAGCTGCTCGCCTTCGAGCATGTCCAGCAGACGGCGGCCTCCGAGCGGGGTTTGCAGGACCACCCGGCCGGGGTGGTCGGGCTGGATGTCGCCGATGTGGGCGGCGTCGGCGCCGAACTCGTCCCGACGCATGATCTCCAGGGCCTGTTCGGCGTATTGGGCCGGGAGGATGCAGATCAGCTTGCCCTCGTTGGCCAGGTAGAGCGGGTCCAGGCCGAGGAAGGAGCAGCCCGCGGCCACCACCGGGTTCACGGGCACGGCCTCCTCGCGAATCAGACACTGCACACCGGACTGCCCGGCGATTTCGTTGAGCGTGGTAGCCAGGCCGCCCCGGGTGGGGTCACGCAGGACGTGGATATCCGGGATGGCGGCCAGCAGCTTGGCGATGAGGTGGTTCAACCCGGCGCAGTCGCTCTGGATCGGGGCCTCGAAGCTCAAGCCTTCCCTGGTGGCCAGGATGGTCAGGCCGTGATCGCCCATGGTCCCGCTGACCAGGATCGCGTCGCCCGGCGCGGCCCGGTGGCCCTGGGGGCAGGGCTGCGCCAGTATTTCACCGATCCCCGTGGTGTTGATGAACATCCTGTCCACCGCGCCCTTGGGCACCACCTTGGTGTCCCCGGTGACGATCTTCACCCCGGCCCGCTTCGCGGCCTCGGCCGTGGACCGGACCACCTGCTCCAGCACGTCCAACTCCAACCCTTCCTCCAGAATAAACGCGCAGCTCAAATAAAGCGGCCGCGCCCCGAGCATGGCCACGTCGTTGACCGTGCCGTTCACGGCCAGGGAACCAATATCTCCGCCGGGAAAAATGAGCGGAGTGACGGTGAAGCTGTCCGTGCTCATGGCCAAGGGACCCGTGGCCTGAATCAAGGCCGCGTCGTCCAGCCGGTCCAGAACGTCGTTGCTGAAATGTTTCAGAAACACGTCCTTAATCAAACGATGCGAAGCCTTGCCGCCGCTGCCGGTGTCGAGGAGGAGTCGTGGGGTGGTCATGAGCTAATGTGGGGTTGGATTATGGTTTGAGTGTCGGGAGATGATTTATGCACCGACATGGTTGCTGATTGTTTCAAAGATCTCTTGCGCGAACATCATGAACTCCCGTGCTTCCTCGCGTGACGGCTTGCCGTGGGGCAGCAAACCGAAATCGCCGGGATATCGAGCATCGATGTAGAGATCGTCTAAATCCGTCAGGATATCCATATCCAGATCCATCTGGATTTCTGGCTGGATCATGCCGTAGAGCTTGAGAGTCGAGTGTTCCTTGGGAACCCTTTTTTGCGAGTTTTCAAGGATCGCCTTGAAACTCTTTTCCACGCACTGCTGGGCATGAAAGGCAACAATGTGCGATAAAAATTCGTCATGAATGATATACCCAATGCTTTTCAAGTCCGCGGGTGCGGAAAAGAGCCATGCCTTGGCCAGTTCCTTGGTCATAATAACGAAATCCCGTTATTTTGAATTTCTCTGGCAAACGAACTCTTTTGTGAGAAAAAAAGTTCACTCATGGGTTCGGTGTGGACCAGCAGGTCAATGCTGACTTTTTGACGAATATCCTGGATCGGCTTGGAGACTTTTCTGACGAGTTGCCTTTTTTCCTGATAATTTTTGGGAATAAACTGGTCCCTGGTCACGACATAGACATCAAAGTCGCTGTCCTGGCCCGGAGTTCCATGGGCATGACTTCCGAAAAGGGCAACCATCTTGGGGTCGACGGTGCGGAGCCTTTCGGCAAGCATTTCTTGAATTGTTTGTGTTTCTTTCATTTTTCATCCGTCTGATGGCCCAGCTTTATCTATGCTTCCAGTAATCGGGATCTCGGTGGAGGTGCATGACCGCTACGACGATGATTTCATCGGGACGATCCCGGAAAAGGACGCCAAAGGGGAATGTCTTGGAGAGACATTTTAATGGATAATGGCAATCAGGCTGCTTCCGCAAGCTTTTGCGCTATTCCTCGGCCATATGTCCGCTCTGGCAAGGGTTTGCCTTCCTTTTTCAGCAAGTCCAGCCTTTCATCGACTATTTCACAAAGCTCCGCGTACACATCCTTCTCGTTGTTTCCGTGGCAGTATGGATCTATGACACCAGGGCACTGGCCGATAAAACATTGATCCTCGTCAAACCATTTCACGATTTTGAGATATTTTGCGCCCTCATTCATTGCGTTGCCTTTATGACCTTTTGCTTGACTTCTCGTTCCTGGTAAGGCTTTGCGTCGTCACTCGGATTACCGGAAATTGTTATTCAAGAACCAGATTGGTGCTCATAATTCCGGTGGCCTCCTTTGCCTCCACGGTTTTTGAGTCCAGCTTTCTCAAGATCGAGCAACAGTTTTCTGATTTTTCGAGGCTTGATTTATCGATACTTGAAATTTTCGTAATGTACTTGAGTGCGTGTGGTGACAGCAAAATTTTAGGTGGACCTTGGTTCCTGTCTCATTGGTAATCTTCCTTTCCTTCATCTTCGGCGAAAAGATACCTGAAATACCGCTCCGGTGCATTGAGAAAGTCCCTGGTCACAAGATAATGCTCTGTCTCTCGATATGCAATTTCCGCGATTCCCTCCGTCGAGAATGCCTACAGGGTCGCGCCCGGATAGGCCAGCAGGATGGGGGAATGGGAGGCGATGATGAATTGGGCGTGGCCGGGGACTTCACGGCGTAGCGTTTGATGATGTCTGCACTCTGGCCTTGTCGTGCCAGCAGTTCCCTACTCTCTCGCCAGTAGTCGGGATGCCGTGGCAGGTGCATCACGGCAATGACCCAGCATGGTCTCGTGTTGGATGCGATAGATCACGGCGTAAGGGAAGAGATGCATGAGGTTTCGCCGAATGCGTTGTCGTTCATTTCGAAATGGCCAGATTGTCGGCGAATTGCGCACGGTCTCGATGGGTTTATCGACTTCGCCAAGAAACTCCGTCCCAAGGTTGGCCGCAGGCTTTTCGGATCATGCGCGCGAATGCTCCGGCTCCCCGTACACGTCGGGATGAACATCAGCGGCATACATTCGCGTTCCGGTAAAGTCTGTCTCTGATATCTTCCCAGGGGGTGCACTCGACGGCACCGGAATCGATTTCATGGAGTCTCTCGTATATCTCGACCTGCCAAGCTCGGTCGACATGATGATCCACGGGACTGTCAAGACGGGAAATGAGAGCCTCAGCTATACGGGCGCGGACTGTGTCGGGCTGCTTCATTGCACTGTGAAAATTTTCATCTGCAACGGCTGTGCTCATAATTGGTTCCTCCGTTTACTTGCTGACAGCATTCAGCAAATCTGCAAAGCCTTTCAGGCGAATACTTCACAATACGCAGGATAAGAACGAGGAGGAGGTGCAAGAAAGCCGTCTTCCTTCAGTCCTTCAAGGTGGAATTGTATTACATCTTTCATAGTGTTCTCGACATCTTCACGCGTTTTGCCTGTTGCAATACAACCATCCAAGTCCGGAGAAAAAGCTGAGAATTCTGTTTCCGTTTCCTCAACAACTATTAAGTATTTTTTCATTTTATCCCCGATTGCTTGTAGATACTGCCAAGAGTTCCTGCTGCTAAATCATCACTTGGCTTTCCTGAAATTGTCACTCGTCCAGGTTTGACCGGGTGCTTAAACTGACGATGGCTGCCTTTGGTCGCAACGAGAAACCAACCATCACCTGATGTTACTGCAGAAAGTCGCAAAACCTTGAAATTCCTCATTCCGGCGAAAGCCGGAATTCAGTCTTTCCAGGGTGTTGAGCAAAATCACATCACACGTTTTCGCGGGAAAAGGGACTTTTTGCAGTGACCTCATCACCTTCTATCAACGTGATGACATCTCTTACTTTCATTGTACATTTTCAGGCTTTAAGCCTCCCTATTACAGCGCATATTTATAATATGCCGCGCAGCTTCCTTCCGTGGACACCATACAGGGGCCGACGGGGGTGGCGGGGGTGCAGGTTTTGCTGAAGAGGGGGCAGTGGTTGGGTTGCATTTTGCCTTTGAGGACGTCGCCGCAGCGGCAGCCGGGCAGGGGGGGGAGATCCTGGACCTGGACATCCAGGGTGGTGAGGGCGTCGAAGCGATGGTATTCGCCAGCCAGGGCCAGTCCGCTTTCCGGGATGCGGCCCAGGCCGCGCCAGAGGGCGTCGGAAACCGTGAAAACCTCGGTCATGGTCTCCCTGGCCTTGGGGTTGCCGTTGTCGGCCACGGCCCGGGAGTATTGGTTGAACACCTGGGGCTGGCCGTTCTTGCGCTGGTCGATGATCAGCAGCAGGGCCTGGAGGATGTCCAGGGGTTCGAAGCCGGTGATGATCGAGGGGACGCCGTGCTGATCGGCCAGAAATCGGTAGGGCTCGACGCCGATGATCGTGGAGACGTGGCCGGGGAGAATCAGGGCGTCCACATTGACCTCGGGATCCTGGAGCAGGGCGGCCAGGGCCGGGGGGACGAGCTTGTGCATGGCGAAGACGAGGAAATTCTCCAGGCCCTGCTCCTTGGCGACCTTGATGGTGGCGGCCACCGTGGGGGCGGTTGTTTCAAAGCCCACTCCCAGAAAGACAACCCAGGACTCGGGGTGCTTGCGGGCCAAGGCCAGGGCGTCGAAGGCGGAGTAGACGATTTCGATCCGGCAGCCCTCGGCCTGGGCCTGTTTCAGGCTGGCTCCCTTGGGGCCGGGTACGCGCATCAGGTCGCCGAAGGTGGCGATGATCACGTTGTCCTTGCGGGCCAGTTCCAGAAATGCCGCCACCTCGCCTTCATGGGTCACGCAGACCGGGCAGCCGGGGCCGGAAAGGTGCCGGATCTCCTCCGGGAGCAGAGAGCGCAGTCCGCTTTGAAAAATGGCCACGGTGTGCGTGCCGCAGACTTCCATGAAGGCCAGGGGACCGGGCAGCTCGGCCCGGATTTTGTCCAGGAGGTTGCGGCACAGAGCCGGATCCTTGAATTTTGTCAACATGTCCGATGCGTTGTTCAAGGCCATTGTTGCGTCACTCCTCAATGGACTTGAAGGTTCAACCCTTCCTGAAACAGTTTCAAGGTTTCCAGGGCGTCCTCCCGGTCCAGGCGGCGCAAGGCAAATCCGGCGTGAACAATCACGTAGTCGCCAACCGCGGCCGGGTAGTCGATGATGTCCAGGCGCACCTGGCGCTTCACCCCGGCGATTTCCACGTCCGCGACATTCAACTCGGTGTTGATATGCTTTACTTCCATGGGTACGGCTAAACACATAATGGAGTCTCCTTTTGCTTTTTTATGAGTCAATTGATAAGCTTGATCTCTTTGTCTGTCAAACCGGAATGTAGACCACAAGCCGCCAGCAACGGAACGGCAACTGTCGGGCAGGTGCACGCCATGAGCGAGATTGTCCGCGATTATCCAGAACAAGTCCTTGACCCGTTTCCGGACGGCCCAGATTGGACAATGCATGCGAAGACGCCTTCCGTCGAAGCGTGTCGAGAGATGTGGTCAGTCTGGGAGATGCCGGAACACATTCAGACGCACAGCCTGCTGGTGACGCGTGTTGCGCTGACCATCGCCGAAATGGTCCAGTCGGCAATCCTTCCTGCGCTGGAAATTGACCATGTCCGGGCGGCAGCCATGTTGCATGACGTGGCCAAATTCTACACCATTCGGCACGGTGGCAGTCATAGCCAGATCGGAGCGGCCTGGGTTCAGGAGCGGACCGGGAATCCGGTGGTGGCTCGGGCGGTGCTGCATCACGTTGACTGGCCCTTTCCCATGGATTTGCAGCGTTACCCGGTTTCCCTGGTGGTCTGCTACAGCGACAAAAGGGTTCGGCACACGGAAATCGTCTCCCTGGACGAGCGGTTCGCCGATCTCCAGGAGCGCTACGGCATGAACGCCAAGGCGCGGCAACATATTCAGCAGTCCCTGGAACAGGGGCGGGCCATTGAACGCCTGCTCAGCAAGGCCTTGAAGGTGGAATTTGATGCGTATTCTTTTGATAGCTGGCGGCTGGTCTGACGAACGCGAGGTTTCCCTGAACGGTGCAGCGGGAATAGAGACCTCTTTGCGCCGTTTGGGGCATACGGTGACGCTGTTCGATCCCCGCGATGGCCTGACCATGTTGCCTCACCTGGCGGAGGACGTTGACTTTGTCTTTTTGAATTTGCACGGAGCTCCGGGAGAGGACGGTTTGGTTCAGGCCATGCTGGACGGCATGGGCAAGCCCTACCAGGGCAGTGGTCCGGCCGGCTCGATTCTGGCCTTGGACAAGGCGGTATCCAAAGCCTTGTTCGTCAAGAACAACCTGGCCACTCCCCCATGGGTTTTCGTGCCCGCGGTTTTGGGAAGAGATCATTTTACGGACCAGCCCTCTGATTTATCAGCTGAAATTTCGTGTCCGTTTGCTCCACCCTATGTGGTCAAGCCGAATCTTGGCGGATCCAGTCTTGGGGTCGAGATGGTGCGCGAGCACGCTGGCTTGGTGCCTGCTGTCCAGAAGATCCTGCAGCAGGGGCGTGACGTATTGGTGGAGCAGTACCTGCCTGGAGTGGAGGTGACCTGCTCTGTTCTAGGCGATGAAGCCTTGCCGTTGATCTTGATTCGCCCCGGTGAGGGGGCGTCGTTTTTTGACTATGATAGCAAGTACCTTCCCGGGCGGGCCGAGGAAGTCTGTCCGGCCCCGCTTCCAGGAGATGTCAGCCGAGGCATTCAGTCCATGGCCTTGCATGCGCACCGCATACTGGGCCTTCGGGACTACAGTCGGGCTGATTTTATTCTGCATGAGGGACAGGCCTCCCTTCTGGAGGTCAACACCCTCCCTGGAATGACGGCAACCAGTCTGTTGCCTCAGGCCGCGGCGGCCCATGGTCTGGACTTCGATCATCTGCTGGCCCGATTGATCGAGTTGGGCATGCGTGAGCATTGAGTTCCTGGACGACAAACGAGACAATTTAAAGAGTGGACGGCATGAGCCCGAGAAAAACCGTTTTTTTGATCGCCGACGGCATGGGTGATTGGCCCGTGGATGAGTTGGCCGGCAAGACGCCCCTGGAGGCCGCGGACACACCGCATATGGACACCCTGGCCCGAGAAGGCGTGGTCGGGCTGTGCCGGACCATCCCCGAAGGCATGCCACCGGGTTCGGATATCGCGAACATGGCCTTGCTGGGTTGCGATCCGGTCAAACACCATACCGGGCGGGGCCCCATCGAGGCGGCTGCCCAGGGGTTGATTTTGGATGCCGACGACCTGGTCTGGCGCTGCAATCTTGTTCGGGTCAGCTCCCTGGAGCCAGGCGGCGTCATGTTGGACTACTCCGCCGGGCACATCGACACGGTCACGGCCACGCCCCTGGTGAAAATGCTCCAACAGGAACTGGGTGGAGCAGACGCTGTTTTTCACCCAGGAGTCCAATACCGCCATCTGCTGGTGCAGCCGGGCCGTGTCAAGGCCGCTGAAGCCGGACTGGCCATCCGCCCGCCCCATGACATCCTGGATCAGACTCTGGAGCCGGACCTGGCCGTGTACCAGCAATGCCCGGAACTCTGGCGCGTGGTGCGCGAGGCCGCCGTTCTTTTGGACAATCCGGAGCGCAATGCCTCCCAAGCCAACGCCGTCTGGCTGTGGGGCCAGGGACGTCCGCTGCATCTGCCGGACTTTCAGGAGCGGTTCGGCCAGGTCGGGGCGGTAATTTCCGCGGTGGATCTGGTCAAGGGCCTCGGGCGGGCCATGGGCATGGCGGTCCTGGATGTGCCCGGTGCCACCGGGTACCTGGACACGAACTACGCCGGGAAAGTGGCCGCGGCACTGGATTTTTTGCAACAGGGCGATTTTGTCTTCCTGCACGTGGAGGCCCCGGATGAGTGCGGACACCAGGGCAGCCTGGAAAACAAGGTCCGGGCCATCACGGACTTCGACGCCCAGGTGGTCGGGCCGATTCGGGAGGGCTTGCGGGACATGGACGCCGCGATCCTCGTGGCCTGCGATCACTTCACGCCGTTGATCAAACGGACCCATGTCCCCGATCCGGTGCCGTTCCTATTCTGGCACCCGGACGCCACGGCTTCCGGCATCCCGCACTTCAGCGAAGCCCAGGCCGCATCCTCCGGCTTGATGCTGGAAAAGGGCGAGGATTTGCTGCCCTGGGCGCTGGATCGCTTCGCACGCTAAGCCGACCATTTTGCGCTATTTCCCGCCATGCTCCTTGACCAACTTCCACAATTTCTGCTTTCCGGCCTGACATCCGGCAGCATTTACGCTCTGGTGGCCGTGGGGTTCTGCATCATTTACAACGCCACGGGCCTGGTGAATTTCGCCCAGGGTGAGTTCGTGATGCTCGGGGCCATGCTGATGATTGGACTGACCCAGGACATGGGCCTGGCAATGCCTGTTGCCTTTGTAACCAGTATTGCCGCGGCAATGTTGCTGGGTGTCTTTTTGGAACGCGTTCCTCTTGGCCTGGCCAGATCCCGGCATGTTCTTATTCTGGTCCTGGTCACTGTGGGATTTTCCATTGCTGCTCGTGGGGCAGCGTCCTTGATTTGGGGCAAAACCGCCCGGGCCTTGCCCGCGTTTTCCACGGAAGCCCCGCTCTTGGTAGCCGGTGCGGTGATCTCCCGTCAGGCCTTGTGGATATTGGCCGTGACCATGATCTGCGTGGCCTTGCTCCATCTTTTTTTTCAACGCACTGCCGTGGGGCAGGCCATCCGCGCGGTTTCCGACAACCGGCACGGCGCGATTCTGGTGGGCGTCCCGGTGGCCCGAATGGTGATGATTTCTTTTGCTTTGAGTGCCGGGTTGGGGGCCACAGCCGGAATGCTTATCGCGCCGATTACCGGCATGCACTACAGCGCCGGGGTGATGCTCGGGTTGAAGGGCTTTGCCGCGGCCATTCTCGGCGGGTACGGCCATGTCTGGGGTGCGGTGGCCGGCGGATTGTTGCTGGGTGTCCTGGAATCCCTGGCAGCCGGTTTTGTTTCCTCGGCATACAAGGACGCTCTGGCGTTCCTGATCCTGCTTTGCGTTTTGTGGATTCGGCCGGCTGGACTCTTCGGGAAGGCCAGGACGAGGCGGGTGTGAGAAAGGGAAGGATTCAGAAGTCAGGATTCAGAAGTCAGAAGGCGGGAGACTGGAGACGGAAATTTAGGGAAGTAGACGAAAGACGTAAGGCTGTGTGTGGGAGAAAGATTCTGACTTCTTGAGCGGAGCATCGCGCAGCGAAACAGGACATGGCGGATGAACATGAATGAAAGGGGGCGTCGAGAGGGAGGCGGGGGGCGGATGGCGGCCTGGACGCCGTATGCGGCCCTGGCCTTGGCCGTGCTGGCCACGCCCTGGCTCGTCGCGGACACCTACCTGCTCTCCTTGGGCAGTCTGATCGGCGTATTTGCCCTGGCCGTGACCGGTCTGAATCTGCTGATCGGCATGGCCGGACAGGTTTCCCTGGGTCAGGCAGCTTTTTTTGGCCTGGGGGCGTACGGTTCGGGCATTCTCAGTGTGCACTTTGGACTTCCGGTGGGGCTGGCCATGCTTTGCGCCGTGGGCATCGCCTGTCTGGTGGCCCTGGTTTTGGCCGTGCCCACACTCAAGCTGGAGGGCCACTATCTGGTTATGGCCACCTTGGGCTTCAACATCATTTTCACCATCGTCTGTATTCAGTGGGAGCCCATGACCGGAGGCACCTCCGGGCTGTTTGGCATACCCGGCATGGAACTGGCCGGAGTGAACCTGAGCGACGATCGGATTTTTTTTTATGTGGTATGGGCCGTGTTGCTGGTGGTGCTCTGGCTCTGCGCCAATTTCCTGCGCACCCGCCCCGGTCGTGCCCTGCGCAGCCTGCACCAGGGCGACCTCCTGCCGGCCTCCCTGGGCGTCCCGGTCACCCGCTACAAGGTCGGCCTGTTCACTGCCGCGGCCCTGCTCACCGCCCTGGCCGGAGCCCTGTATGCCCATTATTTCCAGTTCATCAGCCCGCACAGTTTCGACATGTTCGTCTCCCTGCAGCTGGTGACCATGACCGCCTTGGGCGGTCTGGGCAACCTCTGGGGCGGCATCTTCGGCGCGGCCTTCCTGCTCCTGCTCCCGGAATGGCTCCACGCCTGGCCCGACCTGATGATCCTGCTCCACGGCCTGATCCTGATGTTGGTCCTGATGTTCTGCCCTAAAGGACTACTGCCGGAGATGGGCGTAGCAATACAGAAAGTGGTCCGTCGCGCTCGAAGGACTCGGATATAATTATGAATATTTGTATTGTGTCGCCTGGAACAATTCCCCGTAAGCTTTATGGAGGGACTGAAAGAGTAATTTCTTGGTTGGCGACCGCTCTCAGCAAAGCAGGCAATCCATGATTAGCGGAACGCCAGTTCTTGGCACGCGGAATGGAGCACTGCCTGAAATCATTTTGCATGGAAAAACTGGTTTTTTAGCAAACAGGATTTCAGAAACTATTGAACATATCAAGAATATCGACAAAATCGTGCCCAATGATTGCCGAGCTCATGTTCTCAAACATTTTACATGTTCGCGAATGGCGAAAAGCTATGCCTCTTTGTACCAAAAAATAGTATCAATGAGTACCAAGTAGCATGAGCGATAAAGAGTCTTACCTCCTCTCCCTGCGCGACATCTCCCTGCGATTCGGCGGATTACAGGCGCTTTCGGACATTACCGTGGGTGTGTCCTCGGGGTTGTGGACCGCACTGATCGGGCCCAATGGGGCCGGGAAGACGTCGCTTTTGAACGTGATTTGCGGGCTGTACGCGCCCCAGCGCGGGGAGGTGGTTCTGGACGGACGGCGCTTGGACGGGCTGGGCGTGCATCAGCGGGCCGCGCTGGGACTGGCCCGGACGTTTCAGGCCGTGCAGCTCGTGCTGGAGATGCATGTCCTGGACAATCTGCTTTTGGGGCTGCACTGTCGCGGGCGGGTCGGGTTGTGGGCGCATCTGCTGAGCAGTCCGGGCAGTCGGCGTGAGGAGCGGACCTTGCGGGATACGGGTTTGGCTGTGCTGGAACGTTACAGCTTGGCTGATGTCTGGGATCGGCCGGTGAGCGAGTTGTCCTTGTGGCAGCGCAAGCTTCTGGAACTGGCCCGGGCCGTGGTGGGCGAGCCCCGCTTGCTGCTCTTGGACGAGCCCATGGGCGGGTTGACCATGGCCGAGCGGGAAACCATGGCCGAATTGCTGCACGATCTGCGCGGTCGAGGGCTGAGCATGGTCATGGTGGAGCACGACATGGACATGGTCATGACCCACACGGATCACGTCCTCGTCCTGCATCACGGCCGGTTGCTGGCCCAGGGGGCGCCCCGTGAAATGCAATCCAACCCGGACGTGATCGCGGCCTATCTTGGCGAGTAGCGCAGACCTTGAGTTACTCATCGCAAATATGAACAGAGAGGCGTCGAAATGGAAGCACATAGGATGTTACTGCAGAAAGTCGCAAAACCTTGAAATTCGTCATTCCGGCGAAAGCCGGAATCCAGTCTTTCCAAGGTGTTGAGCAAAATCACAGCACACGTTTTCGCAGGAAAAGGGATTTTTTGCAGTGACCTCACATAGGGAGATCATCGTTCCAAATGGCCCTTCTCATTGCATTACAATTCCGGATTGGGCGATTGGGCGCAATGTTGAAGTCATTGTGATACCAGTCTCTGAGGGCAAGGAGTCGCAATTTCAAGACACAGGGAAAGACATGGTCAAAGGCCCGCTCGTCGCTTTGGGATTTGCCAAGTGCTTCCGGGAAACCAAATCCACGGACGAATGGATTCGCGAACTCAGGGAAGGAGAACGTTCCTGATGGCATGGGTCGTGGACACGTGTGTTTTGATCGATGTGTTTGATGAGGACCAGCGCTATGGGAAGGCTTCTGCTCTCATGCTGCAAGAGTTGTTGCCGCAAGGACTTGTCGTTTCACCAATCTCTTTTATCGAATGGTCTCCCGCTTTTATGGGTGACCAACATACACAACGGCTTTTTTTTGACGAGTTGTCCGCGGAGTACCATTGCCCATGGATTTGGGAAGACTTCATGGTCGCACATGCTGCCTGGGCGAGATACGTTCATCTTAAGAAATTGAAAGCTGTTCCCAAAAGGCCCATCGCGGAGATACTCATCGGAGCTTTTGCTTCAATGTTTGATGGTCTGGTTACACGCAATGTTGCAGACTTCAGGACGATCTTTCCGGACTTGATCATTGTCGATCCAGGAAAAAAGATCGAAACGGATTATTGATCGCACCTGCCTGGAGGATGAAAAGTACATGCTGCGCATTCGCAATGTGAGTGCCGGATATGCCGGAATTTCCGTATTGCACGGGATCAGTCTGCATGTGGCCCAGGGTGAAACGGTCTGTCTGGTGGGCGCCAATGGAGCGGGTAAAAGCACGCTGTTGCAAGTGATTAGCGGCTTGATTCGTCCTTTTTCCGGAGAGTTGCGGTTCGAAGACCTCGAACTGAAGACGTTGGCGCCCCATCGGATCGTGGCCTCGGGAGTGGTTCAGGTTCCAGAAGCCCGGGAACTCTTTCCTTCCATGACCGTGCGGGAAAATCTGGACCTGGGGGCATTCGCCCTGCGTCGGCGACTGGCCCAAGCGGATATTCGGGCCAATCGCATCCGTTTGCTGGAACTGTTTCCGGTTTTGGGGCAGCGACTGGACCAGAAAGCCGGCACATTGAGCGGTGGAGAGCAGCAGATGCTGGCCATTGCCCGGGCCCTGATGGCCAAGCCTCGGCTGTTGCTCCTGGACGAACCCTCTCTTGGGCTTGCTCCACTGGTGATTAAGGAGATTTTCCGGACGTTGACAGAGCTGCGTCAGGAAGGTCTGACCATCCTGCTGGTGGAACAGAACGCCCTTGCGGCCATGCGCATCAGCGACCGGGCCTATGTTCTGCAGGCTGGCAGGATGTTGCTCAGCGGCACGGCCGAGGAACTGCAAGGCAACGACGATTTCCGTCGGGCGTACCTGGGCCGGGACTATAAGGCGAAATGGGAGCGGTGAGCATGGAGTATACCATTTGGAATCCCCAGGCGGAATGCATGGATCGGGAGGCTCTGGAGCAGGTTCAGCTGGAGCGGCTGCAAATGACGCTCAACCTGACGGCGCGCAATGTGGATCTGTATGCCAGGCGATTTCGGGAGATCGGACTGCTGCCTGAAGATGTGCGGCAGTTGCCGGATTTGGCCGGGATTCCATTCACCACCCGAGAAGATCTGATTCAGGCGTATCCCTACGGTTTGTTTGCCGTGCCATTGCGCAGCGTGGTCCAGCTGCGGTTGGCCGCTTCCAGCGTCGACCCCATTGTTGTGGGGTATACCAGGCAGGATCTGCGCATGTGGACGGAACTGATGTGTCGGGCCATGGCCGCTGCCGACGTGGGGCGCACGGACATCATCCAGGTGGCTTTCCATTATAGTCAGTTTCCCGGTGCCTTTACCTTCAACCAGGGCGCGGAATCCCTGGGAGCGGTGCTTACCCCCGCGGCAACGGTGTCCGGCGCCCTGCAACTGAAGATGATGCAGGATTTCCGATCTACCGTGCTGGCCAGCACCCCGGCTTTTGCCCTGAACCTGCTCAAGACGTTGCAGGAGGCTGGGAATGGTGACGCAGACGGCCGGGACACAGTGGGGCAGGAAGGAGCTGCCGGGTTGCATCTCCGGGTGGGGCTGTTCGGGCCGGAAGCTCTGCAGCCTCAGGTGCGTGCTCTGCTGGAGCAGGGTTTGGGCTTACGAGCCTATTCGGTCTACGGCGTGGCCGAAATGATCGAGCCGGCCCTGGCTGCGGAATGCTCTCAGCAAAGCGGCATGCATCTGGCCGAGGATCATTTTTATATTGAAATCATTGATCCGCAGACTGGTGATACCCTTCCCCCGGGCGAAGAAGGCGAGGTGGTGGTGACCAGCCTGACCACCCAAGGCTACCCGCTAATCCGCTTTCGAACCGGGGACATCAGTCGGCTGCATCTGGCCGCCTGTCCTTGCGGTCGACTTTCTGCCCGGCTGTCGCCGGTTTTTCGACGCACCGACGCCGCCGTCTCCATCCGCGGCATCCGGCTTCATCCCGGGCTGGTGGAGCAGGTGGTCCGGGAGATCGCTCCAGAGTCGCCGGACTTTCGGTTGCTTATCCAGACCGTGCACGGGTTGGGCGACCAGGTGGAATTAATTCTGGCCCACTCCGAGGCCGGTCCGCTTTCCGGGGCAACCCTGGAGACGTTGCGGGGGCAACTGCGTCGCGTCCTTGGCCTGGGCCTGCGTCTGCGTCAAGCCCCGCAAAAGCGCTTGCCGCTGGCCGGATTGACCTACAAGACCACCTTTCAGGAGCGGGAAGTCCCGGCTTCGGAACTGCCCTTTTAGTGCCTTGCCCATGAGACCTTGTCATAAAAAAACAAGAAATTGTTATCAGTAATTGGTTATTTGGTAATTGGTTTTCCCGACACAAAGAACTGATAATTGGGTTGCGGGCATGGCCCGCGTTGGAGGACCCCTGTTCATGTCCAAACCACCGGTTTACTTCTCCCTGGTGCTGCACTTTCATCAACCAGTGGGCAACTTTGATCACGTGTTTGCCGATGCCTACGATTTGGCTTACAAGCCGCTCCTGGATCACCTCTGGGCCTATCCGGAGATCCGGGTCGGGCTGCATTTTTCCGGCTGTTTGCTGGACTGGCTCCTGGGGCATCGACCCGTGGTTCATGATCAGGTGGAGCGATTGGTCAAACGCGGGCAGGTGGAAATTCTGGCCGGTGGCTACTACGAACCCGTCTTGCCCATGCTCCGCCCCGAGGATGCCCAGGGGCAGGTGCGAATGCACATGCAAGCCATGCAGGACCTCTGGTCAGTCACGCCCACCGGGCTCTGGCTGACCGAGCGTGTTTGGGAACCACATCTGCCATCCTGGCTGAATCCTCTGGGCATCCGTTACAGTTTGGTGGACGACAACCATTTGCACCGGGCCGGGGTGCGCTGTCTGGCCGGGACATGGTTGACCGAGGATTGCGGGTATCCCTTGCGCCTGCTGGTCAACCTCAAGCCGCTGCGCAGGCTGATTCCCTGGCAGCCTCTGGACGCGGTCTGGACCTTGCTGAACGATCTGGCCGAGCTGGGTCGAGATATGGGCGTTGCCCCTTTGGCCTGTTTGGGCGACGACGCCGAGCGCTTCGGGCTGTGGCCCAGGACCCACGAGCATTGCTGGGAGCAGGGCTATATGCGCCGGTTTTTCGACGGGCTGCTGGAGCGGAAAGACTGGATCAAGACCGTCACGCCAGCCGAGTACATGGATCGGCACGTGGACCAGGGCCGGGTCTATCTACCCACAGCCTCGTACCTGGAAATGATGGACTGGGCCATGCCCTCCCAGGAAGCCGCGACCCTGGGAACCTATCGTCGGGCATGCGAGACCCAGGACATATCCCGGTTTCTTTCCGGTGGATTCTGGCGCAACTTTCTGGTGAAGTATCCGGAAGTGAACTGGTTGCAGAAGCGGGGCCAGGATTTGTCACGGGCTTTGGATCAGCTGCAAGGCGAGACCGGTGTTGCTGAGGGCCGCAAGCGGGTCTGGGCCAGCCAGTGCAACTGCGCCTACTGGCATGGGGTTTTCGGCGGGGTCTATCTGACCCACCTGCGCCAGGCCAATGCGGCCAATCTGCTGGCCGCCCAGGAAGAATCAGGCCTCTGGCCCTCTCCCTCCTGGTCTGTGAGGGATGTGGACGTGGACGGCCGTGCGGAGTTGCATGCCCGTTTCGGGCCGTGGCAGCTCTTTTTGAGTCCGCAGAACGGGGCTGCGGCCAAAGAGTTGGATTTCCTCCCCAAACGTCTGAATCTGGCTACGGCCTTTTCCCGGCATCCGGAACCCTATCATCAGGCCCTGCGGGACGCCGCGGCAAAGGGTGAGGTGATCACCCCGGACCATCCCCAGTGGAAGGAGTTTTTCCATATCCATTCCGCGGAGGTTCGGGCCAAGGAACCCGGGCTGGAGACGTTTTTGGATTATGATCGTTTCGACCATATGCCCTTTACCGACTATCTGTTGCCGGCGCGAACAAGCCTGGAAGACCTGACCCATGGCATATTCCAGCCCGTGGCCAGCTCCTGGGGCACCTCCATGGACTGGACGGTGCGCGACGAGGCCGACGGCTTGCATCTCCGCTTTCAGGGGGGCATGACGGTTTCAGGTGTGATGGAAACATTCGTTGCCGAGCTGATGGTGGAAAAGACATTTCATCTCTATGCCGACCGTCTGGAACTGGACTACCGCCTGACCCTGCCGAGTACGGAGAACGAGGCAGTTGGCGGCGACGAGCTGATCTGGGCCACGGAGCTGGCTTTGGGGTTGACGTCGCAATGTACCGGTCGATCCTCCCGCAACGGGGGAACTCCGGCGGAACAGGACCTGGAGCGCTCCTGGAGCTTTGCGGATCTTGCGGATGTTTCCTTCTCCTGTCCCTATTCCCAGGGGCGGTTTCTGGTGGAAGTGCATCCGGAGGCCACGTTGCGTCACGTTCCGCTGTGGGCCGTGACCAAGTCCGAGAGTGGATTTGAGCGTACGCCCCAGGGCTCTGCGTTTTATTTTTGTCGCCCTCTGCGACTGGCTCCTGGAGGCGAAGAACGATTTCGCCTGACGCTGCGGTTTGGCGGGTAGGAGTGGTCCGGTCTGCATGTGGGTCATGTTCTTGTCCACCGCGGATTCCTGAGGCGCTCCGCAGATGCTCCTGCCCCAGCCCTTGATTTCCGGAACATTGGTGCGCCGGTACAAGCGCTTTCTTGCTGATGTGCATCTGGAGGACGGTCAACTGGTAACCGCCCATACGCCGAACACCGGATCAATGCTCGGATGTTCGGACCCAGGCATGCGGGTCTGGCTGAGTCGGGCGGACAATGCCAAGCGCAAGTATCCCTGGACCTGGGAGTTGAGCGAGACCTGCTCCGGCGTTTTGGTGGGGATACATACCGGACGCAGCAACGGCTTGGTCTGGGAGGCTTTGGCCGCCGGAACCGTTGCCGAGTTGCAGGGATATCGGCCCATTCGCCGCGAGGTGACGGTGCCCCATGGACGTATTGACCTGCTCCTGGAGAATGGAGAGGGCCAGGCGTGTTATGTTGAGGTCAAGAACGTCACGGCGGTGGACGACCAGGGAACCGCGATTTTCCCGGATGCCGTAAGCACACGGGCGTCCCGTCATTTGGAGGCGCTTGCGGAGTTGGCCGCGGCGGGCAATCGGGCCGTGATCTTTTTTTGCGTCCAACGTGGTGATGCACAGCGGCTTGCCCCGGCGGACACCATCGACCCGGTCTATGGCCGGACATTGCGTCGAGTGCTGGAACATGGCGTGCAGGCCCTGGCATGGCGGGCGCATGTCACGCAGCGGGAAATTCACCTGCGAACATACTTGCCGGTGACTTGTTGAGCTCATTGTGGCGGGAGGAAAAATGACCAAGACATTGCCCTTGGTGCACAAGGGTTCCCTGGACGAGTACTATTTCGAAGAACGTTGTTTTATCACGGAATATTGGAATTCCGGCGAGGATGGGGTTGTTTCCGTGGTCCGTGCGCGAGTGCTGCCCGGAGTGACCACCCGCCTGCATCGGCTTGTTGGGATCATGGAGCGGTACATCATTATGGAAGGGCATGGCCTTGTGGAGATTGACGGCAATCCACCCCAGACCATGAAACCCGGCGACGTTGTGCTGATCCCACCCGGAGTCCCGCAGCGGATTACCAATCCAGGAATTACCGACCTGCTTTTTCTGGCGGTTTGCACGCCTCGATTCGTCCCGGAGGCCTATGAAGATCTGGACGAAGACGTGTTGCCAACCATCAGCCTTAAATGAAAATATAAAAATGTCCTTATCCGCAGTCCATTCAAATAATCCCGGTGCAAGGAGTAAAAAAACTGTCTGGACGTGTACGGTGTCCGGCCTCTTCGGGTCACAACGTTCGTTACGGCGTGGATTTGCTTTCCTGCAAATTGACCAGCGTCGACGTGCAGGGATTCAAGCGTGAGAGCGAAAGATTTTTGCAGCAAGGCAGGAATCGAGAGTTTTGCAACGGATTGATAATTCCCTACCGGGATAACTATTCAGTTCATCCGTCGGATGGTCATTCACCTGCACTGGATACCGGCTTTCGCCGGAAGGACTTATCGAGGCAAGCTGCATCTACATCAGTCATACCGGCGAACGCCGGTATCCAGATCTTTTTGGCGGATTTGCTGATTAGATACCTACCGGGTATCACTGGTTGACGGGTGAGTCACTGTAGGGTGGCGCTCAAGTCGCTGAACCGGTATAGCTATACACCCAATATTGAGAACAACATAAAGGAAACCAGACAATGTCTATTGAGCAATTTGCGGAACTGGGGTTGTCCGAAGAAATTTTGAAGGCCGTTCAGGGCATGGGCTTCGAGGAACCCTCACCGATCCAGGCCCTGGCCATTCCGATGCTCATGCAGGGCCGGGACGTCATTGGGCAGGCCCAGACCGGAACCGGAAAAACCGTGGCATTCGGGATTCCGGTTCTGGAAAAGGTCGATCCTGCCAACCGCGACATCCAGGCCATCGTGATCTGCCCGACTCGGGAATTGGCTATCCAGGTGGCCGAAGAGTTGAATACCCTGGCCAAGTACCGCAAGGGGGTCACCGTACTTCCGGTGTACGGCGGCCAGCCCATTGACCGGCAGTTTCGGGTCCTGCGCCAGGGCGTGCAGGTGGTCATTGGCACGCCGGGCCGGGTCATGGACCATCTGGACCGGGGGACCATCCAGCTGGACAAGATCAAGATCGCCGTTTTGGATGAAGCGGACGAGATGCTGGACATGGGATTTCGGGAAGATATTGAGCAGATTCTCCAGGCAGCGCCTGCAGAACGGCAGACCGTCCTCTTTTCCGCGACCATGCCACCGGAAATTCTGCGTTTGGCAGACAAATACCTGACGGATCGGCTCCTGGCCAAGGTGTCCCAGAAGGTGCTCACTGTTCCGAATATTGAACAGTTTTTCTACGAAGTGCCCCGGGGATCGCGCCTGGAGGCCATGTGCCGGATCATCGATGTCTACAATCCCAAGCTGAGTATTGTTTTTTCCAATACCAAGCGGGGTGTGGACCAGATCGTGGAGCATCTCCAGGCCCGGGGGTACATGTCTGAAGGACTGCACGGGGACATGAACCAGGGACAGCGCGACCGGGTCATGGGCAAGTTCCGTTCCGGCAACGTGGAAATCCTCGTGGCCACGGACGTGGCCGCCCGCGGCATTGACGTGGATGACGTGGAGGCGGTGTTCAACTTCGATATTCCCAGCGACGTGGAGTATTACGTGCATCGCATCGGCCGCACCGGGCGGGCCGGGCGGACCGGGCGGGCCTTCACCTTTGCCTCGGGTCGGGAGTTCTACAAGCTGCGGGACATCCAGCGGTTCACCAAGGCCAAGATGGTGCAGCGCAGTGTGCCCAGCGTCGGGGACGTGGAGCAGGCCAAGACGGAAATGTTCCTGAACCGGATTCGGGAGAGCATGACCGCGGGTGAGCTGGACAAGCAGATTCGTACCGTGGAGCACTTTTTGGAAAACGAACAGGTCTCTTCCCTGGATATGGCCGCGGCCTTGCTGAAAATGCTTATGGGGCCGCCCCGTGAAGCCCAGGATGATGCGCTGCTTTTCACGGAGCCATCCCGGGGTCGTTTCGGGGACCGGGAGCATCCCGGCGGACGTTCGCGAGAAATTGCCCCCCGTCAGGGCATGACCCGCTTGCAGCTCAATGTCGGCCGCAATCAGAATGTGGAGGTCCGCGACGTTGTCGGGGCCATTGCCGGTGAAACCGGCTTGTCCGGCAGACAGATCGGCAAGATCCTGCTGCAGGACAATCGCTGTTTCGTGGAAGTGCCTTCGGAGTTCGCCGGAGAGGTGGTCCGGGTGATGAACGGCAACCAGATTCGGGGCCTGCGTATTGAGGTCAAGGAACTCGCCCCGGGTGGACGCGCGGACGATGACCAGCGGCCTTCGCGCAAACGGCCCGCGACCATCCGCCCGTTTCGGGCCAAGCGGCCCATGGGCGGCGGTTCGCAGGGTTGGGATAAGTAAGGAGGGTGGACAGGGTGCAATCAGGGCGCGATGCCGGGTTCGCCCTTCGATCCCTGCCGACCGTGATCCTTGCGGTCGGTCTGCTGCTTTTGGCTCTTTTTTTTATGCTATCTCGGGAGATAGACGAACCTCCGCAAGTCAGCATTTCTGAGCGATCTTCCGAAGATAACCTGGGAGATCTCCTTGAAGCGCCTTCAAGACCCTCCCCGAACGTCACCCCGAAGGATCATGCGGGGCGGGTTGTTTTTCCCGAGAGGTCCGATGCCCCGCCATTATCTTCCGCCGATGAAGCTGTCTCCCGGGACGATGATCAAAGGGAAGCTGGCGACCGTATCGGAATTGAAGATCAGCCCACTGAACCGTATCGCCCGGTATTCGAATCGACGGAAATTCCCCGCATGCTGGGGAGTATAGGTCTGAGCTCCATTGGAGAGTTGTCGGATGCGTTGCCGGCTTTGGTGCAAGCAGTGTACGGCACAAAGGATCAGATGTTTTTGGATCTGGTCCACTCAGCCAATCCTCAATTGATTGGTGTCCGTGCCCTCCCCGCAAACGCGGACATCGACTTTCCCGCCCTGATCCCACGTCGGATGCACAGTGCAACAGATGGCTATTGGCTCAGCCTTGGACGCTTTGCTGACTTGGAAGCAGCGTATCAAAGGTGGGGGGAAGCGCCATTAAATACCGGTCAGTGGGAGCTGCTCTCCGGCTTTTCGCCGGAATCCGGTCTATTCTTTCTGGTACTCGATGCTGCCGCCCATCGCGAAAAACCATCGGCCCTGCACGCCGCTGAAACGCTCTCAAGCCAGATTGACGGGTCGGTCGAGGTGGTCAGCAATTGGTGGAAGGGCACACTCTTCCTGACCTATCCACCAGGGATTTTCGGTATTGCCGCGCCGGATACGATCCATTTCAGTGCGTGGACATCCTTTGAAACACTTGGCAACGCCATGGCCGAAAATCTAGGTGCGATTAAATTCGTTGCTCCTGGGGAGGTTACTGCACCCGAACGCTCCAATGATAATGGTGCCAATCTGGAGCGGCGCGGGAGGACTGTCCGTCCGCCGGAATTCATGCCCCATCCGGTCCGCCCGCCGGGGATGCATACCGGAGCCCCGGTTCGGCTTTACAATCTTCTGTCCGAAGGGATCATTCGCGACTACGCCATCCGCGGCGCAGACCCGACGACCGGTGCCGAAAGCCACGTTCAGACCGGTTTCATCCAGGTGGTGGCCCATGTGCAGCGGGAACTCGCGGAGGCGGAGGCGGAGTGGTTCGCGGGCCATGGCTGGCCGGCATCGGTCTTTTCCATGGAGATCGCCGGCCGGATCTACCACCGGGTGCTTATCGGCCCATTTGCCACAATGGAGGACGCCAAGGCGGTAATGCTCCAGTCCCGCTCGGACGTACGCGCTCTGGAATACATTCAGCGTGTCCTACCACAGGCCCTGGTCGAGCCCGTGGACAACTCCGAACAGGAATGGCGCCTGCGCCTGGAAGTGGAGGGGGATCCGGCACCCGTGGCCAGAGTGCTGGAAGATTACGGTTGGCCGGTTCAGCGCGTCAGGGATCAGGCCGTTTTTTTGGGATCGTTCCCCAGAGAGTCGAAGGCGGAGGGACTTCGAAAGAGGGTCGTTGAGGACGGTGGGTGGGGGCCGATGTCGGAAAACCGGGAATAAGGCCAGCACAAAAAAAGCATCCCGATCCATAACAGAACCGGGATGCTTGAGATATGTAGCCGTCCGATAAAATCAGACAACAGCCTAATCAGAAGAAGTGTCAGGCGTTACGAGTTTTAACCAGAGTTCCTGGAACGAAACCGCATCCGCACCAGCACCAGCCCCCCCAGGCCCATGAACAGCAGAAGCAGGGTGCCGGGTTCGGGGACGGTGTTCACCGTGGCCATGATGGCCGCATTCCCACAAGTCTGGGTCCAAAGAACATCAAAGCTGTCACCCCAGTTCATGCCCAAGGCGCGTACAAGATCAAAATAACCTGTGACTGTGTAGGTATACATGCCATTCTGAATTGCCGACCGGGAAAGTGTGGCGAAATAATCTTCAATGCGAGTTCCTGAGCCGACTTCAACGATAGCTGGGTTGACCTTCTTGACCAGGTTGCCATCTTGGTCAAAAGCGCCATATGCCACACCATGGGTAAAATAGCTTCCACTTAATGTTCCACCCAAACTTGTACCATAGAATTCCGTCGATGTTGTCCACGATTTAACGGAATAGAGTTTTTGATCCGAAAACGAGACGCTTTTATCCGGGTCGAGAAAGGTATTAAAATCAATTTCAGCAAAGGAGAATGCAGCGTCATAGGTTTCGTTCATTTTTGTGCTGAAAAAGAGATCGCCGAGAAAAACTTTTCCGGGAGCGGCCGTACCCGTATATTTCTTATAGCCTTCGAAGTTCGTCACGAATTGAAATTCGAAAAAATCCTTTCTCAGTTGCAAGTCCATGCCATGTATTTTGTACCTCGGTCCGCCAACGAAGTCCGTCCAGGTGTCGACAGCGTAGGAATAATCAATCTCATCATGAACCCAACTCCCGACATCATGGCTCGGTAAGACCTTGGTTTCCCATACATCGAGAGACAGCAGGGCGGCGTTGGCTGTTGAAACCCAAAGGATCAGGATTGTCGCAATGGACATTATTCGTAAACTTGGTTTCATTATCTACCTCCAGCGGTATGTTTCGTATAAAACGGTAATTTGATCGAGGAGAAACGACCTAAGCATTTCCGAGTTTTCCAGAAAGCCGAAACCTTCAGTCCTATGCTTAACTGTATTTTGTGCAAAATTGTTGCCAAGCGATGGGTAGTTCTCAGGGGGTAGTGTTTTGTCGATGATTCCTGGTGGGTTTACAACCTTTCACTTAGCATTTCATGCTCACAAGTGTGATAGGAAATTCTTGGAAAGAGTGCGGGACATCCTTCCTGGTAATCAAGATGTCAGCTTGAAGATAGTTGAGCAAATTTACGCCAAAACCAGCTTTCCAAAACACTATCATCGCCTGACTCTGGTTCTCTATGCACCTGGCCGAAAACGGATACTGGTCAGCCGAGGTGGTGAAGGTGTTTCGTCCAAGCGGTTTTCCATTGTCTTGAGCCGGTTGCTTCGCCATCCCAGGTTAAGTGCTCTGGCTACACGGCCCTTTCGGCTGCAAATGGATTATACTTTAACATCACCCTTGCCCGTAAATTTCTATCGGCTCCGCAGACATCATGGTCATGAGCATCATTTTGAAATTGGTGTCGACGGCCTGGAGTATGTAGGACCGGACGGCAAGCTACATCTCTTCTTGCCCGGCGATGCCTATGTCCGTTCGGTCATGAGCATTGGCCAGATGCGGGTCTATCTGCATCGGGTTCATGGTGAGGAGTACGTGCGCCAAGCCGTGTTCCAGCGTTTTCGTTCCTTGAGTTTTGTCTCAGGTGGTGATGCTTCGGAAAACACTTGGTTGCCATTGTACCGCGGCCACCCCTTGGTGGGAGAAGTGGCCAAGGCCAAGCTGGAGGATGCCCTGAACTTGGCCATTGAGCATATTCAGCTGACCCAGGAGCAGGACGGCAAGTTTCTCTACTACTACGACGCGGCCCTGGACACCCGCAGGGACCATGAGCACCCGCACCGGGATCCCCGGAAGAACCCCTACTACAACATTCTGCGCCACTGCGGTGGAGCCCTGACCTGCCTGTTTTCCGAAAAATACACGCGCACCGGGCAGACCCTGAATAACGTCAGGCGGGCCGTGGATTATCTCCTGGAGCAGACTCGGCTCCAGGAGTACCAGAGCCGGGAGGGCGGCTTTGTCTACAGCGAGAAAAAGGGCAAGCTGGGCGGATCGGCCATAGCCCTGTACCTGCTGGCCGAGTACCAGCTTTTGACCGGCGATGATCGCTACCAAGCCTGGGCGGACAGACTGGCTTGGCATCTGGTCAACCAGGTCACGGCCAGCGGAGAATTCCGCTACTACAATATCTATCTCGACAAGCCGGTCAGCGAGGAAGACAATCAGAAGTATTTTTCCTTCTATTATCCCGGAGAGGCAGTCTGCGGACTGGCGAAATACCTGCATTTGGCAGCGCCCGGGGACAGGGAACTGATATTTCAAAAGCTGCGCAAGGCCCTGGAGTTTCTGCTCCTGGTCCGGCCCAAAACCCGGGCCTCTGAGTACACGGCCCTGCCTTCGGACTCCTGGCTGATGATGGGTATCAAGGAACTCTGGGACTTTCCGGAAATGCGCGATCCGTCATACGCGGACTTTGTTTTTACCGATGCCCGGAAGATGGTCCAGTTGATGTACACAGTCACTGACGCGCCGTACCCGGACTATGCCGGGGCGTTCTACTACAATTTCGGGGATTACCCTTACGCGGACGGGGCTCGCTGCGAGGGACTGCTGGGGGCCTATGAGCTGGCCGTGAAAATGGGCGATCGGACAACCGCGGCGGAACTCTGGCCGGCCCTGCGCCTGGCTGCCTGGGCCCTGCTGCATTTGGTGAACACCAAGGACTCGCTCTACTTCGCGCCCCGCCCTGACTTGGCCCTGGGCGGGATCCGCTTCAAGTACACCCGGCAGTGGTTCCGCATCGACACCATCCAGCACGTGGCCTCGTTTTTCGCGAAGATGCTGCCGCACTGGGATGCAGAGGAGCATGGATTGAAGAAGTTTTGAAAGTGTTGCCGGAGTGGTCTTTTCTATCTGCGAACCCGAGCCAGAAGTCGGAGCACCGAGATGTACAACCAGACCAGGCTGACCATCAAGCCCAGGCCCACGAACCAGGGCATGTATGCGGGATGTTGGCGGCTTTCCAGCTTTTCAATGCGCTGGAAATCCACCAGCAGGTTCATGGCCGCGATGGTCACGATGAAGCCGAACCACAAGATTCCGCCGGTCCCGGCGGCGTGCAGGAGCGGGATGGGCATACCCAGCAGGAGCAGCAGGAACCCTGCCAGATAGGTCAGGGCAATGGCCGCCGTGGCCGTGAAGATGAACGTCATCAGCTGGCGGGTGACCTTGATGATCCGGGTGGCGTAGAGGAAGAGCATGGAGCAGAAAATGGCCAGGGTCAGGAAAATCGACTGGACCGCTATCCCGGGAAAACGAGCCTCGAAGCCCAAGGCCAGGCCGGACATGAACACTCCGCCGGCCAGGGCGTACACCGGCGCGGTGAATGGCGCGTACTGGCGATGAAACACCGTCAGGAACACCAGACTCAAACCGAACACGCCCGCGCCGAAGCCGATGTTCCGCGCAGTTTCCGCCGCCGCGATGCTGCCCTGGGAAACGTGAGGATAGAACACCGCCACCATGCCCAGGACCGAAACCAACGAAAAAGCGAAAAGCATCAGCACGATACTGACGATCTGCCCGCGCAACATCAGCTTCACGGGGGCACCCCTGGGAGCGGGCACGGACAAACCTCGGGTCTTGGTAAAAAGGGGAGATCCGAGTCTGTTCATTATCATTTCGGCTTACCGCATTTCCTGAGCAACACTCGCATTGCTGGCCTTGAACATTTCTGCGAAGGCCTCTTCAAGGTGGGTCACAAATCGAGGACCATCAACAAGAGGTGAATTGAGCAGCTTTTCCCGGAGGGTCTTCTTGTAAGTATCTATCTTTGGCTTATTGTTCGCCAGGGCAAGGGCAATGTCGACATATTGCTCTGGATCATTTGCGATAAGCTCATCCAAGCCCATGGCATGCAAGATGGAGGAAGATACTCGGGCGACATGTGACGATCCCCGCAAGGTGAGCACCGGTGTTGACATGAAAAGCGCCTGGAAAGTTGTCGTCGTGCCATTATAGGGAAACGTGTCCAAAGCAATATCCATCTCATTGTAGAGATCAAGATGTTCTTTGCGGTATTGTAACGGCCTGCGGCAATCGATTCTTTGTATGTCTTCAAGGCCGAGTTTATGGCAGTGATTGCGGAATCGATTCACTTCCGATGCACTCTCAAACGTGATTGATTTCAACAACATGCTGCTGTCAGGAACCCTTTGCAGTATCTTAACCCAAAGTTCAAGACACTGAGCACTTATTTTTGCCGACTTGTTGAACGATCCAAAAGTAATATGTCCTTTGCGAACATAAGGTGGAGGGAAAACAGGCAAATTGTCGGAAGGCGGTTCGTAACAAAGAAAACATCCCGGCAAGCGATAGAGTTTTTCAGTATGCCATGTCTTGGGAATACTTGGCGGATCGGTGACAGGGTCTACAAGCCGATAATCAACTCTTGAGAGGCCTGTTGTATTTGGGTATCCAAGATAGGTTGCCTGGATCGGGGCAGCTCGTAGGGCAAAAATATCGAGTCTGTTTCCGGAAGTGTGTCCAGAGAGATCGATGAGAATATCAATCCCATCTTTTTGTATCTGCTCTCGTGCTTGAGCCGTGGTGGTCCCCTTGATTATTTTCCACCCATCGACAAGCCCTTTGCAACGTTTCGTCACCCCATCGCTGACACTATCATTTGCATAGCAAGTGTAATGAAAATGATTTTTGTTGTAATTTTTAAAAATTGGCAATAAAAAGGAAGCTACAGGATGGGATTTAAGGTCAGCGGAGACAAAGCCTACGCGTATCGGGATATTTTCTTCCCTGGGAAAGGACTGAGATGGTGTTGACACCAATCTTTCTTTGGCAAGCTGCTCAGCCTTTAGGCCCCACGTACGATGCTCCCTGGCAATCACTTCCTGGGACAATAAGGTGTAATTCAGTGCATTAAGCAGACGTTGGTGTGTCGTTGACTGGTACGAATGCCGAAGCCCATTTCGGTATGCCAAGATGGCTTCGTCGACACGGCCGATCGTCCGGAGACAGTTGCCAAGCACTCGGTACGCTCTGGCTTTGTGTTTCGCATCCGATGTAGCATGAGAGAGATACTTCAGAGCCTCCTCAAAATGATTTTTCTTGAATGCTTCAATTCCTGACTCAAGGGAGCTTTGGGGAGTATCCCGATCAATTTGCCGGTTTACGAGCGATGACATTGAGACTGATCTGTTTTCCTTTGAAGATTTTTGTTGAGCTGTCCCTAAAGAGATTGAAGCTGTCAACTCTGATGATCCGTTCGAATCCTGTGCGATGAAGATACCAATGAAGTATTCTGAAATTGAAACCGACTTTGTGGTAGTCGTAGGGGGTTGTTTGTCCACCAAAAATCATTCGCATGGCATAGATACTTTCCTGAACTGTTAAGGAATCATCCGAAATTAATTTACCAATAACATCCATATCCGGTACACTCAAAAGCAGCGTTCCGTCAGAATTGAGGATTCTTTTCCATTCCAGGAGAACACTGGATAACTCTTTATAGTAATCAAAATGTTCCAATATGTGTGATGCATATATCGAATGAAATGTGTGATCCGCAAAACGACTCATATTCATCGCATTGCCAACATGGTCGACATTATCTCCGGCAGCAATATTAAAAATTTCCCAGCCTGCCTTTTGTTGTGTCCCACCGATGTGAAGGTTTCTCTCATGCTGCATTTTAAATTTATTCAAAAAAAAAATTTAATTAAATATATATAATTTTCAGAGTAATGTAAAAATTATATTGATCATGTAGATCATCGTTTGTATCCCATTTTTTTCCTGGGATGGGTGCAATTCATCTTATGCACCCATCCCAGGAATGGATGTCGTCAAATAGCGTCAGTTTCGCTGTCACCATCATCAGGGATAATCGGAATGTTCTCGGATGTTGCCAAGTCAGTTGTATCCGA
Source organism: Desulfovibrionales bacterium (assembly GCA_007693505.1). GTDB lineage: Bacteria > Desulfobacterota > Desulfovibrionia > Desulfovibrionales > Desulfonatronaceae > Desulfonatronum. The sequence goes on along the minus strand of REDL01000082.1, from coordinate 1,278 downwards.
TGGGGCATCAGGAACATCCTCTGTATCTTCTCGCATCACCTGTGCTTCCCAGCTGATAGTCTCTTCACCGATTTGAATATCGAGGACGACTTCGTCTGCGTCCCAGTCTATTCCTTCAAAGCCCTCTACTCCACTACTTTCAGACTGGTCATCATTCATTAATTGGACATTTATTCCTGTCTGATTTCCAGCTTCTTCATCCTCTTCCAGGTCACTGCTCTCAACTCCCAGGTCTCGCTGGTCATCTTCGCTTAAAGGGGCAATCGAGTTGTCTTGAGCGTCAGGTGCCCCCCCATCATATTCACTACTGATGATGCCATCTTCTTGGCCATCTTGTTCTTGGTCCATGCCCTCGACGTCGCTTGTTTCATCGACAGGAGCAGGGCTTGACGTGCCAGGAGTGTTGTAATCAGAGTTCAACAGTGAGCCCTGTTCCTCAGTACCTTCATGTCCAGTATCTAATCCAACATTAACGTCTTCATAATTGAATGTCTCTTCATTGGATAGATTATTACTGTTTTGTAGAGAATTTTCATTGTCTACCGAAGACTGGAATGTTTCAAGTTCATGATCTGGCTCGATGGTGGATTCATCCGTCAAGAGATGAGAAGAAGCTAAGGATGGGGCAAAGTCTTCTGTATCCAATAGATCCAGATCAGCATCCTCATCTCCGATACTTTGATATTCACCGGATTCTCCATCATTTTCATGCAATACTGATGTCATGCTCATTCCAGTGATTCCATCATCAGTATTTTGATTATGAGTATTCAGCATATCAGTGCTAAATGGTATTGTAATTACATCACGACCTCCCACATTGCCTGCTGGGTTTGTAGGCCATCCTTGTGTTGTTGTCTGATTGCCTTGTTGGTCAAAGTGATCAGTACCTGCCTTGATTATATATTCACTCACTTCTGAATTGTACGCAGTTTCAATGTATGGTTTCATGTTATTTGGAAAAGACGGATCTATGATGTCCTCAAATCCACTAACTTTATGGAAACCTTCAACCTTGATTACCGAGTTGTTGAACAGGCGAAAAGCTACATAAGAAATCCCGTTTTCTAGATCGTTGATATCATCATCTGTATCAGTGTCCGTATCAACATCGGTATCAGTATCAGTATCTCCAGGTACAGGTGGTTTGTCGTCATCTGTATCCGTGTCCGTATCTGTATCTGTGTCTGTGTCTGTATCCGTATCGGTATCCGTATCCGTATCGGTGTCTGTATCCGTGTCGGTATCTGTGTCTGTATCGGTATCCGTATCGGTGTC
>REDL01000003.1 GCA_007693505.1 Desulfovibrionales bacterium | reverse complement strand
GGCCGATCCAAGCAAAAACAGCATCAAAGGCCACTTGTAACTCTCGGCGTGGTCACTCGACTGACAGTCCCGCCGTCTTCCGCTTGAGCAATAGTCCCTGTCAGATGCGCCCAGAAGAGCGCCCCATCCGGCTTCATCAACCGCAACTCCCATTCCTGGGGTTCGCCCGTCTCAAAGAGTGTCTTGCGGTGCAGGTAGTAGATGTCCTGATCCTCCTTGAGGATGAACCGGGAGATCCGCTGCCTGACCAGCACGCCGCGGCTCAGACCCAGCAGGGTGGCGGCGGTGAGGTTGGCCTCCAGGATCAGTCCCTTCTCGCTGACCGTGACGTAGCCCACCGGGGCCAGGTCGTAGAGGTCGAAATAGCGAGCCCGCCCGGCTTCGATCTCCGCCTGGGCGGTACGAAGCTCCTCGTTCTGCATCTCCAGCTCGATCTGATGGACCCGCAGCTCGTGGAACATCTGCTGGATGGCTTCGGGGGAGTGCGCGGACAGGGAGATGGGCTCCATGGCCACGGCCTGCTTCTCGGCCCGTTTGCGCAGGTCTGCCGCGTCGGCGGGCGTCTGCCTGGGAGCATTTTTCTTGTCGCTCATGGACGTTCTTTTCTTTCGTGCCACGGGACCTCCTCGGACGCTTAAAAAGTTGCAAATGAAAAAGGCCGTCTGACATGGAAGGAGAGACGCCGATGGGATCGTCCATCAGGACGTCCTGGAGGGCATCAAAGAGTGGCTGGTGGAGAAATGAACCATCCCGTTTATGCCATATCCAATAGATTTCTAACGGACATCTTTAATTCTGTTATATCTATTGATTTTGATACAAACCAGTCTGCATCAATGGTTTGCAGATCGTCTCGCATGTTCTGCAATGCAGAGCACAGAATAACAGGAATTTTTTGATCTTTGCTGCGTATTTTGCGTAAAAGATCGAGTCCATTATGTTTTTCTTCCAGATTGATGTCCAAAATGACGGCATGCGGTTTTTCCCGATCCACAAGTTTCAAAATGTCCTGATTTCCATCCGACGTTACCACATCGAAACCTTCCTTCTCGAATTCTTCGAAAAAAAAGAGACGGATATGGTACTCGTCGTCAATCACGAGCAACTTTATTTTATTCATCAGACTTCCTTTGTCGCCTGCGGGTGGCTTCGAATACTGTGTCAACTTGATGGAACAATGTGTGTAACTACTCAATAAACCTGGGCCAGACGCCGGATGCGCTTCGCTTATCCGGCCTCCACAAAAACGTTGCCATCTTGGGTTCCGGGATTCCTTGTAGGCCGGATAAGGCGATAGCCGCATCCGGCACGGTGGTCGATTCCTGGAGTCTGCCCGGACTTTTTGATATGATACCAATGTGTCATAGTAACTATTAGGAATGGTTCATAATTGGTTGACACATCATCGCCCTCTTACTGGCATCCGTGTGCAGTATAGTTCCTGGGCCAGGGGACCGGTCCTTGATCGGCAATGAAAATTTGAAAATGCTCCCCTGGCCTGATGTGCTCTCCACCCAGATGCGACCCCCTTGCTTTTCCACGAATTCCTTGCACAGAATCAGCCCGATGCCGGAACCGCGTTCGCCCTTGGTGCCGATTCGCGACGTGGTCTTGTCCAGGGAGAATATTTTGGCCGCAGTGCAGTGATCCATGCCCACGCCGTTGTCCTGAACGGCAATGACGACCGTGGCCTCGTCCCGCGTCGCCCCGATGGTCACGCTGCTGCCGGGGTTGCTGAACTTGAGGGCGTTGGTGAGCAGATTGCGCAGCACAATGTCGAGCATGCGCTGATCAGCGAAGACCTTCACATCGGAAGGTACGGTGCAACACAGGACTACTTTCTTCTGGTCGGCCACGGTTCGCAGCAGCTCCGTGGACCTGAGAATCACGTCTTTCAAGCCAATCTCATCTGGATCAAACACTATTATTCCGCGATTCAAGCTGGACCACTCCAGGAGGTTTTCCAGCAAGGTAAACAGTTTTTCCGCGGCATCCTTCATGCTCACGGCAACTGCATGCAACTCGTTCGTCGGAAAATCCATGGCATTGTTCACCAGCAACCTGGACACCCCAACAAGTCCGATCATGGGGCTCCTCAGATCGTGGGCGATGATGGAAAAGAACCTATCTTTTTCAGCCAACGCGAGCTGGAGTTGTTCATTCATCCTCGAAATGTATAATTCCGCATGTTTTCGAGCGGTGATGTCGCTGATCACGATGCGGCAGGTGGATGCGCCGTTGGTTTTGGCAAAAGCACCCTCCAGGCTCGCAAAAAACAACGAGCCGTCCAGCTTCTTCAACCGCAGCTCCCATTCCTGGGGTACGCCCGTCTCAAAGAGTTTCTTGCGGTGCAGGTAATAAATGTCCTGATCCTCCTTGAGGATGAACAAAGACAGTGGCTGCTTGACCAGCACTCCGCGGTTCACCCCCAGCAAGGTGGCCACTGTCAGGTTGGCCTCCAGGATCAGTCCCTTCTCGCTGACCGTGACGTAGCCCACCGGGGCCAGGTCGTAGAGGTCGAAATAACGCGCCCGCTCGGCTTCAATCTCCGCCTGGGCTCGGCGCAACTCCTCATTCTGCATCGTGAGTTCAATCTGGTGCACCCGCAATTCGTGCAATACCTGCCGGACGGATTCAGGGGTTTGCCCGGACAGGGAGATGGGCTCCATGGCCACGGCCTGCTTTTCGGCCCGTTTGCGCAGGTCCGCCGCGTCGGCGGGCGTCTGCCTGGGAGCATTTTTCTTGTCGCTCATGATCTTTCCTCCCCGTCGCACTTATCCGGTGGGTGATCATCCGGTGGATGCTTTTCCGGTGGATGATTTTCCGGCGGCGTACGCGAGAGTTCGGTGAACAAGGCGCGGTATTTATCCTCACTCTCTTGCAACTTCGCCTGCAGTTGTCGCGATTCCGTGACATCCACAAAGGTGAGCACCGCGCCCTCGATGACGTTATCCAGGGTGCGGTAGGGCTGGATGCGCATGGTGTACCACCGGCCGTCGGCGCTTTGCACGTCTGCCTCCCTGGGGATCAGGGTGTCCAGCACGGCCTGGGTGTCCGCGGTCAGCTTGTCGTAGCCGGGCAGGTTGGAGACGATGTGGGACACCGACCTGCCGATGTCGCTGTGGATCAGGTTGATGATCTTGGTGGCGGAGGGGGTAAAACGCAGGATGCGCAACTGGTGGTCCACAAAGATCGTGGCGATGCCGGTGCCGGCCAGCAGGTTGTTCATGTCGTTGTTGGCCCGCGAC
>REDL01000071.1 GCA_007693505.1 Desulfovibrionales bacterium | reverse complement strand
CATCACGTTGACGGGCCAACGCATCAAAGCGACGCTTCGCGTTTTCCCGGTAACGTTGCATGGTCGCAGGATCTATGGTTGTCGCTTCGAACATGTTCGTCCTGGGTAAAGGTCCGATCCCTGGCAATCCGATTCGTGTTCGTGCATCTCTCATCCGAAAAATCAATCAAAGAGTTGAGCGTGGGTGCCGATTCTTGTCAAACGAAGAATTTCATCCTCGACGCAATAAACAATCAGCAGATCGCCGCCTACATGAAACTCTCTGAAACCTTTTAGATTTCCCACAAGGTTATGGTCTCTGGCTTCTTGTGGCAGGCTCTTGCCTTTTAAAACCAAAGACAAGTATTCAATATATTTTTTATACTGACCATCAGACATCTGAATTTTCTGATAGTCTTTCTTGAATGTCCTGGTTCTGAATAATTGCATCATCTATTTCGATAATTCATCAATGGATATAAAATCACCATCCATATTTTTGGCTTCCTCCATTGCCTTCAATGTTTCCGCATTGGGATATTTGTATTCGAAGGGAAGACCTTTTTGAAATATTATCATCTCATTGAAGAGATTGATCGCCTGTGAATAATCCAGACCAATATGTTGCAAAATTTTTTTTGCCTGCTGATAATTATACTGATCTACTTTTATTTTTGCTTCAGTTTCCACGGATGAAACTCCTGGAGAATAGTGCCAACGATGTCATTTAACTACACGCCCCGCTTTCAGACCTCACCCGGCCAGCCGAATTGATTCGGATGCACATTGAACGCCCTTTGCTTTGAACCTGTAAATAGGACGCATCGACATTTTCCAACACTCTACCATCGCGACTAAAAGTAATTCTGGTGTTTGTGTTCGTGGCTAGCGTGCCGTTTCCGGCAAAAGTCGAGGGCTCTCTCAGGCCTTCTCGAACCCTGATCAGGTTATCGTTCTCGTCCGCGATCAGCCAGCCCTGGCCCCAGGGTCCACTCGTAGCGCAGTCCTCACCATCTGAGCTGCGGCAGACATGCACCTCGCCCCCGCGCTTGATGGCCTCGCTTCGGGCCAGATTCAACGCCGAAACGAACTCGTTGCTCACGGTGCTGACCCGCGTACTCCCCATGAACACGTTGAACGCCGGAATGGCGATGGCCGTGAGGATGGAGGCGATGGCCACGACGATCAGGACTTCGATGATACTGAAGCCGAATGAGGGTTTTTGAAAATTGGCAATCATGTCCTTCCTCCGTGCTGTCTGTCACTGACAGGTCGTCTGCTCCGTGCGCACCCTCCCGGCCCGGGCCAGGACGAACTTCACGCCACGTTCCTGACGGCAGAGGGTCAGGGTGCCGGCCTGGAAGGCGCCGCTGACGTACTGGGTTGAGCCATTGGCCACATAGGACACGTAGTTGCGGACCGGCATGTTCCCGGTCAGGGTCATCCCCGTGCGTAGCGGGCCGCGAACGCGAAGGATGTCCGCGGGGTCGGCCACCTGGGCCTGATTCTGGGCATCCACGAACACGATCCATCCCTGCTCCCAGCCTCCCTGGGTCGTGCACTCCTGTCCGTCCGCACTTTTGCAGACGGTCACCCGCTGATTGCGCTTGATGGCTTCGCTGCGGGCAAAACTGAGCGTGGATAAAAAATCGTGTGCCACGGTAGACACTCCGGCACTGCGGTACATTCCGGTGAGATACGGTGCGCTGACCGCTGCCAGCACCAGAGCGATGACAATGGCAACCAGAATCTCAATAAAGGTCAGGCCGGAAGATTGACGACGCACAATAGGGGCAACCACACACAGGTTACAATATGGTCTGGGTAATTTGGTTTCCCTGGAGACAAGGCTCGGCAGACGAGATAGGCGACAAGTGGAAAACATCACCGAAACGGCGAAGGGAGGGGGGCGGAAAGCGGGGCGAAGTGATATGCGGGGAAAAGCCCTCGCAGTCGGCGGCCCCGCTGCCCTGTTTCGCGAAGGCGAAAGGTAGGCCGGTGGCTTTGCGTCGCACCCTTTCGGTGTGCTTTGCCCTTGTCAGACTCTTTGGAAATTACTTTATATCGCTTCCCATAACATGTCCAGTGCCACAAACAAAAAAAGGGGCAATTGCCCCTTTTTTTGTTTGTGGCACTGAACGCAGAACCTACCCCTCTCCCAACTCCCTGCTGCGCTGTTCCGCCTCGTGTACGGCGTCGATGATCGCGCCGCGCAAAGCGGTCCGGTCGAAATGGTTCAGCGCGGCAATGGTTGTGCCGGCCGGCGAGGTGACCATGTGCTGCAGGGCGCTCAGGCTGAACCCGGTATCCTGGACCAGCTTGACCGAGCCTTCCAGCAGGCCGGTGACCATCTGCTCGGCCTGGGGTCGCCCAAGTCCGGCCGAGACGCCGGCCTGGACCAGGGCATCCATGAAGTAGAAGACATAGGCCGGTCCGGACCCCACCATGGCCGTGAAGGCGTGGAAAGAGCGCTCCGGCAGGTCATGCACCTGCCCCAGCAGTCCCAGCAATTCCATGACCGTGGCTTTTTGGTCCCCGGTCACCCGGGGATCCTCGAAGCAGACCGCACTGACTCCGGAGCGGACCATGGCCGGGGTGTTGGGCATGACCCGGACCACGGCGCAGCGCTGGTCGGACCAGGCCTGCAACTGCTCCAGTCCGATGCCCGCGGCAATGGAGATCAGGCAGGTTTCCGGCCGCAGGGACGGGACGGCCTCGGTCAGGACCGTGGCCATGACCTGCGGCTTGACTGCCAGGAAGACGAAGTCGGCCTTCCGAAGCACGTCTCCCGCGCTCTCGGCCGGGACAAAACCGGGGATCTCCCCAAGACCGCGGACCTTGTTCCAGTCGGGGTCATACCCGTGAATGGACGTGTCCGGGCGCGACGCGATCGCCTTGATCATCGCCGCCCCCATGTTTCCAAGCCCGATGGACCCGACGCGCAAGGAACTCATCCCTGCTGCTCCATGGTGTTGAAAAAGTAGGGGATCTCCTGGGCCGCGGTCTCCGGGGCGTCCGAGCCGTGCACCGTGTTCCGCTCCACGTCCAGGGCCAGATCCTTGCGAATGGTGCCCTGCTCCGCATTGGCGGGATTGGTGGCGCCCATCAGTTCCCGCCAGCGGGCAATGGCGTTGTCGCCCTCCAGTACCGCGGCAACGATGGGGCCCGAGGTCATATAGCCCACAAGACTCTGAAAAAACGGCCGTTCCTTGTGCACGGCATAGAAGCCCTCAGCCTGGTTCGTGGTCAGCCGCAGTTTGCGCAGCGCCACGATCCGCAACCCGGCGGTCTCGATCCGGGTCAACACATTTCCAATCAAAT
>REDL01000120.1 GCA_007693505.1 Desulfovibrionales bacterium | reverse complement strand
GGGGCATTCGAAGACGGATTTTTGCACCCTGTATCCGGTTCCCTTCAGCGCCTTGGCCACGCGGTACCGGATTGGATCGTCGACAATATCGAAGCAGACCACATAAAACGTGCCCATTTTCCCACCTCCTCTAAGGCTTCTCCTTCGTCCTTTCTTAATTGACCTTGCTCCAGGCAAACGGGACATAGGCCTCGGCCTGACCCTGAATAAAGGCTGAAAAGACCCGCACCTGACGCTGGATCAGGCCGCGGTAGGTCACTTTCTCACCCGTTTCCGGCCAGACGATGCGTGTTCCCATCCACTGCTCATAGGCGTTCATGAACGCCCGACACACACCGGGCTTCATCTCCACCGGGCGTCTGCTTCGCAGATCCCGCTCGTCAACCCCGTCCATGTTGGCCAGGGTGCGGAAGATGAAGTCGTCGGGGCGGACGGCTTGGCGATTGATCAAGGTCAGCACTAGGCGATCCCCCAGGAAGGAGCGCCATTCCTCCACCAGGTCGCAGGCCAGGGACGGGCGGCCATAGTCAACGGCGTGCAGCGCGCCGAGGTAGGGGTCCAGTCCCGCGACCTTTATGCTGGTCAGAACTTCCTGGGTCAGCAACGTATACATGAAGGACAGCAGGGCGTTGACCGGGTCCAGGGGTGGGCGACGATTCCGTCCGTTGAAGATGAATCCAGGGACGCGAATCAGCATGGGGAAGGCGGCGAAATACAGGTTGGCCGCATGGCCCTCGGCCCCTCGAAGCAGGTTCAGGTCGCGGGCAGTCTCCAGAGCCCCGGCCATTGCGCGGATACGGGCCGCGCAGCCTTTCAGCTCCTGTTCGTCCAACTGGTTGCCGCGCAGCGCCAGAAACCGCGCCGCGTTGAGCAGCTTGCCGCGTACCAGAACCCGTGCGGTATCCAGGACGGTTTCCGAATCGCTGAGTCGCAGATATTGGGCTCGACGACGTTCGACGTGTTTGTGCTCATCCACCATCAGCCGGGCTCGGAAGCGGCCTGAGGGGCTGAGCAGCACGGTCTCGATGCGCTTGCGGATCAGGACGTCCAGCACGGCTCCGCTCAGCGAGGTGTAGCCGATCAACGTCAATTGTTGCAGGCCCTGCAAGGGAATCTCCCCGGCCGATTTGCCATCGCGAAACAGGGTCAGGTGTTCTCCGGTCTTGCGCAGGTATGCGCCCGGTTCCAATACGTAGGCTCGTTGCATGGCGCCTCCGTTGTTTTCGTGAAGAGCCCGTCGCGAAACACCCGCTCCGGACTCGATAGTAATCCCATGCCAGGAAAATCTTGTGCCTTTGCCGTATTCATGGTGGGGCAATGTCGGTTCAGGCCTGGGCGGGTCGCAGAAAACGGCGCACCTGCCTGATGGCCCCTTCCAGGCTGTCCAGGGCCGCCTGAAGGTTTTCCACTCGTTCGGACTTTACTTCCGGCTCCTGATCGATCCAGTCCGGCAGGTGCAGCAAGGGGTGCGCGTAGGATGCCGCGTTCTCGAACAGGCACTGATCCTGGGTCATGTTCAACAGGGAATGAATCCGTTTGCAGCCCAGGGGCGTTCCCCGGACCCGGGACAGTTTGTAATCAACAAGGTGTTGATTGTAGTCGGGCAGGCTTTGGTGCAGGTGATGGATCAAGGTTTTGGCCCGCGGCAGAAAACCCAGCGTGCCCAGAATCACCTTTTCATCGCGTACGGACAGCGTGCGGGACATTCGGCATGAGGCCACGATCTGCCCCAGGGCCGGGCAGGCATCGGCCAGGCGGGCAAGTTCGGGAAAATCATCCGCCCAGGCCTGATGTCGCGGGTGGACCAGCACGGTCGCTCCCTGTTCCGGGTCCAGGCCCCCGGCATGACGCTCCAGAATTTCAACGTCGATACGCCCGATATTGTCCAAGACTTTCAGTTGCGCCCAGGGCGATGGGTCGCGGACTTGAAGAAACCGGGACGCTTTCCCGCTGACCCGGTGGATTCCCAAAGGGAGTTTGACCAGGTTGCCCAACCCCTTGCCTGCCAGTGTGTCCTGCTTGGGAAACACTTCCAGGCTGAAGCAGGTCAGGTCCGGGGAAATCCTTTTGACCAGCCGGTTCAAGGCTTGTCTTGGCAGAGCCGCCGGCACCGGTTCGGCAAAGAAATACCAGAAGTGATAGCCCTTGCCTCCGCTGAATTCCGTCAGGCACGGCATGCCCAGTTCCCGGCCCAACTCCGGCAACCGGCGCAACAGATAGTCGCGCTCCCGGCGGGCCAGATCCCTGTCCGCGGCGGAAAGCTTGTCCGTGCGTAAACGGGGGTGCATGTCCGCGTCGATGACCGCCAGGCAAACCCGACTGTCCTCCTGCAGCAGGTAGATGCCGTAGGTTTTCCGCCCCTGCAGATGCTCCAGAATATCCTCGCCCTGGATGGCCCGCCGTACCGGAACATAGCCCTGGGTTCCGGCTTCCTTGTCAGCCCATTGCCGGGCGAAGACGTCTTCCCGGCCCTGGAAGAGGTCGAGATACCGGCGCACGGCGCTTTCCCTTGAGCGCATGGCCGTGAAGGAATCAGTCAGTTTATCGTCGAAATCCAGTGACGGGGGAGTTTGAGCCGCCTGGACCGCTTCAACGGGAACCGGACCCCGGCCCAGTTCCAGAAGCAGCTCGGTGCGCATGTCTCGCGCCTCCTCCCGGTCCGGCCACGTAACGACCATCCAGTTCAGGATGGACAGGCACAGCTCCCGCAATCCCGCGATCCGGGCCAATCTTGCCCAGCGCAAGGCCGATTCCCATGGCAGACTGCGCCAGACCTCCTCGCGCTGCAGATACCCTCTGGCCTGATCCATTTTTTCACCGCGCAGGACCAACTGCTCCAGACGATCCACCAGCAGGGCGTATTCCATTTCACCCTTGCGATTCAAGGCATGAACCGTCCCCATGTTCACCTCCTTTGCCATTCTGCTTCCTTTCTCGGTTCAAGAACCGAGGCCGCCTCATCAGCGGCCTCGGATTTCCTCCCGTTTCTCACCATTCCCTGAAGGCGGTCCTCTGGCCATGCTGTCGTCACCCATCTCCACCTCCTTTGGTGTAGGGTTGTTCGTTCGATTTTTTATCTTTTGAATCCGCTTTAGATTTTCCGGATGTCAGATTCGCCTCGCTCGGCAACGTCCTCCTGGGGAATCATGCCGCGCAGTTTTGGCAGGTACGGGTGGTTGGGGACGCGCTGGGTCAAATCATCAAGAGCCGACTTGGCCTCACTACCGCGCCCCATGCGCAGCAGAGCGCCGGTTTTCCAGATCAAGGCATCCACATTGGGATTGAGGTACGTATTCCGGAAAAAGGTGTCCGCCTCTTCGGCACGTTGCAGGCAGCGGGCAT
>REDL01000004.1 GCA_007693505.1 Desulfovibrionales bacterium | reverse complement strand
CCTCGGCTCGGCAAATGCCACCAATGCGGCCCTGGTTCGCGGCGTGAACGTGGAGATCCTTGCGGAACTCAAGGGCAAAAGAAGCAGGGTCGGAGGAATAGATCAGATCCTGGACCTGGACGGCTTGGGAGAACTCCTTGCTGATTTTCACAAGCCAGCCCCCGTGACCTCTGACCCACACCGTCAGGAAGCGGAGAAAGCCCTGCAAAACGCTCGCAATGCCATGGCAAATGCCGAAATCTCCCTGGTTTGCGAGCCGGTTGCGCAGACGGCAACATGGAAGCTGACCCTCACTGGCCCCATTCCTGTTTTGCCGGGCATTGTTCAGGCCATGGCCTGGCCCATCACCCTTGCTGATTCCCATGCGGTGGCCATCAAGCAAAACGTTGCGAAACACGGAGATGCCTCACCCCAAGGCTATGATCTCGGAAGCTTTTCCGCTGCGTCCCTGACCGGACTGATCGCCTTTGCCCTGCACACGGATCACCCGGATGTCTTTGCCAGGTTCGTCTTGAATCTGCCGGTTTCCGGTCTGCCCGACGAGCGCGACGCATCCATCCTGCGCACAGTTCTGGCCAACAAAGACGGTTTTTTGCGGTATCTGCTGCTGCTTCTGGGGCAGGCCAACGGGGACGGTCTGACTTCCGGCAACGGTACCAGAACATGGGGCCACCTGTTCAGGCGAATGGCACAAGGCGATGATGTGGCTTTGCTGGAAGAGTTGACCAGAACCTACAGCCGGGCACCGGATCGGCTTTTGGACGTCAAAAAACTGGTCCACGATCTGCAAAGGACCGAAGCGGACATCATTCCTGAACATTTCCTGCAACTGTGGTCCGTGTTCGAGACCGCCCTGGAGCAACGCCGTGAGCACTGACCGCTACTGTGCCCGCTTCTGTGCCCGCCATGCTCTGGCTGGCTTGAAGGATTTTCAGCGAACCACCGTGGAGTACGTTTTTTCCCGGTTCCATGGTCCGCAGGCCACCTCTCGCTTTCTGGTGGCCGACGAGGTGGGGTTGGGCAAGACCCTTGTGGCTCGTGGCATTATTGCCAAGACCATCGAACACCTCCAGGACAAACTGGATCGCATCGACGTCATCTATATCTGCTCCAACGCCTCCATTGCCACGCAAAACGTGAACAGGCTGAACATTTTCCAATCCACGAACAAGAACGACCCCAGTTCACCCGGATTCGCCATCGCCACCCGGCTGACCTATCTGCCCAAACAGATTTCTTCCTTAAACAACAAAGTCAATTTCATCAGCCTCACGCCGGGCACGGCCTTTGACCACACCCGAAGCCGGGGCGGCCATGCCGAGGAACGGATCATCGTGTACCGGATGCTGCGGGATCTGCCATGGGAACGCAGTGATCGTCGACTGCGCGGGCCAGGACTGCTGAACATGCTCCAGGCCACATCCGGCAAACAGCGCTGGCGCGACAGCGCGACCAAGACGGACATTCACCTTGATTCCACTCTGTCCGGCTCCTTTCGTGATGCGCTTCTTGCCGATGCCAAGCTGTATGCCCAAATGCGAATGAGCTGTGAACGGTTTATCCGCTTCAAGGAATATTCCCGGATTTCCGCGGAAGACCAGGCGCTGCGTTTTGACACCATCGGCAAGCTGCGGGGGCTGCTGGCCAAGGTCTGCATTTCCGCCCTGCGGCCAACCCTGGTCATCCTGGATGAGTTCCAGCGCTTCAAGCATCTCCTGGAGGACGAGGGAGACGCGTCGTTGCTGGCCCGGTACCTGTTTGAGCAACAAGAGGCCAAGACCCTGCTCTTGTCCGCGACCCCCTACAAGTCCTTCACCATGGACCAGGAGACGGACCAGGACGACCACTATCCCGACTTTTTGCGCACCCTGGGCTTTCTCTCAAACGGCTCGGACCGCCTTGAACGGATCAGGGGCCTGCTTGCCCGGCATCGGAAAGGTCTGCAATCGGGAAATGGGGCCAGTGCAGTAACAGATGACGTGAAAACAGAACTGGAGCAGGAGTTGCTTCGGGTGATGTGCCGCACCGAACGGATTGCCTTCACGCGGGATGCGAACGCCATGCTCACGGAAACAACCACCGTGACCTTGCCCAAGCCGAAGGACCTGGACCACGCGGCCATGACCGACCGGGTGGCCGCGCTGGTCAAGGCCGGAGATGTGGTTGAGTACTGGAAATCAGCCCCGTATCTGGTCAATTTTCTGAAACATTACGAACTGCGGCGCAAATTGGAACAGGCTTTCCAGCGGCCCTCGGATGAACTGCTTCAAGCATTCACAAACAACGGCCATCTGCTCTCCAAGGCGACCATCGAGGCTTACCATCCCGTGGACCCCGGCAATCCACGGATGCGGGCCTTGTTCGCCCAAACCTTGGACAAAGGACTCTGGCAACTGCTCTGGATGCCGCCTTCCATGCCCTACTCCGAACCTGCCGGAGTTTATGAGGGCAAGGAGGGCCTGACAAAAAGCCTGATTTTCTCATCCTGGAGTGCTGTGCCAGATGCGATTGCCTCAGTATGTACCTACGAGGCTCAACGGAGGATGACGCACCAGGAGTCAAATCAAAAAATAAATTATCACGATAAAGTCAGTCAGTTATTGACGTTTGCATACGATGTTGTAGAGAAGCGCCATAAAAATATGCCTCACCTCGCATGGCTGATGCCTTCTCCGACTCTTGCTCAGGCAATCGACCCTCTTGCGATTGCACTCCGCCTTGGTCAAGGGGAGCCTGTTCCTCTGGAGGATCTGCGCATGGAAATTATCGCAATCTGTGAAGAGATGCTCCATACCCTGCCGCAAGGAAATCCCGAATCACGACCGGATGAGCGCTGGTACTGGGCCGCGCCGGTTTTGCTGGAAAAACATGACTCGTTTTTTTCCTGGCTCAGAGAAGCCGAATGTTGGCACACAGATAAAACGGGTGATCAGGATGAAAGCGAGCATTTCATCAAGCATATACAACATCTTGAGCAATTCCCACAGCAAGTGCATACCCTCGGTCCACGCCCCAATGACCTGGCCGAAGTACTCTGCGACCTGGCCTTGGCCGGTCCGGGTACCTGCGCATTGCGGGCGCTCAACAGGGTTGCCCCCGGCGATATCGCGCAAAAGTTTCTGCTCTCCGGAGCGGCCCGTATTGCCTCGGGTTTCCGCTCGCTCTTCAATCTCCCTGAATCCATCGTCATGCTGCGCGGCGACAAACCTGAAGAAGCCTACTGGCGGTTGACCCTGCGCTACGCCGCCGAGGGCAATATCCAGTCCATGCTGGATGAACACGTGCACACCCTTAAGGAGTCCCTGGGGGTTCAGGAACAGACTCCGGACAAGCAGATTGCGGCAATAGCTGGCGCTGTCCAATCATCAC
>REDL01000005.1 GCA_007693505.1 Desulfovibrionales bacterium | reverse complement strand
GGGTCTACCCTTCTTCATCTTCTTGTGTAGGTGAGCCATGCGCGAAGCATATCAGTAGGGTCTAACAATGTCAACAAAAAACAAGGCAACATGTTAAAATATAATTGCTTTTGAAGTGGAAACGGGAGGAGATGAAAGGGTCTTACACAGGCTGTGTGTCTAACGGCCCGGAATTACATAGAAATGCGGATAGAGGATGGTGATTCGGTTAAAGTCCTGTTGGACAAGCCCCTTGTTTGCGTATCGGTTGGACAGGAGTTGGACAAATTGAAAAAGACACGAAAAAGGGGTTAGGCCATATTGGCCTAACCCCTTGATTTTCTTGGTGGAGCTGAGCGGGATCGAACCGCTGACCTCTTGAATGCCATTCAGATGGTATTGCTTTGACACTTCTTCACAAAACAACACTAAAACATTGACAATGCTTGAATAAATTATTATTGTGCCTTCACATTGATTCACTCGAAAACACCCCTTTTCATGCTCAAAGGTGGGAAAGGGGTGGGAAAGGGGTGGGAAAGGAATGGGAATGAAAATCGGGTTGAAAATGATGACAAGGGGGGTACGCGATGATTTGGATGAAGAGTGAATTTCCCGGTGTCAGGTTTTACGAACACGACGACCGGAAGCACGGTGTCAAAAAGGACCGGAACTATTACATTCGCTACAAGTGGCGGGGCAAGACCTTTGAGGAGGCCGTTGGTTGGGCGTCTCAGGGAAATACCGCCCGTTCCGTTTACGACTTGTTGGCCGAGTTGAAGCGCAACCAGAAAACAGGCACGCCCCCTTTTACCATCAAAGAGAAAACCGAAATCGCGGAGCGCAAGCAGGCAGAGGAAGAGGCCGCCAGGAGGGAGGCGGAAGCACAGGAGGATCAGGCGTCCGTAGCCAAGCTGACCTTTGCGGAGATATTTGAAGGCTTGTATCTGGAAGAGCAACATATTTCCGGAAAAAAGGCGACGTCCATCGAAACGGAAACCGTCCTGTTTCAAAAGTGGATAAAGCCCATGATCGGCAACCTCCCACTTGCCGCCATCGGCAAAGCGGACCTGGATGCCATCCGCACCAAAATGCTGAACAAGGGCATGGCAATCCGTTCCTTTCATTATGCCCTGGCCATTATATCCCAGGTTTTCAATCTGTGTATCGGGAGGGAAATATTTGCAGCACCAAATCCGGTAAGTATCTATAAAAAAGCCCGGCGTAAACAGTTGACTTTTGACAACAAGAAACAACGTTTTTTGAGCGAAACAGAAGCGGCGGACTTGCTGAAAACAATCCAGGGGCGAAGCTTGACCCTGTACCACGTCTGCATGGTCTCGCTCTATGCTGGTCTCCGGGCTTCGGAAATATTCCGGTTGCGCTGGGTGGACGTGGACCTATTGAACGGCTTCCTCTTTGTCAAGGACACCAAAACCGGCCCCAGCAGGAGCGTGCCTTTACATGAGAAACTGATCGCCATGTTCAAGGAAATCTGTCCCGGCGACAAGACGGCTCTGGTTTTCACCGGCAAGGGCGGCAAGCCGTTGTCAGAGGTCTCAAGAACCTTTGACCGCTGCGTGGACCAACTCAAGCTGAATGAGGGCGTCGAAGATCGGCGGCAAAAGCTGACTTTCCACAACCTTCGGCATTCCTGCGCATCCTGGCTTGTCATGCAAAGCGTGGACCTCTATACTGTGGGCAAGCTGCTGGGCCACACCACGACACGCATGACGGAACGCTACTCCCATTTGAGCGCCGGGCACATGAGGCAGGCCATCGAGAAGATCGGGAGGAAGTGCGAGGTTCCGGGCGATGTTGCACTTCTCCAGTCTGCCGAGAGCCAGTAGGCCCACTATCCCACAATGTACCGCCCATCAACAGTTCATTTCTGCCGGGCCTGATCGATCATCAGTCAGAAGCGTGATCGTCGTGTGAAAGATTCCTGCCACCTTCAGACATCACCCTCAAGCTTACCTACCACTTCTTTCGAAAGGGCGAATTCCCTTGTTGACTGTCACCGCCGATCCAGACCGGCGGTGAGATGTTGACTCAATAAAAATGGGCTTACGATAAAAATCGTAAGCCCATTTTTATTTCTGATGCCCAAGCCCCTCCCTCCAAAACGCCGAGCTTCTTTCCAAGTAAGCGTCAAAAGAGCTACTTCTTCCGCATGATTTCCAGCTATGCCATAGAATTTTTCTCACCAATCTTTGAGGAGGATTCAAAATGGCAACCAAGAAACGCAGAGCATCAAATCCCGAGAAGACACATTTCTGGCGCGAACATGTAGCCAAGTGGCGAGCAAGCGATCTTTCTCAGGCTGAGTACTGTCGGCAGGCCGGTGTTTCCATAAAATCACTGGGGTACTGGAAGCGCCGATTCGAGCGTGACCGACAACCGTCTTCTCCTCCTTTCATCGTCCCCGTCCCACGGCATCACCTCGTCCCGCCAAGCCCGCGGCACGAACAGGGTTCACTGCGTGTCCACCTTGGTCATCGATTCACGGTGGAGATCCGCGGAGACTTTTGCGCACCGATGCTGGAAAAGCTTGTTCACACCCTGGAGCAACTGCCATGATGCTTCTCGGGTCGGCAACGTCGGTCAACCTGGTTCTGGGCGTTACGGACATGCGTAAATCCATCAACGGCCTCTCGCTCGTGGTGGCCGACCACTTGGAGCGAGATGTCTTCTCCGGGCATCTCTTCGTCTTTTGCAACCAGTCCAAAACCATCATCAAAATTCTGTATTGGGACCGCAACGGTTTTTGTCTCTGGCAGAAGCGCTTGGAGAGGCACCGTTTTTATTGGCCCACTTCCGAACAAGACGTCTTGGAGATGGAACCTCGGCAACTTCACTGGTTACTGGACGGACTCGATCTGAAGCAAATTTTCGGTCATCCAGAGCTGAATTTTTCGAATTTAAGCTGAATATTGGCTATTTCATGTTATATAAGCAATTATATTGACTCTACTTGCTTTTTTGAGTATTTACCATGGCCATGGACGCCTCTTCATTGCCCGACAGCCCCGATGCGCTCAAAGCCATCATCGCGGACAGGGACTCCTACATCTCCCAACTCGAGGAGCAAGTCCGTTTACTCAAGGCGTTGCACTATCAAGCTAAGTCCGAAAAAGCCAAGCTCCGCAACAGAGAAGGCCAGTTCAACTTGTTTGATGAAGCTGAGTTGGCCGCCATGCAGCTCGAAAAGCAGGCCGAGGAAATGGATTCAGCTGCGGAAGAACTGGAGGAGGTCGCCGCGCATGTCCGCAAAAAAAGAGGGCGTCGCCCAATCTCCTCTGACCTGCCCCGTGTCGATCGGGTTCATGACATCGCCGATGAGGATAAAACCTGCCCCTGCGGCTGCGCCCTGAGCAAGATCGGTGAAGAGGTCAGTGAAA
>REDL01000006.1 GCA_007693505.1 Desulfovibrionales bacterium | reverse complement strand
GCGAAATCAACCTGGGAGGCTCCATCGAAGCCATCCACAACCCGGTGAGCATCGCCGAAATCGCGGTGGAGAAAGAAGCCACGGCCCTGCTCATGCCCGTGGCCTGCCGCCGACAACTCATCGACCTCTCGGACGACATGGCCACCAAGGTTGATATTCAGTTCTATTCGGATGCAAGGGATGCGTTGTTGAAGGCGATTGTGGAGTGATTTTTCATTTATGCATCTTACAGTTTCACGCTGGAGAAGTTCATCAGGACAACAGCTGGGGCATCAAGATCGAGGGCCTGGATTGCTATTAAAAGCCCGACACGTAGTTTGATATTGGAACCAACGAATATGGCAAATCATCTTGAGCAACTTGTTGCCGAGTGGCTAGAGCACAAAGGCTACTTTGTAAGGCGCAACATTAAAGTAGGAAAACTTTCTCATGGCGGATTTGAGGGTGAGCTTGATATTGTCGCCTATCATCCCGTTGAGAATCACCTCCTTCACATCGAACCGTCAATCGACGCCCACACCTGGGCGAAAAGGGAAGAGCGTTTCCGCAAGAAGTTTGACGCAGGCCGGAAATACATTATTGCGGATATCATGCCTTGGCTTCCTCACAACAAGACATTCGAGCAATGGGCAGTGGTATGGGGAAGTGATGTAAACCATGCCGAAGTCGGAGGTGGAAAGGTTGTACCTATATGGAAACTTTACAGATTAATTGCGAAGGACGTTGCAGCTCTCGGAAAGGCCGCAGGTAATGCGATCCCAGAAACCTTTCCCTTGCTCCGGACAATGCAATACACATTGTATTGGGTCACATTAGATAAGTCTGAACCTGGAGATAGTCCTCACAACACCTAGCCTTCAATGGCAACTCAAGAAAGCACGTCATCTTCAGAAGATTTTGATGCAGCCCGAAACCTTTGATCCCCGCTACACCAGCCGATGAACAACGGCAGGTTGCGGCGGATGCCGGCGGCTGCCAGCGATCCAGCCTGGAGATGGAGGCCGAAAAGAGCTGCAAAGACCGCGAAGTCATCAAACCACTTGTTGGTCGGGCTGAACGAGTGAACCAGCATGACCGCCGCCTTGGCCGAGAACTGTTCGGCGATGAGCATGGCCGAGACCGTGCGGTGGAGCAGCTGGTAGCGGATATTGCCAGGGATCGGTTCCTTGAGGCCCAGCGATTCCGTGAGGAAATGCAGCCGGGTGTTGACGCCCTTGGAATTCTCGGCGCGTTTCTGCTCCACTGTCGGGCCAAAGGCTTCGTCAACCTTCCCCTCCACGGCAACGGCCACAAGCCCGTCAGCGCCCCGCGCCAGGACCAGCAGGTCGGTCTGTGATGATCTGTCTCCACCCGGCAACGCCACTTGGTATTCCGGGATTGCGATGAGCATGGACAACCCTTGAAGGAGCGGATCGGTGGTTGTGGCGAGTGCAGCTGACACCTCGGGCGGGAAACCTTGAGGATCAGCCGCTTCCCAGGATCGGGCCAGGGTCATAGCCGAGTATCCAGCCTTCCAGTGAAGATCCGGCTTGGCGAGAAGGCGTTGCCAGTCCTTGAATGATTGCGTCGGAACGTAGATGCGATTGGACAACATTATCTCCGGGGTGGGGTTATATCGCCTCTTCTTTGGTCGAAATTTTCGCCATGTAATACTTTGTCAGCGCCTCTTTTGAGATTCTCGCGTAAAGCTCGCCAAAACAACTAACCAGTTCGCTACGTTCACAAGAAAAAAGTGGCTCAAGGCCACTTAGACAGCCACCACGGGCAATGTGAAATGTCTGGATTGTTCGGCTATCGGTGATCATGAAATAATCGCATTGTGCCCAAAGGCAGTAGCTTTTGGCTTGGTTGTGAGCAGTTTCAAGCTCCTTTCTTTTTGTCAGTCTGCCATCCCGTTTAGCTTCAATCGTAAGGAGAGGCTGGCTGTGCAATTCAGGCAGGTTAGTGTTGAATAGAGCAAAATCAATAACGAGGGTGGTCTTCTTCGCCCCGATAGCAGCAGGGACCGGCATCGCGTCGTAACGGTCATCTTCAGTGTAGCCTAGCCGCGCAAGCAAGGGGATGATGAACTTGGTTTCAACCTCTTTTTCGGTCCGGAGGTTCAGCTTGGCAATTCGGTCAAACCACCCATCAGCGTTCCAGGTTGGCAAAGGACAAGGAGCTTCTGGCTCTTTAGGCACATCAATTGAGAGATAGACCCAGTCATTATATTCGATGCCCCATTCCTCACCAAATCTTACAATGGGTGGATTGATGGTCAATCCCGTATCACTCAGAAGCTGGGTAATCAGGGCGGTGTTTGTATCCGAACGTCTTTTGTAGCCAAACTTCGATAGCAAATTCCGAAGCTTGAGCCGTCTTGAGCCAGAAGAAGATTGTTCTACATTGTCTCTCAACTTTGAAGCAATGAAAGAAGCATCTTTGCCATTCGCCATAGCACAATCCTCCACCGGTTTGATCAAGGCAATCAATATATTTCCACCAGCACACATGGACGCAAGTGTTATTTACCTTGAATCTACTGGCGAGTCCACGACATCAAAGTCCAATACTCCCCACGTACCTTTCCCATGTCTCCTCCCTGAATTCCTCTGGCATATCGCCGTAAATCCAGCCGAACAGGTTGCCCATGTTCGCATGGGTCTTCACGGTATGGACCGAGCCGTAGAGCGTTCCAGCCACGGCCGCATCCCAGCCTTTCATGAACGCCCGACGGCGGCCTGGGTCCGGAGGTTTGCGCCGATCCAGCCGCTGATCTGAAGGAGTGAGGGTTTCTCCTGTAGATGACGGAAATAGCGGAGATGACGAAAACTCTTTCGGGTAAAAGGCCATCTGGATGCCCTGCTCGCGACAGTACCATTCCAGATCAGAATTCCCCAGCGCATAAACCGCCACTCCAAGAACAGAAGCTGGGGCAAACATGCGCTTCAACAGGGCAACGCCGACCTGAACTTGACCAATCACCGTCCTGTTAAGCTTTCGCTTGGCCTCAAGGACGTGGACGTGTTTGCCTTCAACGGCGGCGGCTATATCGGCCCTGCTGAATGTACCCTGGGAGCAGACACGATTCTCGCCTCCAGGGATGAGCAACCCGTCAAGCCGCCTCGGGCCGCAGTTGTCGTCACCCTGGCCCACTTCGACCTCCAAGAACAGGTGGCCAGGGTTGTCCCTCAGGTAGAGATCAAGAAGTCGATCCTCAAGTGACTTGGGGCTCCAACCCTTAGAGGGCAAATATAACTCTCTATCATGGCAATTATGACTCATGAATCTTATTTCCTTCCACAATTATCAAAAATTACGTTGAAGAAACGACTGATTACTTGATCCCTCTCATTTTTCCAAGCAAAAACCTGATGCTCGCCTGCCGGGCTTTTGCAAACTTACTGCAAAACCATATACCCCCTCCCGGCCATGCACCGCCGAATAATATCCATCTGACTCCGCGCCCCTTCCG
>REDL01000007.1 GCA_007693505.1 Desulfovibrionales bacterium | reverse complement strand
CTTGTGCCAATTCATCGAAAAAAGAAATCGATCAAGCGCAAAGTCATTTATTAATCCGATTGGACGGGAACTCCCAAAACCATGTAAGATACTCTGGTTGAAAAAATGAGTCCGTCACGTGCCCTTTATCTGGAGGCATCATGCTCGAACTGCACTTCACCTGTCCCTTGCATGACATGGATTTCCGTTCCGCCCAATGGTCCCTGGACCCGGACCTGAAAACCATCACCACCCCGAGCGGAGGCAAAGAGCTGCACGGCAACGTCCACGTCCCGTGTCCGCTCTGCCACCAGACCCACACCTACGCTCCCAACGAACTCGCATGCCCCCTCCAGGACCCGAACACAGCTCAAAAACTCAGCTCTCAATCTCCTGACTCCTGACTTCTGACTTCTATCTCCTCTCTTCCCCCCAACCCCAAGGAGGACTCCATGTCTCGGGCCGTCAAGAACATTTTCGCCACCACACTGGGCATTATCGCCGTGGGCTCAATCATCGGTGTACTGGCCGGTTTTCTGCAACAGGCCGGCAACCCGGCAAACATGGCCATCTGCGTGGCCTGCTTTGGCCGGGACATTGCCGGGGCCATCGGCATCCACCGCGCCGCCGTGGTCCAGTATCTCCGCCCGGAAATTCTGGGGTTTGTCCTGGGGTCTTTCGCCGCGGCCCTGGCCTTCAAGGAGTTTAAACCCAGTGGGGGGTCTGCGCCGGCAACCCGCTTCGTCCTTGGGATGATTGCCATGATTGGGGCGCTGGTTTTCCTGGGCTGCCCCTGGCGGGTGGTCCTTCGCCTGGCCGGCGGAGACGGCAACGCCCTGATCGGTCTTGCCGGTCTGGTCGCCGGGGTCTGGATCGGCACCCTGTTTTTCAAAAAAGGGTACAATCTCGGTCGCAGCCAAGTCCAAAGCTGGAGTGCGGGGCTGATGCTGCCCTTGATCATGGCCGGTCTGCTGGCGCTGCGTCTGATCTTTCCACCAGTGGACGGTGAAACCCAGAGCGGAGTGCTCTGGTATTCCCTGAGCGGTCCCGGCGCCGCCTTTGCGCCTCTGGGTTTTGCCCTGGCCGCGGGTCTGGGTATCGGGTTCCTGGCCCAACGCAGTCGGTTCTGCACCATGGGGGCGATCCGGGACGCCATTTTATTCCGGCAAATGTACCTGATGTACGGCTTCATCGCCCTGCTGGTCGCGGCCTTCATCACCAACCTGGCCCTGGGCCAGTTCAATCCAGGATTTGAAGGTCAGCCCGTGGCGCACACCATGTGGTTCTGGAACTTCATGGGCATGGTCACGGCCGGCCTGGCCTTTGCCCTGGCCGGCGGGTGCCCGGGCCGCCAGCTGTTCATGTCCGGAGAGGGCAACGCGGATGCTGGTGTCTTTGTCCTAGGCCTTTTGGCCGGTGCGGCCCTCTCCCACAATTTCGGCCTGGCCAGCTCACCTGCGGGCATCGGACCCCATGGCATGGCCGCGGTGATTATCGGCATGGCCGTGCTCTTGTTCATCGGCGCGGCCAATTGCAAACGTTCCTGAATCCCGCAAAAGGAGAAACAACCATGGCACGAGAACAAATTGATGCGCGCGGGTTTTCCTGTCCCCAACCCGTACTTCTGGCCACGCAAGCCATGAACACCACAGAGGGCAAGGAACTGGAAGTCCTGGTGGACAATGAGGCCAGTTTGGAAAACGTTGGGCGGGCGGCCCAAAGCAATGGCTGGACAATTACCGCCAGTGAGGAAGTGGGCCAGGATTACAAGCTGGTACTGTCGAAGTGATCGGCTTCCTGCGCAACCTGTTCCGCAAGGATGACGCCCTGCGCGGCGTCTCGGAAAAAGGCCTGCTGCTCTACCACAGCACCGGCGAGGTGATCCGGGCCGAAACCCTGCTCAAGGAGGCCGGGGTGGAAGTGGCGGTCAAAGGGCCGCCACCGGATCTACGCCAGGGCTGCGACATGGTGATCGAGTTTCCGCTCCTGGAGGAAATGCGCATTCGGGGCCTGCTGGAGCAGGCGGGCCTCGCGCCCATGCGCGTGGCCGCGGCCCAGGATCATCTGCTGGAGCCCGTGTCCCTGTATCATGTCAAGGATTTCGGGGACTACCTGATGGTCCGGGCCGCGAACATGAAGATCACCATGGACAAACGGGACCGCCGGATCGTCAACGTCTCCGGCGGAGGCTGTCCGGACGTGCCCTTTCTGGCGGAAACCCTGGTGGGCAGAATCCTGGACGAAGCACCGGAACCGCGCTCCCTGGGCCGGACCCTGTGCGGCTATTCCTTGCAACTGGCGTTCGAGGAGTTGCGCCGCAGATGTCCTGGCTGATCGTGGGCAGCGTCCCCCGGGCGGACTTCCCCCTGGTCCGGGGCGACTACCGGCTCCAGGGCGACAACCTGCTTCTGGACGGGCAACGCATCCGCGTGGCCCGAGGCACCCCGGCCCTGATGGCCGTGGCCGCCGCGGCTGCCGAAGTGCTGGCCGTGCCCGCGCCCCAGGCCCTGCTGGCCGGAGACATCGGCACCGGGGAGGGCAGTCGGGCGGTCTATGCCCATCTGGTGGAAAACATCACCCACATCCACCATGCCGGCCTGACCTTCCACTATCTGCTGCCGGACATCGCCTGGCACAATCAGGTGCTCTGGGCCCTGGAAGCCCGAAACCCGGCCCCACTACTGGCCGCGGACGCCGGGTTCATGTACGCCGCGAAAATGAGCGGCTACGCCGACCATTACGACCTCTTCACCCCGGACGCCGGGGAAATGGCCTTCCTGGCCGACGAGGTCGCCCCGCACCCGTTTTACACCCGAGGCTTTCTGCTCCAGGAGGAAGATCGGATTCCCGAGCTGATTGAGCGGGCCTGCGCCGCGGAAAACGCGGCCCGGCACCTGCTGGTCAAAGGCAAGACGGACTACGTGGTCGCCAAAGGGGCAACCGTGGCCGAAATCAGCGCCCCGGACGTCCCGGCCATGGAACCCATCGGCGGCACCGGAGACAGCCTGACCGGCCTGGTCACGGCCCTGCTGGCCTCAGGCATGGAGATGACCCAAGCCTGCCGCGTTGCGGCCCTAACCAACCGCCACCTCGGCCACCTCGCCAACCCCACCCCGGCCTTCGGCTTGGCCGATTTGTTGCCGTTTGTGCGGAGGGCGCTGGAGCTGGCGCTGGAGTAGAGGGGATCGTCTATCCTGAAACCGCAACG
This sequence comes from Desulfovibrionales bacterium, assembly GCA_007693505.1. GTDB lineage: Bacteria > Desulfobacterota > Desulfovibrionia > Desulfovibrionales > Desulfonatronaceae > Desulfonatronum. Next base: position 282 of record REDL01000007.1, on the reverse strand, counting down.
CCCCCTTCTCGTGATTCTTGCGGAAAGGGGGCGTTTTCTGTGCGGTGGCTCCGCGGAAGCCGTCAGACTGCTTGTGATTGCTACATGCGGGGCTGATGAAGCTTGCTGGAAATTAGCCGATTCAAGCTGACTCCCGACTCTGCGGCCTCAATCGCTAACAACCGATGAGTTTCTGGTGGCACGCGCACCATAAATTTACCACTATATTTTTTTGATGACAGCGGCTCAGGAACTTGTTCGTCACTTTGGCGCATATCTTCAACGCAATCATGAACCAATTGA
>REDL01000065.1 GCA_007693505.1 Desulfovibrionales bacterium | reverse complement strand
TATGACCGGATATATCATGGCCGAGAAAAGATAGTCCTTGAGTTCTTGTATCCCGGCCAGATATTCGACAACGCGCTCCAACACCAGATCCAGCACCCCACCTGCTTCTCCAGCCCTGACCATGTTGATAAAAACAGGAGGGAATGCTCCTTCCTCGGCCTGCAAGGCTTGCCACAATGAACTCCCCTCGCGGATGCGTTCGGCAACATTGGCAATAACTCTTTGAAAGTTCCGATTCTCGGTCAGTTCGATCAGCACGGTCAGGCACTTGTTCAAGGGAATACCGGCCCGCAGCAAAACAGCCAGATTTTCCGCGAACATGACCAGGTCGCGGGTCTTCGGCCTACCGCCCCCAACCCCCAACGAAAACGAACGGAGTGTCATCTTCCCGGACAACAAACCACTCCGCTGCCTCTTCGCGACAGGCGCATCCGCATGAACCGATGCAATGGACAGCGGAACATACCCCTGCCGCTGCAGAGCCAGGGCGACCCCCTGCTCCCCATCGGCTGACATAGCCCCGGTGAGGACTCTGCCGCGGGAATCAACGGCCTTGTATGTGAACTCCATGCTCATTTGAAACACCCCCGCCTGGGAACGTCGGCGCACTGCGATTGCACATGTCAACCTTCGCCAAACAATCTGAATCCTGCCACATTCCCGGGAGAAGATAAAAGGGGCGGCTCCAGCTGGAACCGCCCCCTTTGTGTGCATATTCTGGGCAAAGGCCTGCCTATTGGAGCATCTGATCCACCCGGGTCTTGCCGGTAGCAACAGAGCCAGGATCGTCAGTCACGCCCTGCAACGCCTGCCGGGCCAGCTCCAAATCACTCTCCTCCCATGTCCGCCCAGTGGCAGCAAATCGTTCGGTGAAGTACTCGGCCACCTGCACCTTGTTCCAGATGGTCGCCCAGCCCACTCCCCCGATCTGGATGGCCGCATAAATCATGTCTCCGATCACTTCAGGGTGTGATTGTGGCTGAACCAGGCAGGGAGATAGAGGCCGGATTCAGACGGGGGAGACGGTAAGGGCTTGCAGGCATGGCCGCTGGTTCAGATTTTCAGCTGATTGATTCCTGTGTGATGGTACTGAAACTGCTAGCCCGATAAACGTGGTGCTGTCAAGACTCCTTGCAGGTGATTTCCTCCAGGGGAAACGTGTTCAAAAGGTTTTTTTCACAATGATCGTGGTCGGCTGTGACTACAAAGAATATCATCGCACGGAAAACTCCCAGCCAGCGGGGCCGACGTACAGGGTCCGCATTTCCTCGGAGCCCACGAACCCCTCGGCCACGGCGGCCCAGTCTCCAGTCTGCTCATAGTATCCGACCCACCAGGCCTTGCCTTCGGGATCGGATACCCTGTTCAGGAGCCACTTGTAGAACTGCTCCACAATGTCGCCGGAGCCGTGCCCCGGGACGTCGATGCCCTGCACCTGGCATTCTTCGGAGGAGTAGAACAGGGCCCCGATTTCGCGCAGGGTCACTCCCTGTTCCAGAACCTCGTGCCAGTAGGCCTTGCCTTCCGGGTCCGAAGGCCGGCCCAGCAGGGTCGTGTAGAACATCTCGATGATGTCCAGCCCCTTCTGGTCCGTGCCGTCCAGGTGAATCCCCCGGGCCGAGGCTTCCCCTGAAAGGAACAGGTCCGCAGCGATTTCCGAGAGTTTTCGGCCCTCGGCATGGCGGTTCAGCCAGTAGTCCAGGCCCTCCTGTTCAACGTCCCGGCCCAGGATATCTTGTTAGAACATGGCGATAATCGCGGCGGGGTCCCCGGGTTCCATGACCACCCCGCGCTCCCCGGCCTCGTCGGACAGAAGCAGGTGCAGCACGATGCTCCCGGCCGGTATTCCTTGCGAGTACAGCCCGGCCCAGTACTGGAAGCCCTCCAGGTCGGGCTGACGGCCCAGGGCCTGGACGTACAGGGCCGCGATCATGTCCAGGTGCGGTTCATAGGTGATGTCCACGGTCTGGTCGACAAATTCCATCCGTTCCATATTGACCAGGGTGTTCACGTGTTCCGGGTCCATTAGGGAGCGGACCGTGACCACGGCATGGTCCTGGACGATCTCGTACTCGGCCATAACCCCGGCAAAGCGGGCCGTGTCCGTATCCAGCCCGCCGTGAAGCAGGTTGCGGCCCTGGTCGCTGTAGAGCACGTCGTTTCCGGCATTGCCGAACAGCCGGTCATTGCCGCCCAGGCTGCCGATCACGTCGTCGCCCGCGCCGCCATGCAGTTCGTCGTCGTCAGCACCCAGGAAGATGTCCTGGGTGCCGTCCCCGGCAAAGAGGATGTTCGTCCCACTGCCACCGCGGATGACAATGCCGTCACCGATGATTACCGCGAATTCCACGTCCTCCAGCTCGATCACGCTGCCCGGCGGCAGAGCCGTGGCGTCGATGATCATGACCTGGGCCGGAGTCCCCGGAGCAGAAGGCGTGCCCTTGAGAACAATGGGGTTTTCCGGCGGAACGTCCGAGTCGGTGACCAGCTCGATCTTCGTCACGGTCACTCCGTCAGCCTCGGCCAATCCCCGCAGGAACTCGGCCGCGCCTGCCAGCATCAAGGGCTTGTCCGGCTCGGTCTCTCCAGCGGTTTCATCAATGAGCCGGAGCAGATCGTTCAGGCTGTCGCCTGCCTGAAAAGGGGCCAAGCCCCCGCTGACTTTGGCGCCGACGCTTACGGGCAGGCCGATTTGTGCGACGCAATCCTCACGCTGATCGTCTGCATAGGCAATGGGGATCAGCGCCAGATCTGGGTCATCGCCTCCATCATGGTTTGGCGGGATGATCGGGATGTCCATGGAGATGTGCTTGTGGCCGGCAGCGTCTTCATCGATAGTGATGGTCACATCAACGCCGTCAATGTTCTCAACCACAGGCCCGGGGTCAGGAGCTGGATCTGGGTCGGGGTCGGGAGTTGGAGGTGGATTGCCACCACCGCCACCGGCGGTCGTGGTAAACGTCACGTTATCCCCATACACGGTGCCTGCCGCATTCACGGCAAAGGCCCGCACATGGTTGGTCGTGCCCAGGGACAATCCGGTGATGTCGGCGGTGAAGGCCCCGAAGGACCAGGGCCGCAAACATCGTCATTGCCGTCAGGTTCTTGGTCAGGTGGTGCATCGTTTCACTCCTTGAAAGTGCCGGTCAAAGCCGACAGGTTTTAGTGAATGCACGTTTCATACCTTAAAGTTTTAGCCTGCCATAACGACCCCGGGTCATGCCTCGACGACCCGCAAGGGCGTGGGGAAGCGTTGACAGGGGAAAGCGCAGGCTGGGATTGAGCCGCGAAAGATACCTCCGGGGTGCCGACGTTGTAAGGAGATGCGGTAGGCCACACTGGGCAGGGCTATATGGCGAGCCTTGCACAAAGGACAAAGGCCTTTTTCATGTGTTCCCCCCGCTTTTTCATCATCCATACCCCTTTATCCCTACAACGCAACTTATTCAATTTGAAAAACGGCTAGCTTTTTTCGCCTATGCG
>REDL01000008.1 GCA_007693505.1 Desulfovibrionales bacterium | reverse complement strand
CCTTGCGGGAGTAACTCAGTGGTAGAGTGCAACCTTGCCAAGGTTGAAGTCGCGGGTTCAAATCCCGTCTCCCGCTCCATTTTTTCAAGCGCCTCCCTCTGGTTTTGATACTTTTTTTGCTGCAAAGCACTTCCAAACATGACCAAATCCGATAGTGGAACGCAGGGGCACGCCCCGGGTTCTTTTCATGGACAGCTGCTTGGGCGGGCTGTTTCTCAGCGGGAATTTGTACAACTCCTTGAGGACGCATCTCTTGAGCAGCTTCTCGAACTTGTCTCTTCTAGGCATGCCGTTCATTTTGAGACGGTGCGGATCGGGGATGATGCACTGGAATGTCTCCAGCTGACGGATATGGAGGATTTCATTGATCAACAGCTCAACCTGGCCACGGTTCAAGCCGGTATTGATGCCCTCCCGCTTTGGGCAAAAATCTGGCCGGCATCGCTGCCATTGGCCATGTACCTGCGGGGGGCCACCCCAGAACCGGGTGAACGGATTCTGGAAATCGGGGCCGGCCTTGGCTTGACCGGGCTTTTTGCCGCCAAGCGTGGTTTCTCCGTCGTGCTCAGCGATTTAGTGCCAGAGGCTCTTCTGTTTGCCCGGATCAATGCGCTGCGTAATGGTCTTGGCCCATTGGCCCATGTCCGTTATCTCGATTTCACCCGCTCTGACCATACGGAACAGTATGACCGGATCATCGGATCAGAAATCCTGTACCGGGAGGTATCCTTTGAGCCATTACTTCAGTTTTTTCGGACCGCATTAACACCCCAACCGAAAGCCGAGATTCTGCTGTCAGCAAGCGCGGGGCGGCGTTCCGTCAAATTTTTCGCCGCAGCCAAGGATTTTTTTCAGATTTCTCGTTCAGCCGTGTCCACGCCGTTCACCGGTGGAGAACCGGATGGCGCGGCCCAGACCACATACCTCTATCGCCTGAGGCCATTGTGAGCATCCGCCTGCGCCCCTGCCTCAAAGGGCACACCGTAGAGTTGGACAAAGTCTGTTCTCCCCAGGAGACTGTTACGCGGGTCCGGGCTGCTTTGGCTGCCTTTGGAGAGGATGTTCTCGCGGAAACCCGTCGCATTGATACCGGCCGATTGGGCATTCCTGTTTACCTGAGCATTTGCGGGAAAACTGCTCGGCGCATTATGCCCACGCGCAAGCAGATGGGCAAAGGGGCATCCGCACTCCAGGCTGAAGCCTCCGCCCTGGTGGAGTTGGCCGAACGTTTCAGTTATTTCAGCTACTGGCAGAAAGTTCTGGAGATCGAGCCGCAAACCTGGAGCAGTGCCGAACGGGCATGGCCCGGACGGATCCTGCCCATTTCCGAGATTGCGAAATCCGTGTCCGACCCATTACCCGAGGATCAAATTCGAACTCTTCTGGATCTGGTTGCGTGGCGGTTCGTGCCGGCAACCCGGCTGGACACCGGGCAGGACGTGCTGTTTCCTTTGGAATGGTTTCGAAAGATTAATGAATTTAATGGTTCCTCCGCGGGAAACACCTCGGAAGAATCGCTTTTGCAGGGCGTCTGTGAACTGGTGGAGCGTCATGTGTGCGCGGTTGTTGACCGCAAACGCTCTGAAACCCCGACCATCGACCTGGCCAGTTGTTCCGACCCGGTCCTGCAATCGCTTTTATCCGCCTTTGAACGTGAGGGGATCATCGTCCGACTGAAAGATTTTTCCCTTGGCCTGCCTGTTCCCACAGTGGCTGCGCTGGCCTACGATCCAACGACGTTTCCCGAACGTAGCGAAATCGTCTTTACAGCCGGCACCGCCTCCACTCCGACCAAGGCCGCCATTCGCGCACTGACCGAAGTGGCCCAACTTGCCGGTGATTTTGAAACCGGAAGCAATTATGAGGCTTCCGGTCTGCCGAAGTTTACGGATTTGGGGCAGATCGAATGGTTGAATCAGGGACCGGTTGTTGCTTTGTCCAGTTTGCCGGATATCGGTCAGGCGGACATTCTTGACGAGTTGAACGTGTTGTGTCGAGGCCTGAGGCATCTTGATTTCCGAGCCTACAGCGTGGAGACCACGCATCCTGAATTGGGGATCCCCGCTCATTATTCAGTTGTTCCCGGATTTCAGTTCCGGGAGCGGGCCATCAATCCCAGTGTTGGGCTGTTCGTCGGCCGAATTCTTGCCGAAGAGGCACCAGAGGATCAGGCCCTGGATGGCTTGGCACAGCTGAGCCGGTTGTATCCTGGAGCCTCATTTCCGCTGTTTTTTCAAGGATTGCTCGCTGTACGCCAGGGCTGTTTCTCCGAGGCCCTGGAAGCTTTTGCCCAAAGTGAATACGGGCTGGAACAGCAAGATGATCAAGCCCTTGCCGCATTTTATCAAGGGTACGCCATGAGCCGGGAAGATCGCTGGACATGCAGTTTGCCGCATTTGGACCGGGCAATCCAACTTTGCTCAGAAGTCAAGGAATATTTCAACCTTCGAGGGGTCGCCAAGTTCAAACTCGGAGAATATGCAGGAGCTGAACAAGACTTTCAACGAGCACTGGACTTGGACAGCGGCTCTGCAATGGATTTGGCCAACTTGGGTTTGTGCGCCAAGTTCCAGGGACGAACAGACGAGGCCGCAGCATTGTTGCGATCCGCTTTGGAACTCGACCCAAGTTTGGATTTTGCCAGAACGCATCTTCAGGAATTGGAATCTCTTGAGGCGACACGATAACCCGCTCCTCGCGGATGATGATCAAGACATGTTTCTTGGTTTTTCCCGCTTTCCAGCATTGACAATGAATGTCCTCACAATTTACAAGATAAAAAGTTTTTGGCGGTCACCAAGCGAAGGAATTGAGTTCCATTCCATACTGTTTTCAAGGAATGTTCCCGCATCGGATATGTCGGATCGTTCCTGACCATCACGAGCGACCATACCATGTTCAATGGCTTGTGATTTTTGACAAGGGTTCCGGTCGGTGCCAACGGCCCAATCATTTTGCGTTTAACAATTGTTTAAGGAGGATTGACAATGGCCACTGTAGAATTCAAGGGAAATAGCTTTGAAGTTGATGAAGATGGTTTTTTGCAGCGCTTTGAAGACTGGAACCCGGATTGGGTGGAATACGTCAAAGAAACCGAAGGCATTAAAGAGATAACCGACGAACACCAGAAGGTTCTCGACTTTTTGCAGGACTACTACAAAAAGAATGGGATCGCTCCGATGGTCCGCATTCTGTCCAAAGTGACAGGCTACAAGCTGAAGCACATTTATGAATTGTTTCCTTCCGGACCCGGCAAGGGAGCCTGTAAGATGGCTGGCCTTCCCAAGCCCACTGGTTGCGTATAATTCAGATTTACATCACGTTAGAAAAAAACGGAGTCTTTCAGACTCCGTTTTTTTTTTGGGGGGGGGGAACCCCCTGGGCATGTGAACTCTCGTGCATGTCATGTCGATTCGCTGCACCGACACACCTGTGGCTGGAAACATTGTGATGATTTTGCTCCATCCTTCCTTTGCTGCTCTCTTGGTCCCTTG
>REDL01000009.1 GCA_007693505.1 Desulfovibrionales bacterium | reverse complement strand
GCTGGAGCGTGATTCAAATGGACCCTCCACGGGTCGAGCATGTGCCCGTGGGTGTTCATGGTCGAGTGGTCCGGGTGGACCAGCACTACTGGAAAGTCGATGAACGTCCCTACTCCTGGCTGGAAAATCGAGCCCGGCTGACCGTGCATGTCCAGGAAACCATGCCTCTGACCGTGGGCGATAAGATCATGGGTCGCCACGGCAACAAGGGGATTATTTCCCGAATCCAGGCGGACCGCGAGATGCCCTATTTTCTTGACCCGCTTCACGGGACTGCGGACCACCCGGGTACTCCGGACTATCACGGGGAAGACCGCCCGCACACACACCTGGAAATGATCCTCAACCCATTGGGCGTCATTGGCCGCATGAATTTTGGGCAATTATTGGAAACCCATGTCGGCTTACTTTTGCGGCGTCTGGACGGAGCAGACCGGAGCTATGCTGACTGGGGACGCCCCTTTCGGGATGACCTGGATTTCGGGATGCTGGCAAACGACCTGCAATCACTTGGGATCGTGGATGATTCGGGCAAAGCCAGGCTGCAATGGCACATGGACGGTCAACACATTCAGGCTGAGCACCCTTCTCTGGTAGGGGTGCAGTACCTGTTCAAACTGAATCATCTGGCCCAGGACAAGATGAATGTCCGAGGGCGCAAAGGCCCCTTGGGGTTGCTCACCGGACAGCCTGTCGCCGGAAAAAAACGCAGTGGGGGCATGAAGCTTGGAGAGATGGAAATGTGGTGCCTTCGGGAGCGCCCCGTGCCTCATGTCCTCGCTGAACTCTTCGCCCAGGGCGATCCGGACAAGTTGGCCTTGAAAACCTTCCGCGACGTGTTGTTCGTGCTCGGGTTTCAATTCCAGACCGGCCCGGACCCTTCCTATGTGTTTCGCTTTTTGGACGCCGGGAGCCGAATCAAGAGCCTTCGCGCCTTCCTGCCGCTTTCCGATCATACCCTGCCCCGACTCAACCCCAAGGCCCCGGCTCCGGCTCTGCATCCACCCAAGACGGGAGGATTGTACGATAGCACGATTTTTGGAGAACAGGCCAAGCTCCTGTTCGCTTCCTCTGGGCGGGGCCGGATGCTGGACCATACGGACCAGTGGGGCCGTATCGACCTGAACGTGCCCATCTGGCACCCCCTGATGGAACAGGACGGCTTGTTGCCCACCCAAGATCAGACCTTGCGATCTCTGGCAGTGTTGCCGGTTCGCTACCGCGGCTTTCTCTGGGATGGCCGGACCCCGCCCCGGCCTGGACGCCTTGACGTTCTCTACGCCGAGGTCATCAAGCGCAATGCGCGCATCCAGGCACCGGATAAAGTCAACGAGGCTCTGGATGCCCTGGAGATGGCCTGTCAGGACGTGATACTCCCCCTTATGTCCCTGGCTGGCCGAGACAGGTTTCAGGAGCGACTGCGTAAACTTGTCTTTCCGGATCACTCTTCACATTGGTCCAAGGCCCTGCGGGACTGTGAATCCGTATTGCGCGAAGAGGATTTGGAGGACGAGGCGGATCTGTTGCTGGAAATCTGCGGTAAATCCAGACGGGAACTGGAGCAGGTCCGGGCCTTGAGCAGCAGTGTGCATAATCTGTTTTCCGTTTTCATCGCCATGTTGGGCGGCGTGGGGGCCAAAAAGGGACTGATCCGCAACAATATTCTGGGACTGCGCCTGAATCGTTCAGCCAGGGGGGTGATCGTTCCGGAACCGGGCCTGCCCATGGGGACCATCGGCTTGCCTGAGTCCTGGAAAAAGACGCTGTTTCCGGACCAGTCCGAGGAACCCTGGACGGTTCTGCTGAACCGCCCTCCCAGCCTGTTGCCATGCAGCGTGCAAGCCTTTTCCGTCCGTTTTGAGAAGAACAGCGGAGTGATTCGCATCAATCCAGGTGTTTGCGCCAGTCTGGGAGCTGATTTTGACGGCGACCAGGTCAGTGTCTTTGCCCTTTCGGAGCCCAAAGCCGTCGCGGAAGCCAGACAGTGGCTTCGCCCAGGGGCCATGCCCTTTTCCCCCAAGGAGCCCAAGGAATCTCCGCTGTTGTCCGACAACCTGGACATTCGGTTGGGCATGTACCGTCTTGCCCAGGACAGGGAATCGTTCGAAGCGGCCTCGGCTGTCTTTGGCAATCGCGTTCTCTGGGACCAGGACGCACCCTGGAATCAGCGTCTCGATTCACTGCTGCAAGGCATGATCGGGCATTTTCGGGATGCCACGCCTCGGGAACGGGAGCGAGCAGCTGCGGCCTGGCTCCGGCTCTGTTTCACGGCAGCGACCCAATCTGGAATCTCCTTCAGTTTCCTGGATATGCTCAAACTGCTTCCCGCGATTGATTCCACCAAAAACAGCGTGTTGAGGGAAATCCCCGCCGATCAGGTCTCTGAACTGAATGCTGAAGCGGAGCGGATCGTTGACCAGATGCTGTCCGAGCAACCGGAGAATCCCGTCAGTGTACTGTATCGAAGCAAGGCGGCCTCAAAAAAGGAGCAGTTGGCCCAAAGTCTGGTCCGCCGCGGTGCGCTTCGACTGCCACATCTCCAGAATCGCGCATGGTTGATCTCTACGGGGTATCTGCGGGGGTTGCGGCCTGACGAATTTTTCTCCGCGGCATTCGCCACCCGCGAAGCCATGATGTTTAAAAAGCTGCGCACTGCCGCTGGCGGAGGGTTTACCAGGCGCTTGGTGGAGTGCTGCCAGGAGATGGATGGGCGGATGTTTCAAGGCATTGCCCCGTCCTTTTGCCAGAGCGGCGAAATTGTTTTGCATGAACCGTTCACTCGCATGGAGAACCCGCCCCTTGGGCTGCTGGCCGCCCACGTTATCGGAGAAGCGGCCACGCAAGCTTCCATGAAGGTGTTTCACACCGGCAAGGCCGGGGCCGCGGCCAGCATCCCCGACGAACTGTTCAATGCCCTGTCGGATCTGTCCCATGCCTGGGAAACTGGCCCGGACGCGCCGGAAGACACGGTCCTGGCCGCATTGCTCGCTGATCTGCGCAAACGGATCGCGGGCAACCCCCTCTATTGCGTCGCGGCTCAAGCCCTGCTCGAACAGAAAATCCAGCTTAGGGACTGCGGGCGCTTTCAGGACGAGCCCCATCCTCTGTCCTCGCTGATCTACAGCCTGACCTGGACCAAGCTCAAGGCCATGACCGGATTGACACAAAACGCTCCCTATCCCTGCAATGCCAAGGAACGTTTCGTGCTGCGGTTTTTTGATCAGTGCGCCTAATGGCGGATGCGATCCATCGTGAAATGAATCTACCCGAAAGGAATCCGAGATATGCCTGAAGGATCGATAAAACTGCATGACGATCTGGCTTGGCGGGAAGAAGAGTTGGCCAGGCCGGAGGAAGAGTCCACCGAGGCTGACTTGCTGGAGGATCTGGAAGCACAACGCCAGGAAGAGGACGATGATGCGTCGCTGGAGAGAGACGAATCCCCGTTCACCGAGGAAGATTTTGACGCCGAGGCCGAGGAGGATGACGCGGACATCCCCGAAC
>REDL01000067.1 GCA_007693505.1 Desulfovibrionales bacterium | reverse complement strand
GCGGAATTGCACCTGATTTCAGAAAAACCGGGGTGCAATCTGCTAAACTCCTGTCCAACTCCTTGTCCAGCTTCAGTCCAGCCGATATTGCCAACAGATTGGAATACAGAGAGCAACAGCCCGAAAACCCCGTCATTCCTGCCATGCTAGACCATCCCGGAGCAGATCAGGGCGCGATATAGGGCGTTCTCGCGCCACGATATTCGGCTTGTATCCTGAGCTATCGGGCCGTGGAGCAGGGTAATAAAGGCAAGATCAACTGTTTGAGACTGTTCCGGAGAAATTCCTTTCTCCTGGGCTTGAATGTCACTGAATGCTACTTGGCAGGTTGACCGCACCCTACTCAAGCCGCTCGTACTTCATAGTACGGCGAGGGCAGGGTCGGATAGACACGATACACATGGCGGTAGACCTCATCGGCCCGGGCGAGCACGTCGCCCTCGGAATAGAAGTCAGCCGGCAGGCCGGTGACATCGCTCCACAGAAAATCCCGGATCGTCAGGCGGATATTGTCCCTGGTCGCTTCCCGGCTTTCCCATTCTTCGATTTCGCTGATCCTGTTCTTGACGGTTTGTAGGAGTTCCACGGCCACGGCCTTGATCCGTTTGATCTCCTGGGCGGAAAGCTCCGGTTTGCGCAACAGATCGAACAGGGCCAGTGACTCTTCATCCAGGCCTTCGCGCAAAGCCCGGCTTCCTTCATCGTCGATATCCCGAATAATCCGCATCAGCTCTTCGAAAGTTTGCTCAATGGTCACTCGATCTTTTTCCCGGTTGTAGTCGGCAACGATTTCTTCGTAGCGTTTCTGGAAATCCGTGCGCAGCGGATTTTGCTGGAGCAGACGTTCGAGACGGCGCTCGATGACTGCTTTCAAGCTCTGAACCGTGGACCGCTTGGCCCGAACACGTTTAAATTCCCTCCGCAGCCGGTCAAAGTCGATTTTACTGATATCATAGGCTTCAGTGTTTTCTGTCGCGGGAATCGGCTGCAACTTGATGGCCTTGTCCACAACCTCGTACAATTTCCGGATGATATCCGTGATATCGGCCTCTTCGCGGTCTTCCTGGAGGCTATTGTAGATCACATTGATCGCATCACGTTCCGCCCGGTGGGCATTCACCCCTTTCTCGTTGATGCAGGCCTTGAATTTCGCGAACACGGCCCGGCAGGTGACCTCGAAATGCTTGCGGGTCTCGTCGTTTTCGTTGACCGCCTCCTTGGCCGCCAAAATGGCCGCGTTTCGCTCAAAACCTCTCTTCGTGATGATATCGTCCAGAGAGGCTCCCCGTTCAGCGAGAAACGCCCGCACAAAGGCAATGGCCTCGGCCAAATCAGCCAGCAATTCCTCACCCGGCCTGGTCGGGTTGGTCTCCCCGCCCGTGTCGCTCCCACCGTCACCTTTCCCGGCAAATGTGGCCAAAGCCTTGCGCAGGCTCTTCAGGATGCCGCAGTAGTCCACGATCATGCCGTTGTTCTTGCCCTCGTGAACGCGGTTGGCCCGGGCAATGGCCTGCATCAGGGTGTGCGCCTTGAGCGGCTTTTCCAGGTACAGGGTGGAGAGGCAGGGCACGTCGAAGCCGGTCAGCCACATGGCGCAGACAATGGCGATCCGGAAAGGATGTTCCGGCACCTTGAAGGCGTCGTCCAGGGCCAGCCGTTGCATATTCCTGTACTGGGGCAGGCTGCGCATGGACTCAGGCAGGTCCATGCCCTCCTTGATCAGTTGGCGGTGCGGCTTGATGTCCAAATCCCATTTTCTAAACTTCTCCACTTCGCCCTGTTCTTCACTGACCACAACGGCCATGCGCGTCTGACGCATCCACTCGATCTGGCGGAGCCGGTACTGTTCATCCTGAACGTCCACGGCTGAAGACAGTTCCTTTTCCAGCTCACGAATGCGTTGATCCCAGTAGAATCCGATCAGTTTGTGCATTCTGACGCAGGTGATCTTGTCGATGCAGACGAACATGGCCTTGCCGGATTCCCAGGCCGAGGAATAATGGAGCACGAAATCCCGGGCCACCTGGTTGAGCCGATCTCCATGCGTGATGATGTGGTAGTCCCGCTTCAGTTCCTGTTCCAGGCGCTGCTGCACATCAATGTCGTCAATTTCCAGCTCTTCCAGTTTCGCGGCGATCCGTTCGTTCAGGTCGTTGACAGCCACGCCCAGCTTGTCTCCCCGGGCGTCGTAGTACAGCGGGACCGTGGCCTGATCCTCCAGGGCCCGTTGAAAGTCGTAGGTCGAGACATAATCGCCGAACACGCGCCGCGTGATCTCGTCGTCCGTGAACAGGGGCGTGCCGGTGAATCCGATGTAGCTGGCATTGGGCAGGGCATTGCGCATGTTCAGGGCCAGGGTGCCGTACTGGGTCCGGTGGGCCTCGTCCGTGATCACGATGATATCGTCACGTAAGGTGTACCCCTCTTCCGGGGTGACATCCTTGTGGAATTTCTGGATCAACGAAAAAATATGGGACTTGTGCTGACCCAGCAGTTGGCTGAGGTTCTCTCCGCTGGAAGCCCGGCAGGGATCACGGTCGCTGTCCACCACGCCGCATCCGGCAAAGGTCTTGTAGATTTGCGTGTCCAGGTCTTCACGGTCGGTCAAAACCAGGAAGGTGAAATTGCCGCCCAGCTTGCGGTGCACCTTGCGGGTGAAAAAGACCATGGAATAACTCTTGCCCGCGCCCTGGGTGTGCCAGAACACCCCTAGCTTTCCACTTCGGGCTTCGCGGTCGCGGACCGCCTGAACGGCCCGGTTGACGCCCAGGAACTGGTGGTTGCGGGCCAGAATTTTCCTGGCTTGGCCCACGGATTCATCGAAAAGAATGAAGTTTTCCACCAGGTCCATGAAATTGGCCTTGGCGCAAACACCTTTGAGCAGGGTCGCCATGTCCACGACGCCCGGCTCGTCCTCTTCCAGTCGCTTCCAGTCGTGAAAAAATTTGTACGGACTGCCCAGGGAGCCCAGTTTGGCCTCAATGCCGTTGCCCAGCACGATCAGGGCATTGTGGTGGAACAGGTGCGGGATGGTGTCCAGGTAGTCCTTGTAGTTGCGCTCGTAGGCGGTTTGCAGATCCTTGTAGACGTTCTTGCACTCCATGAAGAGCAGGGGCAGGCCGTTCACGAAGCCCACGATATCGGCCCGGCGGCGATACAGGTCCCCGCGCACCCACAGTTCGCGTACGCAGAGAAAGTCGTTATTCAAGGGCTCATTGAAGTCGAACAGGCGCAACCGCCGGCGTTCCAATTCGCCCTTGGCATTGCGAAACCCCACCTGCACCCCGTCGCGGAGCAGGTTGTACTTCTCACGGTTCGTTGCCAGGAGTGATTGCGCCGCGCTGGTGGTCGTGATCTGGCGCACGGCCTCGTCATAGGCAACGTCCGGCAAACCTGGATTCAGCTCCACCAGCTTGGCTCGCAGCGTGCGGGTCAGCACGACCTCGCGGTCCGATTCCCGGCCCAGCAGACTGTTCGGTCCAAAATCCTCGTTGTTGTAGGCGTACACCGACTCCCAGCCCAATTCCTGCTCCATGAACTCGGCCGTGGTCTGCTGGACCAGGGTGTCTTCAGTGTAGCTCATCAATCAATCCTTTTCACAAAAGCCTGGGGGATATCGACACTTATCAACATTGCCGGCATTGATTTGGCGAAGCATAACCATTTGTTTTTCATAACAAATGGTTGTTTGTGGTCGATTCGGGCAATTGTATTATGCACGATTTGGGGGATTTTATGTCGATACTTTTATCCAACTGCCCAATATCTTCTGCCGCGGTTATCTCCTCTATGTTCAACATTTCCCTTGGCCCGCAGCCGATCCAGAGCTGATTTCACCTGCCGTCGTTTAATCTCCTCTCCGATCCGATGATGGATTTCCCCGATCGCCGATCCTGGATAACGATTGAGATCTTCCAGGACCAACGCTTCCAGGCGGTGCGGCTCAATTCGGGCGAGGCTGGTTTGCGAGGGAAATTCAAGCCGCCGTAAAAGGCCAGGTGCCACAAAATATCGAGTGCCTTTGGTTCTGCCTGTTTGATTCACAATTTCAAGCCGTTGCAAACGTCCAAGCCAAGGCTTTAACGCATCAGTACTGCCAAGTTCCAAACTTGCAGCCAGTTCGTTTGCCGTCATGCCTTCGCTGAGCGCCAGGACGCCCAAAGTAATGCGCTCGCGCTGGGTCAAACGATATCGTGCATCCACGGCGGTCAGCATTTTCATCACTTCAGGTTTCAGGATTCGCCTTTGAATGGTCACCTTGACCCAGTCTGCCCCTTCCTCCAGGAGAGGCATGGCCCGGCCTTGAGAAAGAAGGCGGTCGCAGATCAGATCGTATCCGCTCCCTTCTCGCTCCATCAAGCCAAGATCGTGAAAAACCCTGGCCAATTCGTCGTTGCGGCGGCGACTGGCATGAAGAATGTTGCGCGGCGTCACCCCCAGGGGCAAACGTCCCGGATTGATTACCTCCAAATGCTCCGGATAGAGGTTGATAAAGATATCGCCACGCTGGGTGTAGGGCCGATGGACCAGGGCGTTGACCAGCAGCTCCCGCACCACTTTTTCATCGTAGGCGGGCACGTTGCGTCGATACAATCCTTCCGCAACCTCGTAGGATTCACGAAAATCAGGGATTTCGCGCCAGATGGCATCTATCAGCTCAATCGGCGACAGTGCATGATCGTCCCACACCCATTTGTTGATCTTGTTGTTCAGTTCGTCATACTTGATGGCCTGCACTACCGGCGCTGTTCCAAGATTGCGGCGCTGTGCAGCCGTTCCCAGCAGAAGGACGCCGAGGTTGGTCAGATTGGTCTCCAGAGAAAGGCCATAATGGCACAGTAGTTCATCGGCGCTTTTTTCCTTGACCGACTCTTTGACGCGATTCGAGGTCAGAATGGCCGAGGCAAAAGCCTCCACTTTTTCGGAATCCAGTTCTTTGTGGGAAACAAAGCTGTCCATTGTCTCCCAAGGGCGTCCTGGCCGTTCGTTGGCCAGCCGCAAGACATCATCACCCAGCACGGGTTGGCAGGAATCGCCAACCCGCAGGTAGTAGCGGCCATCGCTGGTCGAGGCGACGCCAAGGGAACGATGAATGATGAGTTCAAGGTATTCCCCGCCGTTTTCGGAACGCTGCGGGATTGGCAACACCTGAACATTCACGGTCAATTCTCCAACCCGTTTTTGAATTTTTTCCGGCAAGGTGGGGGCAATGCGCTGACCTTGTGGAGGCTCAACCTCGCCTTCCTCGATGCCGATCAACAACCTGCCGCCGCTGCCGTTGGCAAAGCACACGCAGTCCTTGGCAATCTCCTGCCAGGCTGGATTCTTGCCGGTAACGACCCTGAGCGACTTGCGGTCTGTATGCTGGTCCTCATGGCTCATACCGCTACCTCCCCATTCATCAGTTTGGGGAGGAGGATGTCGCGGGCTTTGGCGAGTGCGGTATTCTGCCGCTTCAACAATTCCATCTGCTGGTGCAGCGGCGACACCGTATCCTCGAACAATCGCAGAATCTTCTGATCCGCGACCAGCATCGAGCGACTATGGGCAAAATCGCGATTCAATCCGGGGACGGCAACATCCGTGCTGATGAAGGTCATCTGCTGCAGGGCGTAGAAGAGGTAGAGAGAGCACTGCTCTGAGTCGATGTAGTACACCGTATCAATGGGGTGACAATCGTCCGGCGACCAGTACACGCTGCCAACATTGCCCTTTCGGCCAACGATGATGGTGGGAGCGGATACGAAGGCCTTTATATGGGTGCCAACAATCCCGCTTGATCCGTAAACCGGAAACGACCCAGGAACGCGGTCGTCGTTCTTCAGGGCTTTGCCATATTTGAAGGGGGCGATTTCCCCCAACGGCTTCCTCTCCCATCCCTCCGGCACTCCATCCACAATCTTGAGGTGCTCGTGACCGGGAAAACGAAGATGAACGAACCATTCCTTGTAGAGCATCCGTGCAGCCTGCTCCAGCAACTGAATCCGGCGGCGGTTGTTTTCGATGAGGTTGTCGTAGGTGGAGAGGGTATGGACGATTTCGTCTTGCTTTTTGGGGGGCAGTAGAGGAATCTTCAAACCACCAAGAATCTTGGTGTTGAGGTTAAGCATTGTCGTACCAACGGCGTTACGCTCAAGCCATTCAACGCTCTGCCGGAGTCCCAGGTAGTAGAAAAGAAATTTTGAACGTAATTTATCCTCAGGAGTCTCAATTTTGATGCATCCTGTTCCACAAAGAAAACCAGTCTGTTCTTCGTCAATATGGGCACATTTGCTGATTTCTCCTCGGCGTGGGAAAACCACCGATCCAGTCTTCAAGAAATGGCGTGCAAGCTGGGTGGCTTTGCTTTCAGGGATTCGCGCTATCTCGCTTACATCGACTCGTCCATTCCGAATATCTTTGGGCATAACCACTGGGATACCTTCGTCAGTGTAATCGTATTGGTGTAGCTGAGAACCGAAAGGGCCAGTCTGAATCAGTCCTCCCCATTCTTCAATGACTGCGCTGAGAGTGGAAGTGCTCATGCCCCCAGCTCCTCGAAATTGTTCTTGATCGTCGCCGTGAGGCGCACGGCTTCGGTATTCAGGTTGTCGAATGTTGTTTTGTTCATGACCTGCCTATGCGTCACACAATGTTTGACCATTCGGAATCCTCATTACCCTGGTTCAGGCGATCCGCCGTAAGGGCGACCGGCCGGTCGCCCTTATAATCGAATGGAACGCCGGCGCGGTGTTTCCAGGGGTTGCATTACGTTCCCATCTCCAAAGCCCTGCTCCCCTTCTCAGTCAGCCGGTATTTTTGCAGGCGGCTATTGGGTTTGTTGGGGATGGTGCGCTCAATGAAACCTTGGTCGAGCAACTCATTCACCCGGAGGTTCAGTTTACTTGATATGCTTGAGTGCCCGAGGGATTTCGCCAACTGTGATTTTGACATGGTCGCGTCATTCAAACAGATCATCACCCTTTCTGCCAGCGACTCTAGCCCCGACTCTAGCCCCGACTCTAGCCCCGACTCTAGCCCCGACTTGTCCCTGGCTTGCGCTTCAACTTGTTCATCCGCCTTTGCATGTATGCGATGCGACTCCGCCAGATAGACGGTGAAGCGCAGGCGCAGGGCGATTTCTTCAATTTTGGGTTCCGGTAGCCCCATTTCCCGGGCTTCCGCGAATATGCGGCGTACGCCGGTGCCCCATTGTTCGATTAGTTGGAGTTCCTTGAAAACGCGGGCAATGACTGGGTTGCGTATCCGGGAGGTGCCTTGCTTCATTTCTTCGATGGTCATGCCGGGCAGGAGAATGCCCATGCTTTCGACCTCGATGCGGTCATCCAGAAAGACCACCCGGATGGGAGCGCCCCGTTGCGAGTAGTCGCTGTGAACCAGGGCGTTGATGATCACTTCGCGCAAAATCCCCAGGGGAATGCTCCAGACGTCCTTGCGGCGCACTTCGGAGAGATCGGCCCCGCGGTAGGCGTGTTTTTTGAGAAACAGCAAAACCTCGTCAACAGCCCTGGACAGGGGGAGGTCAATCTCAATATGGTCGTAAATATCTATTTTTTCGGTGCCATAGAAACGGCCACACTGAATCCAGGCATCGGAGAAATGCTGTGTCCGCTGTCGGCCAAAAAGCAGGATCCCCCCTTTTGTGGGCACCAGCCTGTTTTGATGGCGGGTCAGCAGTTTCAGCGTCAGCAGGGCTTGGTCATCCAGCTTCCGGCTCGGTCCAAAGGCTGCTTGCAGTGCTTCGTGATCCAGATCAGCAGGGGTCAATTCCGGCATGGGCAGGGCGTCGAAGGAAACGCCCTCCACTGAGCGGCGCAGCTCGGCGATCAGCTCGCGGTCGGCCTGGCGGTTGCTGGAGCCAAGCCGGACGTAGACCCCGGTTTCCGGTCCAGCGGAGCGAAGATAGTGCGGGCGGGAGTTGCTGAGAAAAACTTCGATCACGAGCAGGGTCTTGCCCTCAACCGTGGTCATCTCGATATTGGGCACAAGGCGGGGGCTGATGGAGTCCGCGATCAGATTGCAGAGCCGCTCCTCCTCATCCAGTGGATTGTCCACTCCCACCACCTCGCGACTCGTGTCCGTCACGCCGATGACGATTTTGCCGCCCGAGGTATTGGCAAAGGCCACCAGGGTCTTGAGCAGGTTTTTGGGAGAAGAAAGATCCTGCTTGAACTCCAGGGTCTTGCCCTCGTCGGCCTTAAGCAGCTCGGCAATACTCATATCCCCAGCTCCTCGAAGTTCTTCTTGATCGTCGCGGCAAGGCGCACGGCTTCGGTGTTCAGGTCTTCCGGTTCAGCAATTCTGCAGTGGGTTGCTACACGAACACCAAAACTGGCAGTTTCACTCTTTCTCATACCCCGTCCTCCAAAATCTTCATGATCTCTTCAGGACTGGGAAGCTGGCCTTTGAGAGCCTTGGGCAGGCGGTTGACGATTTCGTAAGTGGCCACGCCGATGGGCTTGTTGACGGGCATCAGGGCGTATTCCACAATGGTCCGCGACTTCTCCTTGCAGAGAATGATTCCGATGGCCGGATTTTCGCCTTCCTCGCGCACCTGCCGGTCCAGTGCGGTGAGGTAGAACTGCATCTTGCCAACGAACTCGGGCACGAATTCGCCGATCTTGAGTTCAATGGCCACCAGGCACTTGAGCCTGCGATGGAAGAGCAACAGGTCGATGAAATATTCCCTGCCCTCGACCTCCAGCCGAACTGGCTGCCCACAAAAGCGAACATGCCGCCCATGGCACGGAGGAAATCCTCGATGCGGCCGATCAAGGCACGTTCCAGCTCCCGCTCCGAGTGTTTTTCGCCCAACTCGAGGAAGTCGAAGGTGTATTCGTCCCGAACGGCGAGCCTGGCCTGGGCGCGCAATTCCGGGGTCAGCGTCTTGTTGAAATTGGTTTGGCCCAAGAGGCTTTTTTCGTAGCTCTGGTTCTCAATTTGGTGGATGAGCACGTTCTTGGACCAGCCGAACTTGCGGGTCATGCGCAGGTAGAACTCTCGCTCAAGGGAATCTTTACACTTGCTCATTATGACGAGGTTGTGGACCCAGGCTATTTCTCCAACCAGTGGTTGGAGTTTTTCGTTGCCCCGGTATTCCTCATAGAACTGACGCATGTACCAGAGGTTCTGGACCGAAAAGCCGCCTACGCCGGGGAACTCCTGCCGAAGGTCGGCAGACAACCGTTCGACCACGGATTTGCCCCAACCTTCTGCAGCCTGACGTTCGACGATGATCCGCCCGATGTCCCAGTATAGCCCGACCAGTTGTTTGTTGACCGATTTCAGGGCCGCATACTGGGCCGAGCGAACCCGTTCCTTGATCTCCACGAACGTCGTTGCGTAGGTTGCCGGTATTCCGCTCTCCCCTGGGTGCTTCAGGCTGGGTGTCTTCCTTATTCCCGTCATATCCCCAGCTCCTCGAAGTTCTTCTTGATCGTCGCGGCGAGGCGCACGGCTTCGGTGTTCAGGTCTTCCAGCTCGACATGGATCTCCCGCAGGGCCTCCTCGAAGTCGAAGCCGTCCTCTTCCATTTCCGGGGCCACGCCCACATAGCGGCCAGGGGTCAGGCTCCAGTCATTGGACGCAATCTCGGCCCGGTCCACCAGCTTGACCAGCCCTTCGACATCGCGCAGTTCCGCATCCGGGAAACGCTCGGTCAGCCATTTGGCCTGCTTCCAGAAATAGCGGACCTGCTTGAGCTGTTCTACGGCCAGGGCGCGGGCTTCATCAAGCGCCTTGATCCGTTTGCGGAGGTCGTTGGGGCGTATGCATGCGGGCGCACCCTCACCCCCGGCCCCGCTCCCAGGGGAAGAGGGGGGAATGTCTTGCCCGTTTGAGGGTTCGGATTGTGTAAGCCTGGAGGCCAGTTTGAACAGCATGTCGATCTGCTTGACCAGATTCCGACTGGTTTCCGCCAGCGAGGAAAGCCGGTCAACGGCTGCTTTCAGTTCGCCGTTGGTCGGATTCTGTTCTTCCCATAACGCCTGCTGCTCGGTGACGGCCAGTCGGAAGGCGTCCACGTCCGCCGTGAACAAAGATATGGCCTCGTCAAATTCCTCAGGCAGTTCCCCAGGTAGGGGCGACCGGCCGGTTGCCCCCATATGAACGACATCACGCAGCGTGGCCAGTGCGTCTGTGAAATTCGGTAGGGGCGATCGGCCGGTCGCTCCCCCGTCGTCGAAACAGGCCGCGGCCTCGTCCAGCATACGTTGGCAATAACCGGCCACAAGATCAAGATAACGCCCCGTCTCGCCTCGATAGAGCCAGACAATGGCCAGGATGTTCTTTTCCTGCTCCGGAGAAAAATCATAAATTTTGCGCGTGACTTTCCGATAGATGTTCCTCGCATCGATCATCAGCACCTTGTCTCGGTGCGCTTCGGGCTTGGCCCGGTTCAGAAACCAGAGTTCGCAGGGGACGGTGCGGGTGTAGAAGAAGTTGGAGCGGATGGCGATCATGATGTCCACGTCGCCGGTCTCCACCAGCTTCTGGCGGACCTTGGCCTCGTCGCGCCCGGCGCTGGAGGCCTGTGAGGACATCACAAAACCGGCCCGGCCATGCTCGTTCAAGTAGCTGTAGAAGTAGCTGATCCAGATGTAGTTGCCGTTGGAGACCTTGCCCTTCTTGTTCACTCCGGGCAGGCCAAAGGGCAGACGGGGATCGGTCTTGACCTTGTCCGCGTCGATCTCATCCACGTTGAAGGGCGGGTTGGCCATGACGTAATCGGCCTTGCCCAGCAGTTCGTGCGGGTCTTCGTAGTAGGTGATGGCTCTCTTGATGTCGCCTTCAAGACCGTGCACGGCCAGGTTCATCTTGGCCAGGCGGATGGTGGTGGCATTTTTTTCCAGTCCGTAAAAGGTCAGCCTGTCCACCGGGTTCTGCCCCTGCTCCTCAACGGTTCGGGCGCTCTGCACGAACATGCCGCCGCTGCCGCTGGCCACATCGAGCAGAATACCGCCCTGCGGGTCGATGACATGGGCAATGAGCGAGACCAGGGCCACCGGGGTGAAGAATTCGCCGCCGTCGTGGGCCTTCTGATCCGCGAACTGAGTCAGGAAATATTCGTAAATCCGCCCGAACACGTCGCCGGAGACCCGTTTCAGCTCCTCCGGATTCAGGGTGCGCAAAAGCTGGCCAAGAACGGGATTGCTCAGCTCCTGGTATTCGCTCTTGGGCAGGACGCCGCGCAAGCTCTCGTAGTCGGCCTCGATGGATTCCATGGCGTCGATGATGGCCTTGGCCCGGTCCTGGCTGTCTGGCAGAGCGACAAGATAGTCGAACTGGGCTTCGGGGCGCAGGAAAATTGAGCTCTTCTGGGAGAAATCCTCCTTGGTCAGGGCCCGGGCCTTGCCCCCGCGAGTGGGCAGATTGGCCTCGATGGCATCCTTGACCGCCAGGAATCGACTGTAGGCATGCCGCAGGAAGACCAAGCCCATTACGGGCAGGAAATACTCGTTGCTGGCGTAATTGGAATTCGCCCTCAGCGTGTCCGCCGCGCTCCACAGCCGTTTTTCAATCGCCTCAATGTGCTCCAGTTGGGCCAAGGTGTTGCTCCATTTTTTGGGAATCAGACAGGATTAAGAGGTTTTGTCACAATATAGATGTAGTCGAAAGGAATGAAAATCGTAGTCATTGGAAAAAACGGTTCACGATTGGTAGCTGCGAGGGATAGCCAGAATGTGTGTTTCCATTTGTCAACGATCTTTCATGGCTTGGTTATCGCCAGTAAGAGGAGTGGGTCAAGGGATCGTGTCTTTTCGAGCAGATGATTTATTATAATGGTGAGGACATGAGGGGCAAAATGGGAAAGATTGAGTCAAGATATTCACTGATTTTTGGGAGGACAGAGGCAATATAGAAGGGATATTGGCATATAGGCCTGTCCTTCCCTGTTGCAATGTTAAACTCCATACCGCTAATAACGTGCAGAGGTGCTGATGCAAGTTTCAAAGTAGGAATTGATCGTGACAAAAGTGACAAAAATCTTTTCAGTACTAGTTTTGTCACTTTTGTCACGGTATTTCGGGTTTTCTGATTTTGCTTTCGTATCGATTACGCTGCAAGTCTCATGTTTTCACTCCCAACAGTTCAGGCCGAGTTTCGTACCGTAGTGATGGCCGCCCAGGTCCGGGGGCAGAAAGTAGAGGCCGGATATATCCGCGCTCGTCCAGAGCTTCCAGGCCGGGGCGCAGGTCGTCCATGCAGCTGAAAGAGCCGTGCAGCTTGGCCTGAGTGATCCCCACCCTGGTCCGGGCCGCCCGGAGGCAAACGCTTTGCAATGTCTGGTCCGAGATCTCGGGGAAATATTCACGCCAGGGCCGGGACAGATCCATGCGCTCAAAGCCAAGTGCAGCCATGGCCGTCGCCGCGTCGTTCAGGTGAGCCGCAGGGCCGCGAAAGACGACCTCCACGGTCTCAGTATGGGGCTTTCTCGTGTGTTCCAGCATAGGTGGTCTCCGCAAGTCTGACCTCGTTCTCGCGCTCTTCCCAGACGGCCACGTAACAATGCCGGCCCTTTTCCCGCTTGATGATCAATCGAACAGTAGGCCGGGGGAATGTGGATCATGCCGCCCTGGGAACAAACTCCACTTTCAGTTTGGTCCCGGTAGCCTGGGCATACCGCTTGAGGGTGTTCAGACTGACGGACTTTCCAGATTCCAGCTTGGCAATGGCCGGTTGAGATACGCCCATGCGCTCGGCAAGCTGGGCCTGGGTCAGGTCCGCTGCCGCCCGCGCCTTGATCATGGCCTCGGCCACAGAGAATTCATCCTCAAGAGCCTCCCGCTCCCGAATATACTCAGGATCGCGGGCAAACTTTTGTCTGGTTCGCTCATAAGGTTTGACGTGATGATCACAGAACCCTTTTCATGGCGCTCGGCCAGTACCTGGAACAGCAGTTCCCGACCTTCCTTGGAGAATGGGATGTAGCCCATCTCGTCGAGGATCAGCAGGTCATAACGGGCATATCCAGGCGATCCTTTTCTGGCTGTCCATTGTGCGATCTCCAGCGATCAAACTCGAATGTCACAATCCGCACATCCGGCCCCAGAATCTTGCGGAATGTCCTGTCGTGAACCTCGTTAATGATTTGCGCTTTGGTCAGGGTGTTGTTCATGGAATATTCACCTCGGTTCTTATCGCCTTTGGGGTGTAGCCTGCAGGGTACCCTATGGTCTGAGCAAGAACGATCCTCTGGTGCTCAGTGAGGTTCAATGCCTTGCCAAGCGGTATCCGATCCAGACTTGCCCTGGCCACAGTGGCCAATCCCTCGGACGCGCAGAATAGATAGACGTTCTGGCTGACAAAACCAACGTCAGCACCAATGTACAGATCGATGTTGTCTGCGGAAACCCCAGTCATTTTGGAAATGTCCGCCACGAAAACAAAATTCAGGGGTGCTGTCGCGGCAAACTCCTGACGGCCTGTAAGCGCTCGCAGATCCCCGTTTGCCACGAATTTCAGGCTGTGGGAATTTGGATCGTAGACATAGGAGTGGTTCTTCGTCACAACGTAAACATCCACCTCCTGCCAGTTTCTGGCAGAAGGCGCGGTACGTTTTCCTGAATCTGGCCGGTTGATCCCGAACGTGGCCCACAGCAGATCACTCAGCATCTGGTCAGACAGGTCATGATCGCTGAAGGATCTCGCTGACTGGCGCTCACGCAATGCCTGCATGAGGGGCATGCCGCCTTCAGTGCGGGGGGCAGGCAGAATCTTTTTCACAGAGTCATTCGCAAAAGATGGGATGGAATAGATAATCGTTGCCAAAGCGCAGGAAAAGAAAAGGAGCAGTAGTTTCATGGTGATACCTCCAAGGAGAGATACTGGATGTTTCTCACGGATTGTGACCGGATTGGCTGAAAATTTCTTGCAGTGGCATCTCCGCATCCGCATCATCTTGCAAAATCCGCATGCCCGGGTGCGGTGTCAGGTCTGCACCGCAAAGTATTCCTTGTTGCGAATTCCGGCCTTCTTCCAAAATGTGAACGAATCATCATCGCCTAGCACATCTTTCAGGAATTTCTCCCGATCCCCGGTCATGGCGTAGGCGGCCAGGGCAATAATGGGGATTATAATTTGGGGCTAAGGGTTACCTGAGCAAGTGGAGGAGTTTCAGGGGATTGCTTTCGGGACAAACAACTTCTGATGGATCAAAGGGGGAGGCCGGCAAGTGGATACAGGCCAAACACCATCAGGTGCAACTCCAGGGCAAAAGGCCGCAATCATTCCCGCTTTATTCAATTTTCGGCAAGCCTGGCCACTTGTTCCTGTCCTCTTCAACCGTGTCAACCAGCAAAAGAGAACCAGAGCAGTCCCCAAAATACAGGGGGCTTTCCCCGCTCCCTCATTCGCCTGTTCAGCCTTCCCCAACCATCCGATGCCGTCAAACGCTATCCGGCATCTGATTGATTCGGGTAGAAGTTTGACAAAAAGGTCATGTTTACTTCCTGGGTTAGGTTCAGAAAAACCTCAATATGCATCACCTCTGGACCACCAGCATATCGTGACGTGTTGTTTTGTAAATGTGTCGTAAAATTTTACACACCGGCTTGGACATTTTTGTGTTTTAATATCGACATGTTCAATTCTGATTTTCAGATGAAAATCCTTGCTATCGTGAAAAATTGTACTTTTTAGACCAGCAATAATCTGATTTTGTTGGAATATTGTACATTTTTTTGATGAAATTGATTTCAAAATCTCATAATATGTCAAAATAATTGAAATATTCAGTTTAGGAATGCATTTTGCTTCAGTTTTTAGCGCGTTTCGGTTTTGCAAGTGCCAGTGTTGTGTAAAGCTTACTGATTTTCAACTGATTTTAAATATCTTTTAAGCGCGGGAGTTGTCATGAATTTGAGAAAAAAATTGCTTGGAATGTTACTCTCTCTTGTATTGATGCTCGGTTTAAGTACATCCGCATTCGCCCTGCCCGTGCTTCTTGGTGAGGTGTTCCGTGATTACGGTAGTGGAGAAGGCAAGGTTACACCTGTGCAAAGTATTCCAGGAAATTTGTTTGACGATCATGTAAAAATACAAACCCCTAACACATCATTTTATGATGAATTTGATTTTAGCTCTATTGAGTATACAAGTGTTTCATATTTTGAGATTTTCTTGGATTATGGAAATGTTTCTGGTATCTGGTGGTATATTTGGCCAGGATCATCCAGAAGTGTAGCAATTATTGGGGCTCAGATATATATGAGCAGTTTTAGGCTTTTCCAAGGTCAATCTTCTTTCACATTAAATGCAAACAACATTTCCTCAAATGATGTCTATCGCGATATTGTTTACAACGAGATATTTGGGCTTCGATTTGCTTATCGCTTTCCTGGCAACCCAAGCTTTGATCTCTACTCAGCAACATTACGAGTTTTCGGTGAGCCATCGAGCCAGCCACTCAACCCCATCCCAGAACCCGGCACCATCGCCCTGCTGGGCATTGGGCTGGCCGGTTTGGGGCTGTACGGCTACCGTCGCAAGAACAAAATCTAATTCAATATGCTTCCTCCTCCATCACCCCCGCCCCGGCATGTCCGAGGCGGGGGGTCTTTTTCTGGGCAGGTGATCGCAAAAGGGCTATGTTTTTTCGGGGTGGTTCATTTTGATGAGGAAAAAGGTTGACACTTTTTGGCGCCGTGAAAAATGCGCATGAGAGGTAGGGGCAGCCCTCGCGGCTGCCCTGGGTGGGCGAGGCAACGAGGAGGAGCGCCAAAAAACGATCAACCGTGCCGCCATGATGATCTGGGCAAAGGCAGGCGCAAGGCCTGCCCCTGCGGGGCGCGATTATGCGGATGACCATCTGGAACCATATGCCAATGTGCCAACCGGTTCAGAACCATCCCCGTTTTTTCTGGCAAGCGAAAATTTTGTCGTCATATTTTACACGGTCTGCGTGATCTTGTCGGAAAAGAATACACTTTTGCCCGGTAAAATCAAAACTGCCAACTCCAACTATTTGTCTTTATTGGGGTTAAGTCTCTGGAATGGGTTTTGCTAGGTTTTGTATAAGCTCTATTTTCATTCCATAAAAAAAGGACAACCTCAATGAAGTCATTATTTCTTGCATTCATTCTCACCATTATCTGTTCCGTTCCCGCGATGGCGATTCCCATTCAAAGCTCCAATGGCCATAGTGGCTTGGGATTTTTCGAGGGTGAGTTTAAGTTTAGCATTACAGGTGAAGGGATGGCTGAAGTTGTCGTTACCCTGACAAACACCTCTCCCATGGACAATGGCGGTTTCCTTGCTGCCTTCGCATTCATCCTTCCGGAATCGTTAGAAATTGATTCATCGACGCACCATTCAGGCTTTGATTTGCTTAGCGGAAATTTTAACACAAAACCGTTCAATGGCTTCAATATTGGATCTTCCAGCACCGGGGGGCAATGGCAAGGTGGAGGTTCACCTCGATCTGGACTTGGGGTCGGAGAGACGGGCATGTTTACGTTTACTTTGAGAGGGGCGGATTTCACCAGCATGACAGCGGAATCCTTTTTTAATCGTCCTTCCGAATCGTTTGCTGCTCGCTTTCGTGGCTTCAATGACGGGAAAAGTGACAAGGTTTCAGGCTTTCCAACTTTTCCGGATAGAACCATAACGGAAAACACACCTATCCCAACCCCAGAACCCGGGACCATCGCCCTGCTGGGCATCGGGATGGCCGGATTGGGGCTGTACGGCTACCGTCGCAAGAACAAAGCGTAATTCAATCTGCTTCCTCCTCCATCACCCCCGCCCCGGCATTTCCGAGGCGGGGGTGATTTTTTCCGGGCAGGAGTTTTTGCCCACTCTCTGATGAAGGCCGGTTATTCCGCGGTGGTTGGGTCGATGACAGAGTGGACTTCTGAAACGGCATTCGCGGGAAATCCGCCCATTTCAGCATGCTTTCGAACAGAGGCTTCGTCTGGAGCGATGTAAACGCAGTAGACCTTGTCGTCGGTCACGTAGCTGTGGACCCACTGGACTTGCGGTCCCAGTGCACCCAGAACGCTGCACGACTTTTGCGAGATGCCCTGCAGTTCCGCTGATGAGAGTTTGCCTGCACCGGGGATTTCACGTTCGATCACGAATTTCGGCATTGCATTGCTCCTTGTTGCTGTTGATGTTCGGGCCAGGAGTGATTTTGCACAATAATATCATCCGTGTTTTTCCAGGCCAATGCATACGCAATGGGCGTTGATCTGAAAAGCGATCATGAAGCTTGGCGGGCGGGGAACCTCCAGGCGAGTCGGGCCGGCGGCCAAGAGGGGGTGTGGGGGATTTACCATGGGACTACTCGTGCCAACATCTTGGCCAAATCCTCCATCTTCACCGGCTTGGCCAAGTAGTCGTTCATCCCGGCATCCAGGAACTTTTCCCGGTCCCCAAGCATGGCATAGGCGGTCAGGGCAATGATGGGGATGTCTTTTTTGGTGCCCAGGTTCGCGGATGAGCGGATGACTTGGGTTGTTTCCACGCCGTTCATCACCGGCATCTGGATATCCATCAGGATCACGTCGAAGCTCTGCTCCGTCAGCATGGCGATAGCCTGCTGTCCATCCTCGGCCAGGGTCACGGCATGTCCGGCCTTTTCCAGGAGTTTGATCGCGGGAAAGGAACTGGACGGCTCGTCCTCGGCCAGGAGAATGCGCAGGCCTTGGTGCGCTTTGGTCAACTGCCTTGGTCCGTGTTCCGGGACCATTTCTTCCTGCTCAGACAGTTTGAAGGGCAGGGCGACATAGAGCGCCGTACCTTCGCCGGGCTGGCTTTCAATGCTTATTGTTCCACCCATCAGATCCACAATGCGTTTGACGATGGCCAACCCCAACCCGGCACCCTGGAAGTTGCGGGTGTAGGAGCAGTCAGCCTGGGCAAAAGGTTGGAACAGGCCATCCAACTTGTCTTCCGGGATGCCGACGCCGGTGTCGGAAATGATGAACAACATGCTGAACGTCTTCTCCTTGAAGGTGCCCAGCGAAGTCATATCCAACCGGACAATGCCCTCCTTCGTGAATTTGAGCGCATTGCCCACCAAGTTGAACAAAATCTGTCTGACTCGTGTCGCATCGCCGACGAGCTTGTCAGGAATGCGGGGATCAATCTGGCATTCCAGGTGGATACCTTTGTTCCTGGCCGTGATCTTGAATAAATCGGACACGGAATCAGCGAGTTCTTGGACCACGAATTCCGCCTCATGGATTGCCATCTTGCCGGCCTCAACCATGGACAGGTCCAGGATGTCGGAGAGCAGGCTCGTCAGGCGATGGGCCGACTTGGTGGTCATGCGCAATATTTGCCTCTGGTTGTCATTCAGGGAGGTCGTCTCCAGAAGCTGCATTGTGCCCAGAATTCCGTTCAGCGGGGTGCGGATTTCATGGGACATGTTCGCCAGGAATTCGGACTTGGCCCGGTTGGCGGCTTCGGCCTGTTCCTTGGCCATGGCCAGGGCGGTTTGAGCGCGTTTGCGCTCCGTGATGTCCCGGGTCGCGGACAGGGCGTAGGATTCGCCCTGCAGGGTGATTGGCGCGGTGACGACTTCCACCGGGATCTCGGTGCCATCCTTGTGCAGATCAAGGGTTTGAAAGGCCGACAGGGTCACTTCCGTGCTGACGATGGTGCCAGGGCGGCCCCGAACCGAGGGTGCCTGGATATCCGCCAGGGTCATGCCCAACAATTCCTCTCTGGTGTACCCGAGAAGCCGGCAGGCCGCATCGTTGACGTCGAACAGGAAGTCATCCATCCGCCAGATGAACAGCGGATCCGGGTTGTGGCTGAACAGGATTCGAAACCGTTCCTCATTCTCGCGCAACGCCTCTTCGACCTGCTTCCTTTCCGTGATGTCGATGGCCGTTGCGGCGAGAAATTTGGGTTCTTCCTGTTCATCCCTGATCACAACGCCGCTCATCAGCATTGGAAAGACGTTACCGTTTTTGTGCGCGTGCCAGACCTCCTGGTTGATTAATTGTCCTTCAGCAGCGAGCATCTCGCAAAATTTCCGAACTTCCGCCAATTGCCGGTCATTGTGAAAAACAGCGAGATTCCGTCCCAACAACTCCTCGGGCTGGTATCCGTGGATCTGTGCAAAATAGGTGTTGATGTAGAGTAAATTGCCCTGCATGTCGGTTATGCCGATGCCATGCACGGCCTGGTCCGAAATGGTCTTGAACTTGCGGAGTTCTTCCTCAGCGCTTTTTCTCGCGGTGATGTCCCTGAACTCAGCCACCCGGACCTTTCTTCCTTTATACGCAATGTTCCGGGCTTCAAGGCGAAGAGGGTATTCCTGGCCATTCTTGCGCAGTCCGAATGCTTCATAGGGCTGCTCATGTCCGGCCAGAATATTGTTTTTCACCTGATCACGGGATTGCTCCGCGACCAACTGGAGTCCATCCATCCCGATAAGTTCATCATAGCTGTATCCGGTAATTGCCGACAATCCCTGATTGCATTCCAGAATGATGCCGTTGTCGTGAATGATGATACCACCGAACGATGCATTGTGCAGGGCCTTGAATCGTTCCTCGCTCTCCTGAAGCGCTTCCTCGGCGCGCTTGCGATCGGTCATGTCCCGAGCAAAAATACTAACGCCGATAACCTGGCCCTGCTCGTCACGGATCGGACTATGGGTAACCTCCACGTACACCCTGGATAACTCCTGCTTACCGGAAAAAGCCTGATCGATGAACGATTCACCACGCAGAGCCCTGTCGATATTCCGTCGAGATTTTTTCCTGTCTTCCTCGACGGTTTGATACTCATACAGGCTGTGCCCAATCTGGATGTCCACGCCGTAAAGAGCCCGCATGCCCCAGGCATGGCTTTTGTTGAAGCTGGTGTAGCGGTATTCGCGATCTAAAGAGAAAATTGGGGCAAGAGAGCTCTCCATGATTCCCTCAAGCAGTGCACTCTTGAACCGCAATTCCTCCTCTGCGCGGTATGATTCGGTAATGTCCCGATTGACGACGATGGCCGCTTCAATGTTTCCGGCTTCATCCAGCACTGGTGCCGTGTAGTTGAGGATAATTTTTTTCTTTCCATCAAAGGCCTCGATTTCCAGGAGTTCATCGACAATGGTTTCACCCTTGTTCACGGAATGCGCCAATGCCCAGTCATCCGATGTAATATTTTCTCCGGAGGGCAGACGTCTGGCCCTGAAAATTCCGTACACTTTCTGCTCCGCATCGGGCTCCGCCCCCCAAATTTTCACCCCTGCTGGGTTGCCTTGCAGCAGTTTTCCGTTCTTGTCCGCGATCCACAGTCCAATAGGCAATGTCTCAAACACGTTCTTGAACAGATTCTCGCTTTTGCGCAGCGCCTCCTCGGCTGTCTTGCGGTCGGTAATGTCCGTAACAAAGCCTTGATAATGGGCAACACTCCCATCTTCCGCGGGGACGGCCCGGATGCTCCCTGATGTCCAGAAATGGGAACCGTCCCGGCGAACGTGTTGGCATTCGTAGTTTTTGATCAGTCCATCCCCGGCCAAGAGGCGGCTGAGGACGAGGATATCCTGGGGATCTGCGAACAATTCAGCGGCAATATCCTGGACCGAAGCCACCATGTCTTGTGGCGAGGCATATCCGTACATGTCCGCCAGGGCCTGGTTGGCGTAGAGAAATTTCCCCTCCGGAGTGGACGTGAAGATGCCGATCGGGGAATCCATCAGGATTTCGTGAGCGTTGGGAAAGCCTGTTTCAGGGGAATGCACATCCTGGGCTTGTTTCTGGGACATGAAGAACTCCTTCATTTCTTTTTCCCTGCTCTCGAAATAAGGTCAAGCATGGATTTTGCACAGAATATTCTGCAACCTTGAGAGACTGATCGCTCCTGCCTTGAGGCGATGCGCAAGAGTGGAAAGCAAGGCCTTGAGAATAATCGATATACCCCCCCCATGACTTTGGCGCTACCTGGTTCTCAGGTTGGCCTGCTTGCCATCCTTGCGTCCCTTGTCCAGTTTATAGGGCATGTCCGATCTGGGGCTGGGCTTGCGGCACCTCATGGGGCGTACTGGTGTGCTTTCTGACGATGACCCCCAGGCATGTCCGGCCCTGGTGGTGTCGCCCTTTGCCAGTCAACTATCCGAATCTGTCCCGAAATACCCAAAAGCCCTAAAAAAATCAGGGCTTTTGGGTGATAATCATGGAGTTGGGAATATTTCAGTCTTCGAGGTCCATGAACAGCTGGGCAAGATTGCCGAGGATGTTGAAGAAAGAGCCGATGTTGAACTCCCTGCTTTCGACGACATCGAGCATCGGCCATTCGGGGGGGGAGAACGTCACGGCTGAGGACTCGCCGTATTGCACATCGCGCACCTCGACATTCTTCATTTCCAGGCCGACAAGCTGTCCGGTGTCATTGAGAATGAGGGAACCGGAGGCCGTGGTTTCCGGGTCGCGGGCATCGAGCATCAGTAGCGTCAAACGCGTCTGAGTAGGCTGTTCGTCTGTTTTGATGATCTCACCGAGCAAATACCCGGATTGCATCGTGTACTGCATCAACTCCATGGCTCCCTCACGAGTCGTGAGATAGGGCGATTCAAGGAAAGTGCGGTTGCTGAGAGCGATGTCCTGGAGGTCGTCGACGAGATGTGCCGAAAGGTCCAGCTGGAAACGGCCGTGCATGTCACGCTGCAGATCGAGCTTGAATGAAGGCGCCGGACCGGGCTCAAGGAAACGGTGAATCACGTTGTCCCCTTTGGCGAAGAGCATCGAGCCCTCCGGAGAGGTTTTGTAGGCGTATTTCAATGAATCTTCTCGCCGCAGTTGCGCTTCAAGAAAATTGTTTTCCATGCTCAGGGCCAGATACAGCGACATCGGAACGGCTGAGCCCTCAGGCGTGAAGAACAGCGTACCTTCGAATGCATCCAGGTCGGTGATGGTTGCGGTCAACGTAAGCAGGGCTTCGGTGAATGCCTCCAGCCGAACGTCATACTGCTCCAGGGCATCGGTCAGTTGGCGTCCGGGAACACGCCAGGGACTGCCCGGGTAGTGCTCATCAAGCTGTCTGAGAAGGCCGAGCGCCTTTTCGTGTTCACCAAGGGCGGCATGGGACCATGCCCGCTGGAAGAAGATCTTTTCGCCATGCTCTTCAAGGGGTTGGCGTTCAAGTATGGGGAGTGCGTCACGGAATCTTTTCGCCTCGATGTAGGCCTCGGCGGCCACCTGCCGCATCGCTGGTGTTTCCCGTTCGGTTTCCGTCATCAGGAAGATAAACAGGTCGCGCAGAAAGAGGGCTGTATTGTTTCTGGATATCGCATGCAGTTCTCGCGTCGTTTCCACGATGTTTTTTTGGGCGCCTGCGGCAAGCGCCATGATTGATCCCAGTTCGTCGTCCTTGGAGACCATCGGTGCCAGCCGTGCCAGGAAATCCTGCTTGGCTTCAGCCTCACCCGCCGCCCCAAGCACGTATGCGGATTTCAGCAGAAAATCGGCGTCGGAGAGCAGCTGATCGCCAAAATCGTCCAAGGCAAAGCCAAGCCCATGGGCATACTGGGCCGGGAAGGCAGCGTTCGGCTCTCTGGCGAATTCGTCAAGCGTCCTGGCAAGCAGGGCACGGTAGCTGTCGGCATCAGGGAACGTGCTGCGAAAATACCGCGCTTGCAGACTTTGTGCATAATCCAGGACCAATAATTTAGTCATCATGTCTGCATACTGCGTGTTGTGAAAAACGGTTGCGACCATGAGCAGATCAAGCGCGACACGCGGCGCTAAAACGGAGTCAGGGTTTTCAGCCAAGAAATCCATGGCAGCCTGGGCATAGCCAGCGGGATCGTCGTGTTCGAGGAATTTTTCCGGTTTGGGGTACGCGCCATGTGCAAGGGCGCTGCCGATAAACAGCAGTGACAGCAAGAGGATGCAGATGGAGAGAATGAATCGACCGATGCTCATAAACGCTCCTTGATAGTGGGGTTGGGGATGTTGAAACGCTTAAAGCTGATGCGCATGCTATGGGTATCGTGTCCGGCTATGTGTCCAACGCAAGGACACGTTTCATTTCTTTTTCCCTGCTCTCGCAATAAGGTCAAGCATGATTTTGGCCTGAATCCCCGGCCAGGAAACCCCGCAACACTCGCATTGCCCCCAATATCCATGGACTCCTCGGCAGACTTCAGGCTATCGCGGGCTTGCAATGATTCTCCTGTGCCGCGCGAATCCTTCGAGAGGACATGCTCTTTTCGGCGTCCTCGCGATCATCTCCGCAATATTCTTGGCTGGGCTAATGAAATTTGCTAGTATTATCAATAGCGAAGTGAACGAAGCTGCTACGGAAAAAAGGGGCATTGCATGGGGAAGCATATCTTGTTCGTGGATGATGAGCCTCAGATTCTGCAAGGGTTGCGACGGATGTTGCGCAACCAGGGCAGGGATTGGGAGCTCCATTTCGCTCCCGGCGGGATGGAAGCTTTGGAACTGATGGCCACGACCCCCATGGACGTGGTGGTTTCGGACATGCGCATGCCGGGCATGGACGGAATCCAATTGCTGACCAGGGTCAAGGAGCACTTTCCCCAAACAGCCCGTGTGGCCTTGTCCGGCCATATGGATGAGCAGATGGTCATGGGCTCCACTAAAGTGGTGCACCAGTACTTGAGCAAGCCGTGCACTCCGGAGAATTTGGTGGCGGTATTGCGTCGTCTGCTGTCGTTGCGCCGCTATCTGGCTGAGGACGCCTTGACCTGCTTGTCTACAGGTCTGGAAAAGATTCCCAGTCTGCCCAAGCTGTACCTGGCCATTCAGGAGGAACTGCAGTCCCCACGCTGTTCCCTAAAAAAAATTGGCGAAATCATTTCCACGGATGTGGGCATGTCCGCCAAGATCCTGCAACTGGTCAACTCTTCTTTTTTCGGGATGTTCACCAAGGTGACCAGTCCCTCCCAGGCCGTAAACCTCCTGGGTACGGAGACGTTAAAGGCCCTTGTCCTGCACATCCAGATTTTTTCCCAGTATCAGCCGAAAAAATGTCCGCACTTTTCCCTGGCCCGGCTCTCACGGCACAGCCTGATGACCGCAACCCTGTCCAAACGAATCTGCGTCACGGAGAGTGTCTCACGGGAGATTCAGGATGAAGCTTTTCTGGCCGGGATACTCCATGACGTGGGCAAGCTGATCTTTGCCGTAAATTTTCCTGAGGTGTATGACGAGATGCTGGAGATGGTCGGCACACGCAATATGTCCCTGGGTGCCGTGGAGCGAGAAGTGCTCGGGGCCAGCCATGCCCAACTCGGGGCGTACGTGCTGGGTTTATGGGGAATGGCCGAGCCCGTTGTGGAGGCCATCGCCTTTCACCATGAACCGGCACGGAGTACAACGACCCATTTCACGCCGTTGACTGCCCTGCATGGCGCCAACGCGCTTATTATCGGCATCCAGCCTGAAGGCCCCGCGGGTAAAGTTGAGGGCCCTGGCCGGGATTATCTTGAATCATGCGGCCTTGGTGATTGCATTCCCATTTGGGAAGACATGGCCAAGGAGCTTTTCGGGATGACCGGCAGCGATGTGAAAACGTCTGAAAATGCTTAGCATTCCTTTCAAAAAGTCCCAATTGTTACATCTCTGCTCCGGCACGTACTTTTGTCAAAGGCACTTTCTCGTATTCGGTGCCTGACTCTCCAGTAAGTGCCGGATTGCTCCTTGTCTTGGTTTTTTTGAACGGTCTGCGGATAAGGACTTTTTCAATACGTTTCCCTGGAGATTATTACTTGGGATGCACATGTTTCCAGGCAGCATGAGTGGTCCGGCCACGAAACCATCACGGACGTCAGAGCGACCCGCATTGTCCGTCTGTCCGGAGTCAATGGGGATTGTTCTGGGGAGATGGGCGAATGAGCAGATCACGACGTATTCTGGTTGTGGATGATTCACCTCCGCAACTTTACCAGGAAAAACGGTTTGACGGCGAAGGGGCGCCTCTTGGCGGAAAGTCCGGGGTGGACATTCCACCAAGGAGGTGGGTCAAGGCACCGGACAGGGGCTGACCATTGCCTACAATGTGGTGGTGGACAAACATCAGGGAGAGATTTTTTTTGAGAGTCGGCGCGGGGAAGGAACAACCTTTGTCATCCGTCTGCCCATCGGAGCGCGATCAATCTCTTGGCCTTGCCGTGGCAGAACTTGGGGCAACGACGGGGGATCTTCAAAAAACGGAGGTATGGCCATGGACGTGTTTGAAGCAATGCACACGCGACGCAGTATTCGTAAATTCGACCCGGATAAGCCGGTGGGTGCGGCGGATTTGGAAAAGATTCTCGCCGCGGCCATGTTCGCGCCCAGTGCGGGCAATGCCCAGCCTTGGCATTTTGTGATCGTCACGGACCCGGGCTTGAGGGATGCGTTGTCCCGGATACACCCGTATGTGGGCATGCTCCGGCAGGCCCCTGTGGGCATCGTGGTTTGCGCGGAACTGGCCTTGGAGAAATTCCCCGGCTACTGGGTTCAGGACTTGGCCGCGGCGGTCCAGAACCTGCTCCTGGCCGCGAGAGGCCTTGGACTGGGCACGGTCTGGACCGGGGTCTGTCCGATCCAGGAGCGGATGGATGCGGTTCGCCGGATTCTCAGTCTGCCTGACGGTGTGGAACCCCATGCCATTATTCCTCTGGGCTGGCCTGCCCAGGAGTTTGTCCATACAGAGCGGTTCAGGGAAGACAGGGTGCACACTAACGGATGGTGAATCCCGTCAGGAGTTTCCAAAACAACCGGCCGGCCATGGGGTACCCCGTGGCCGGCCGGTTGGCATGTTGACGAAAAGGCGATTTTCAGCGCCGACGATGTCTCAACTCACGACGATGAGGGATATTTTTCCGACTTTTCGTATGTTACGAAAACGGCATCGTTTTATTGGGCGCCAGTTTAGACTGTTGCGTTGATTTTGAGACCTTTTCCGGTGGCTTCGGCCACCGCTCGTGAATCCGTGTTCGATTCCCCGCCGCCTGCTCCGGTGTTGACCTGACTGGCGGCGCCAAGGGTTTTTGTTACAACATCCACTCCCATGGTCGCATTTTGCAGGGTCTGGGCCATCATGGCAGCCCCGGCTTGACCTTGTGCTGCACTTCCAAGTTCCATAATTCCTCCTTGTTGGCCGATTCAACAACGATGCCTTCTTGGTTGTATCGGTCAGAACGCAGAGTTTCTTTAGACCATGTCCGCACGCTTTTGTTTGATGGGATGTCACCTCCAGAAGGACGGCCGTTCACAATGCATGGTCCTGCCGTACCTCCGTCCGGGATCACTCCCTGTCCAGGTGGACGGCATGGTGCTCGGCCGTTGTATCGACCAACACCTGAAATTCCTCATCACGCAACGGTCGGGCCAGGGACTGCGAGAGTTCACGGACGCGGCGGGTCAGGATTTCCATCCGTTGCCCAGACAAGCTGATACCCTGGCGATCCGCGGCCAGATGCACCGCGGCTTTTCCGGACTTGCCCCCCAGGCTGAGCTTTCGGGTTCCGGCAACCTGCTCCGGGGCAAAGGGCTCGAACAAGGCCGGGGCCTTGGCTATCCCCTGAAGATGCAGTCCGGTTTCACAGGCAAAAATGTCGTCACCCACCAGGGCCTTGTTGCGGGCGACGGAGATATCGGCTGCCTCGGCGACCGCACGAGCCAGGCTGACACATTCCGACAAATTATATTCCGCTCCTTGTCGGACATTCAGGTGCGCGGCGACTTCCTCCAGCGCAGCGATTCCGGAGCGCTCTCCGATGCCCAGGACGGATACGTCCACACTCTGCGCTCCGGAAGCCAGCGCCGTGACCGCATTGGCTGTGCCCATACCAAAATCATCATGGCCGTGAAACCCCACCAGCAGGTCGGTTTGGCGCACGAAGCGCTGTATAAGTCTTGCCGTTTCCAGCGGCGTCAGCAGGCCCACCGTGTCCGAAAGGCGAATCCGCTGCCCCCCTGACAATTCCACCTCCCGGGCAACCTGGAGCGCAAAATCCATATCCGCTCGGGAAACATCCTCCAGGCCTACCCCGATAAAGGAGATATTCAGGTCCACGGCCTGCTGGAGGATAGTTCGCAATCGTCGGAGGAGACCTTTCCGGTCCAGAGCCAGACGGTTTTTTAGGTGCGCATCTGAAACCGGGACACCGAATTGCAGGCGCCGGACGCCCATGGCAGCCATGGTTTCCAGGTCCAGGCGGCGCAGTGGCGACCAGACGGTGAGCGCACAATTTTCGGCCGGATCAATTCGCCGGGCATGCTGCAGCAACCCTTGCAGTCCATCCTGGCCAGCCCAGCCGATTTCCACTTCCTCCACACCGCAGCGGATCAATCCCGCAAGGATCTCTCGGCGCATGGTGTCCGTGAAATAGACCCCGTACATCTGGGCCCCTTCCCGTAGCGTACTGTCTAAGAGCATTGAGATTTCCCCATTCTGCTTTTTTTCGTGGTGCGACCCCATTCCATCGGCAGGGTTGTAGCTCGAAAAATTTTTGAAGTCCTTTCACCCTGCAGACAGCAATACAGCACAATCAATGCCACTCCCCTTCTGTTTGGAGGCGGAGCAGGTGAATCGCCAGGCAAAACAGCCGGAAAAAGGGCTTTGCCGGATCTTTGGTCATCAAGCGGACACGGAAGAGAGTGATGTTACATCAAACTAAATTGTAGGATGCTACAAAAATGTTTGATTGTTTTGTCGTGTCCCACAATCTTTTGTGCAAATGGGATGGACGCAAAAATAATTCATATCATTTTGAAATTTAATGGTTAGTTTGCTGAGTTTTTTCTGTTTGGCTTCACTGGCACGCTCCTTGCCCTAAGCCTTCCATTCTCAACACTCAATCCACGGGAGGTTTTCAAATGCGCAAGGTTGCTATTTATGGAAAAGGCGGGATCGGAAAGTCTACGACAACACAGAATACGGTTGCCGCTCTGGGCGAAATGGGCCGCAAAGTGATGATCGTCGGTTGTGATCCCAAGGCGGATTCCACCCGACTGCTGTTGCACGGTCTGCACCAGCGAACGGTCCTGGATACCTTGCGTGAGGAAGGTGAGGACGTTGAACTCGATGATGTGCTTTTGGGCGGCTACGCCGGCACGGTCTGCACCGAGTCCGGTGGTCCGGAGCCGGGGGTGGGATGCGCCGGCCGGGGGATCATCACCAGCATCAACCTGCTGGAACAGCTTGGCGCCTACAAGGAAGACAAGAACCTGGACTACGTCTTTTACGACGTCCTCGGCGACGTGGTCTGCGGTGGGTTTGCAATGCCCATTCGTGAAGGCAAGGCCCAGGAAATTTATATCGTTGTTTCCGGTGAAATGATGGCCATGTACGCGGCCAACAACATTTGCAAGGGGATTGTGAAGTTTTCCGAGGCCGGCGGCGTGCGCCTGGGCGGACTGATCTGCAACAGCCGCAAGGTGGATAACGAAGAGGCGATGATCCAGGAGCTGGCCAAGCAGCTGGGAACCCAGATGATCCACTTTGTCCCCAGGGACAACATGGTCCAGCGCGCGGAAATCAACCGCAAGACGGTCATTGATTTTGATCCCACGCATGCCCAGGCCGACGAGTACCGGGCCCTGGCCAATAAGATCGACGGCAACGACATGTTCGTGGTGCCCAAGCCTCTGGAAATCGATAATCTGGAAAAACTGCTGATCGATTTCGGGATTGCCAACTAGGCACGGTCGTGTCGACCCATTTGGCTGAAACTATTCCGATTCACGTATGAACCAAGAGGGAGAAATGCAATGTTGATGATGGTCCGAGCCATTGTACGGCCTGAAAAGGTTGATGATGTTTTGAAGCTGTTGATGGATGCCGGGTATCCGGCGGTCACCAAATTTTCCGTGGCTGGTCGCGGCAAGCAGCGCGGCATCAAGATCGGGGAGATCACCTATGACGAGATCCCCAAGGTTTTGCTGATGAGCGTGGTTGGTGAAATGGACAAGGACTTCGTGGTCAAGACGATCATGGAGGGAGCCCGCACCGGTGAGAAGGGCGCTTTTGGCGACGGAAAAATCTTCATCAGCCCTGTAGAGGAAATGTACACCATCAGTTCCGGCGTCAAGGAGACGGAAGGGGCGGACCTGAAGGGGGTCGGCGTATGAAAGAGATCACCGCCGTTATCCGGATGAACATGGTCAACAAGACCAAAGAGGCACTGGCCGAAGCGGGCATTCCTGCCTTCTTCGCCCTGGAAGCCCAGGGGCGCGGCAAGGGGCTGATCAATTCCGCTCTGCTCAAAGGGGCGGAAAAAGGCTACGAAGAAGCCTCCGAATTGCTCGGAGAAAAGGGACGACTGTATCCCAAGCGGGTTTTTTCGGTGATCGTTGCCGATGATCAGGTGGAGGATGTGGTGGAAACCATTATCGATGTGAACAAGACCGGCAAGCCTGGAGACGGGAAGATTTTTGTCTGTCCGGTGTTTGACTCCGTTCGGGTCCGCACTGGAGAAAAAGGAAACAAATCAATCGATTAAGATTGGCTGAGCCAGGAGGAAGCATGAGCACCATCGCGAAG
This sequence comes from Desulfovibrionales bacterium, assembly GCA_007693505.1. Classification (GTDB taxonomy): domain Bacteria; phylum Desulfobacterota; class Desulfovibrionia; order Desulfovibrionales; family Desulfonatronaceae; genus Desulfonatronum. The sequence goes on along the minus strand of REDL01000067.1, from coordinate 25,098 downwards.
AAGAAAAAGGCCGTCAAGATGGATCCCACTGATATCGTGCAGGATCTGTTGAAGAAATACCCTACTAAAGTGGCCCGCAAGCGGGCCAAGCAGATCATGGTCAACGAGGCGGAGGGCGCAACGACTCCGGAAATGGGCGCCAACGTCCGGACCATCCCGGGAATCATCACCATGCGCGGGTGCACCTATGCCGGTTGCAAGGGCGTTATTCTCGGCCCGACCAGGGATATCGTGAACATCACTCACGGTCCCATCGGCTGCGGCTTCTATTCCTGGTTGACCCGGCGCAATCAGACCCACACCGAAACCGACGCGGACGAAAACTTCATGACCTACGCCTTTTCCACGGACATGAACGAGAACGACATTGTCTTCGGTGGGGAAAAGAAGCTGAAGCAGGCCATTCAGGAAGCCTACGAACTCTTCAATCCCAAGGCTATCGCCGTATTTTCCACCTGTCCGGTGGGCCTGATCGGCGACGATGTCCATGCCGTGTCCAAGGAAATGAGGGAAAAGCTGGGGATCAATATTTTCGGGTTCAGCTGCGAGGGCTACAAGGGTGTCAGCCAGTCCGCGGGGCACCACATCGCCAACAACCAGATCTTCAAGCACGTTTTGGGTACCGAAGGGGCGGTCAAGGTCGGCGAGTTCAAGATCAATCTGCTGGGTGAGTATAATATCGGCGGTGACGGGTTTGAAATCGACCGGATTCTGGACGCCTGCGGGATCACCGTGGTCTCCACCTTCAGCGGCAACTCCACCTACGAGCAGTTTGCCACGGCCCACAACGCGGATCTGAACACGGTCATGTGCCACCGCTCCATCAACTACGTCGCGGAAATGATGGAGACCAAGTACGGGATTCCCTGGATCAAGGTAAATTTCATCGGGGCGGAGGCCACGGCCAAATCCCTGCGCAAAATCGCCCAGTACTTCGATTCACCCAAGCTGACCGAGCGGGTGGAGGCCGTGATTGCCGCGGAGATGCCGGATATCAAAACGGTCATGGATGACGTGCGTTCCCGGACCGAAGGCAAGACGGCCATGCTTTTCGTCGGCGGCTCCCGGGCCCACCACTACCAGGAACTGTTCAACGAGATCGGCATGCGGACCATTTCCGCGGGATACGAGTTCGCCCACCGCGACGATTATGAGGGCCGCCACGTCATTCCGGAGATCAAGATCGACGCGGACAGCCGGAACATCGAAGAGCTGGAGGTCGAGGCCTGCACGGAAAACTACAATCCGCGCAAGACCGAGGAAGAGCTGAAAAAGCTGGAAGAAGCCGGATTCAAGTTCAAGGACTACGCGGGAATGATTCCGGATATGCCGAACAAGTCCCTGGTTATCGACGACGTGAACCAGTACGAGGCCGAGAAGCTGATCGAAATCATGAAGCCGGACATCTTCTGCGCCGGCATCAAGGAAAAATACTCGGTTCAGAAGCTGGGCATTCCGCTGAAGCAGCTGCACAACTACGACATCGGCGGTCCCTATGCCGGATTCAAGGGCGCCATCAATTTCTTCAGGGATATCGACCGGATGATCAACAGCAAGGTCTGGTCCTACATGAAGGCCCCTTGGCAGGAGAAGCCGGAACTTTCCGCAACGTACGTCTGGGAATAAGCGAAGGAAGGATACAATCATGACATTACTCCGACACACTCCAGTAGAAATCAAGGAACGCAAGGCGCTGTCCATCAACCCGGCCAAGACCTGCCAGCCCGTGGGCGCCATGTACGCGGCCCTGGGCATCCATGGATGCCTGCCGCACAGCCACGGTTCCCAGGGGTGCTGCGCCTATCACCGCAGCGCGCTGACCAAGCACTACAAGGAGCCGGTTTCCGCGGCCACCAGTTCGTTTACCGAAGGGGCGTCCGTTTTTGGCGGCCAGGCCAATCTGCTCCAGGCCATCAACAATATCTTCACCGTGTATGAACCTGACGTAATCGCCGTGCACACCACGTGCCTGTCCGAAACCATTGGGGATGACGTGCCCCAGATTACGGACAAGGCCCGCCAGGAGGGAAAGATTCCCGAGGGCAAGTTCGTGGTCAGCGCCTCCACCCCCAGTTATGTGGGTTCCCATGTGACCGGTTTCGCGAACATGGTCATGGGCACGTTGAAGGGGTTTTCCGAGAAGACCGGAAAGAAGAATGGCAAGGTGAACATCATTCCCGGTTTTGTGGAGCCCTCGGACATGGAGGAACTCAAGCGTCTGGCCACGGCCATGGGTGTGCAGACAATCCTTTTTCCGGATACCTCCGGCGTGCTCAATGGCCCGCTGACCGGCGAGTACAAAATGTTCCCGGACGGCGGTACGACCGTTCCCGAGTTGCGCTCCACGGGGGACAGCATCGGGACCCTGGCTCTGGGCGAATGGGCCTCGGCCGAGGGCGCCAAGTATTTGGACAGCACCCACAAAGTTCCTTGCAAGATTTTGGACCTGCCCATCGGCCTGAAGGCCACGGACCGGTTCATTGACGCCCTGCGCATGATCACCGGCCGCCACGTTCCGGACCTGATCGCCCATGAGCGCGGGCAGCTGGTGGATTTGATTTCGGACATGCACCAGTACTTCTACCACAAAAAGGTGGCCCTGGTGGGCGATCCGGACCAGGTCATCGCTTTGACCGAATTCCTGACCTCCATCGACATGTGCCCCGTGCACATCGTCACCGGAACGCCGGGCAAGAAGTTCGAGGCCCGGATCAAGGAAATCACCAAGGACAGTCCCTTTCCGGTCAATGTCAAGGCTCTTGGGGATATGTTCCTGCTGCATCAGTGGATCAAGAATGATCCCGTGGATCTGCTCATCGGCAACACCTACTGCAAATACATCGCCCGGGACGAGGACATCCCACTGATCCGCCACGGCTTCCCGATTATTGATCGCGTCGGTCATCAGTACTTTCCCACGGTCGGCTATAAGGGCGGATTGCGCCTACTGGAAAAGATTCTGGACGCCCTGCTGACCCGCATTGACCGCGACGCTCCGGAAGATTGCTTCGAGTTGACGTACTAGGTCAGAGGACAGCAGGCAGGGGACGGAGAACGGAATTCAGGAGTCAGGATTCAGGAGTCAGAAGGCTTCTTGAAGATTGCCGTAGGGAATACGGAAACATGAAAAACCAGGGCGGCCAAGGGGATGCGCTGGGATAGGCGAGGAGAAATAACGTGGAAAAGCCAAAGCATCATTTGTTTGTTTGCGCCAGTTTTCGGACCAAGGGTGAGCCCAAGGGGGTTTGCCATAAAAGTACAATTGGTCTGTTGCCCTATATTGACGAAGAGATTCTGGACCGCGGTCTGGACGTTCTGGTGACCAGCACAGGGTGTCTGAAGCAGTGCGAAAACGGTCCGGTGATGGTCGTTTATCCCGAAGGATGGTGGTTCGGGAAAGTGGATAGCGAAGATGCGGTGGATGCCATCCTGGACGGGTTGGAAGAGGGCCAGCCCGCCAAGGAATATCTGCTGTAACGGGCGGATGGTGGTTTGTGGCCGTGACGGACCTTTTGGAACAGCTGCAAACCACGCCCTACACCACCAAATAGCAAAGCGAGAAAACCATGGAACCCGTGATCTTTGAGGAACGAAAAGCACAGATTCAGCGCAAGGGAGCAAAGGGCGCGGAGCCTTTCTCCATCTCCTGCAACAAGAACAGCCTGGCCGGAGCCGTTAGCCAGCGGGCCTGTGTGTTCTGCGGATCCCGGGTGGTGCTCTATCCCATTGCCGATGCCCTGCACCTGGTGCATGGCCCCATTGGATGCGCTGTGTACAACTGGGACATCCGTGGGGCCATGTCCTCGGGACCTGAACTGCACCGTCTCAGTTTTTCGACGGATTTGCGTGAAAAGGACGTGATCTTCGGCGGAGAAAAAAAATTGTATCAGGCTTTGCTGGAGTTGATCGACCTGCACAAACCCAATGCGGCGTTTGTCTATTCCACCTGTATTGTTGGTATTATCGGCGACGACCTGAAGGCCGTTTGCAAGAAAGTGGAAGCGGAAAAAGGCATCCCGGTCATTCCGGTCCAGTCCGAAGGATTCAAGGGCAACAAGCGGGAAGGCTATCTGGCGGCCTGCCAGGCCATGTTCACGCTTGTCGGCACCGGTGACACCTCGGCCATTTCTCCCTTGAGCGTGAATATTCTCGGCGATTTCAATCTGGCTGGAGAAATCTGGATCATTCAGGACTACCTCAGGCGGATGGGGGTGGAGGTGGTGGCCAACATCACCGGCGACGGACGGGTGGAGGAGGTGCGCCGGGCTCACGGCGCGGCCCTGAATCTGGTCCAGTGCTCCGGAGCGACCATGGATTTGGCCAAGATGATGCAGCAGAAGTACGGCATACCCTTCAAGAAGGTTTCCTATTTCGGCATCGAGGACATGTCTGACGCCCTGTATGAAGTCGCCAAATTTTTTGAGGACAAGGACCCGGAAATCATGACTCGAACCCGGGAGCTGGTCAGAGAGGAACTCCGTGACCTGTACCCCAAGCTGCAGCTGTTGCGCAAAGACTTGGTGGGCAAGAAGGCGGCGATCTATGTCGGCGGAGCCTTCAAGGCCTTTTCCCTGGTCAAGTCATTTCGTCACCTGGGCATTGACGTGGTCATGGTCGGCTCTCAGACCGGCACCCAGGAAGATTATCAGGAATTGGCCGAGATCACGGATGAGGGAACGATCGTCGTGGATGATACCAATCCCTTGGAACTCTCGGCGTTCATCAAGGAAAAGGACGTCGACATTTTTGTCGGTGGGGTCAAGGAGCGGCCTATCGCCTACAAGCTGGGGGTCGGCTTCTGTGATCACAACCATGAGCGCAAAGAGGCCCTGGAAGGGTTCTTGGGCATGTACAACTTCGCCAAGGAGGTGCATGCCACGGTGACCAGTCCGGTCTGGAACTTCACCCCGAGACGACGAAAGTCGCCGATTGCATCTCCGGACGTCCCGGCATGCGCTGCAACAGGGAGGGTGTCATGAAAAAGGCTGAACCGTTTGTTTCCACCACCAACGCCTGCAAGATGTGCACGCCGATGGGGGCGGCATTGGCGTTCAAGGGCCTGGAAGGCTGCGTTCCCTTTCTGCACGGCTCCCAGGGGTGCGCGACCTACATGCGGCGGTATATCATCAGCCATTTTCGGGAGCCCATGGACATCGCCTCCTCCAGCCTCGGGGAAAAGGACGCCGTCTACGGAGGAAAGGCCAACCTGATGCAGGGCCTGCTCAATGTGATCGGCAAATACAAGGCCCAGGCCGTGGGCATTGCCACCACCTGCCTGACCGAGACCATCGGCGACGATGTGTCCATGATTTTGCACGAGTTCAAGAAGGAATGTCTGGCCGGACTGAACGGCGACATGCCCGCGCTGGTCCACGTCAGCACCCCGTCCTATGGCGGATCACACATGGAGGGGTTTCATGCCGCGGTCCGGGCCATGACCGGCCAGCTGGCCGATCCAGAGGCTGCCAAGCATGACGGCGTAAATCTCTTTTCCGGTTTCGTTTCTCCGGAGGACATCCGCCATCTTCAGGACATTTTCGCTCATTTCGGTCTGCCGATGACGATTCTGCCGGATTATTCCGAAACCCTGGATGGCCCGGCACTGGAAGACTACCAAAACATTCCCGGCGGAGGCACGCCCCTGGATGCGGTCCGGGCCATGTCCGGCGCCAGGGCCAGCATCGAGTTCGGCCGGACCATCAAGCCTGATCTCAGTGCCGGTGAAGTGCTGCGGGAAAAATACGGAGTCACGCACCATTCCCTGGGACTGCCCATCGGGCTGCGTGAAAGCGATGCCCTGTTCACCACCCTGGAGTCGCTGGCCGGCTGTGCCGCCCCGCGTCGCTACGCGCTGGAACGCGGGCAGTTGCTGGATGCCATGGTGGACGGCCACAAGTACGTTGCCGGGAAAAAGGCCGTGGTTTACGGCGAAGAGGATCTGGTTGTGGGTATAACCTCCTTTTTGAGTGAAATCGGGGTGAAACCGGTTTTGGTGGCCTCCGGCGGCGAATCCGGAGGACTATCCGAGGCCATCGCCGCGGTCACCGAGGAGTTCCCGGGAGAACCCCCGCTGGTCCGCGACGGTGTGGATTTCTACCAGATCGTTGCGGAGGCCGAAGCCCTGGAACCGGACCTGGTGGTCGGCAACAGCAAAGGCTACCGCGGGTTGGCCCGGGCCCGGAACATTCCGCTGATTCGCGTGGGCTTCCCGATCCACGATCGATTTGGTTCCCAGCGTGTCCTCCATGTCGGCTACCGGGGAGCGTTGAATCTCTACGACATGATCGTCAACGCGCTGATCAAGAAGAAACAGGATGATTCGCCGATTGGGTACGGGTATATATAAGGATGGGTAGAATTCAGAAGTCAGAAATCAGAATTCAGGAGACAGGAACAGTCAGGTTCTGGCGGGGCGAAGCGTGAGAAACATGGATTCCATTCGAACGTTTCAGGAAATCATTGACATAATATTCTGAATTTCGACTCCTGAATTTTTCAAAATACATAAGGATAGCAGCCATGAGCACTCCAGATACCACCAAGCATCCCTGCTTCAACGTTAAAGCCAAGGGCGACTGCGGACGCATCCATCTTCCCGTGGCTCCCAAATGCAACATCATGTGCAACTACTGCAACCGCAAGTACGATTGCATGAACGAATCGCGTCCGGGGGTGACCTCGGCGGTGCTCAAGCCCTACCAGGCTTTGGAATATCTGGCACGGGTTCTGGAAAAGGAACCGCGCATCACGGTGGTCGGCATCGCCGGTCCGGGAGATCCTTTTGCCAATCCGGACGAAACCTTGGAGACGCTGCGTTTGATCCGGGAACGCTTCCCCCAGATGCTTTTTTGTCTTTCCAGCAACGGCCTGGGGGTCCCGGCCCACCTGGATGCGCTCAAAGAATTTGGTGTCACGCACATGACCATTACCGTGAATGCGGTGGATCCGGAAATCGGCAAGGAATTCTATGCCTGGGTGCGGGACGGCAAGAAAATCTATCGTGGTCTGGAAGCGGCCAAGCTGATGTGGAAGCGTCAGGAAGCGGCTATCCGGGGACTCAAGGAACGGGGTATCACCGTCAAGGTGAATACCATTGTCACCCCAGGGGTCAATGACATGCATATTGACGCCATCGCCGTAACGATGCGTGAACTCGGGGTGGACCTGTTGAACTGCATGCCTTTGTATCCCACGGCGGAAACAATTTTTGAGGATGTTCCCGAGCCTGGCAAGGAAGAAATGGAGATCATTCGCGGCAAGGCCGAAGCGTACCTGCCGCAGATGCGACACTGCAAGCGGTGTCGGGCTGATGCAGTGGGGCTCCTGGACCAGGACAAATCCTCGGAACTCGCTTCCTGTCTGAGTTCCTGCTCCAAGACATTGCCACCCATGCGCACTGTGGATAAACCATTCGTGGCCGTGGCCAGCATGGAAGGCGTGTTGGTCAATCAGCACCTTGGCGAAGCACCGTCTTTTCAGATCTGGGGGCCGCAAAACGGAACCTATGCCATGCTGGAAGTGCGGAAGGCCCCCCCCAAGGGGGGCGGCGCCAAGCGCTGGTACGATATGGCCGAACTGCTCAAGGACTGCCGGGCCGTTCTTGTTTCCGGGGTCGGCGATACGCCCATGGCCATTCTCAGTGAAGAGGGCATCACCCCCTTGGAGATGAGCGGCTTTATCCAGGAAGGACTTGAGGCCGTCTATACCAGCGGCAATGTGAGCGCATTCAAACGCCGCCGCGAAGGGAAAGGTTGTCAAACCATGGGGTGCACTGGCGACGGTGGGGGGTGCGGTTGAGGTCCCGCTCGCCTGGAGGGGGCATCCATCAACACTGAAATCCGGCATTTTTTTGACGTATTGTGATCCGTTCAGGGCCGTGAAGCATGCTTCACGGCCCTTTTTGATGGTATGCGGATGGAGCGTGAGGAGGATGTTCAGGGACGCGTCCAGCGAATATTCAGCATATCTCCTGGGTTGGCTTTGGTTTTGCAAAATACTCCGCGTGAGCTGCCATGATCCATAACCCAGGAGTGCACCATATGCGCATGAGCGAGTCCCAGAATCAGGCCACAATCCTCTCTGTCGGGCTGAGTCAGCGACAAGAGGAGGAAATTCAGGCTATTCTTGGTCCGGAATCATCTCTTGAGCGCCACCCTTTCGCAGGGGCTGGAAAGCAATCCGGGAGCCATTCGCCGCTGATGGCCTTGATCTCCTGGAGAGGGGTGCATGGCCGGATCAATGCGTTGGTCCGTGACGGCCTTCAGCAGGAGGAATCCCTGCCGCGGGTGCTCATCCTGGACGCAGAAGTGGCCCAGGCCGATCTGGAACGGGTTATTGATGCCGGTTTCACGGCGGTTTTGCGGTATCCTCTCGATCCGGAGCGGGTCCAGCGACTGGTCAGGCAACTCCAAGATTCGCAAGGAATGTACAAGGACCTTTACCATATGGCCCAGGAAATCTGCCTGGAACGAGAAATTCTTTCCCGCCAGGCTGATTTACTACAATTTTTTAATAAAATTCTCACCAATGCAAGTTTTTCCCTGGATCCTGTTGAAATCTTGCATCAAGCCCACCAGGATCTCCAGATCCTGTTGCCGGTCAAAAGTGTGGACGCCATATTCTGGCAAGCTGACAAGGAACATCGTCTGGAAGCGGAATTATTCATTCATGAGTATTCCGGCAAAATCATGCAGGACAAGATGATTGCCTTTCTGTTGCAAAGCGCGGTGAAGCATGCTGACGAAGCTATTGACAACTACCACGTCAACTTCATGTCCAGGATGGAAGGGGCCGGGGAACTGCAGGAGGTCACCAGTGAGGCCGTTCTGGTGTTGCCCTTGCGCTTTGGTGGAAAAAGTTTCGGGTGCATCAGTATTGCCTCGGAAAAAATTTCCCGGTTGGGTCGCGACCGCCTCCAGACCATTTTGGCGGCCGTGAACCATCTGGCCCTGGCACTGCGCAATGCATTGCTCTTTCGGGAGATGCGCACCAGGGCGGATCGAGATGCGCTGACCCGACTGCCCAATCGTCATTTTTTTGACGAACGGATGATTCAAGAGCTCAAGCGCCATCAGCGGTACCGCATTCCATTGACCCTGATGATCATGGACCTGGACCATTTCAAGCGGGTCAATGATACATATGGCCACCAGGCCGGCGATATGGTGCTTCAGGAAATCGGGAGGCTGTTGCAGGAAATGCTGCGCAGTTCGGATTTGGCCGCCAGGTTTGGCGGTGAGGAGTTTGTCATGCTGCTTTCGCATACGACGGAGGAACAGGCCTGGTTTCTGGCTGAGCGACTGCGTATAGCCATTGCCAAGCGTCGTTTTCACTATAAAGGGAAATTTTTCAAGGTCACGGCCAGCATCGGCATTGCCTCCCTCGAAACAGGCTTGTTTGCCCGGGATGTCGATCTTTTCGCGCAGGCTGACGCTGCTCTTTACCGAGCCAAGGCCGGTGGTCGCAATATGGTCTGCTTGGCCGGGGAAGTGGAAGGTGAGGAGGAGTGTCGCCAATATGCCTAACCGCCCGTTGAGAACCTTCCAATTGCTGGCCCGTTGCTCCGGCACGTGCTTTTGTCAAAGACGCATTCTCGTATTTCATCACGAGACTCTTTATTACGCGCCGGATTGCTCCGTGCACTTGGGATATTTGAACGGACTACGGATCAGGACTCTTTCAGCGCTCAGCTAAGCGGAACGGCAAGGCGCCGGCTGCGACTCTGTGTCTGCATGGTCTTGACGGGCTCATCCTCAATGTGGGGATGAGCCCTTTTTTCTGTCTTGTTGGCAGGGATGGAGGGATGCCGTGCAGGGGCTCTGTCGCAAGGCCATGGGGTGCCGCTGGGCAACCGCTTGGCTGGGGTTTCTCTGAAAAGGCTGAGACTGGTGCCATGCGGTTCAGAAGCCTTGGCCGTTCAGTGGATTTGCTTCTTTACACCGGCAAATCCCCAGGCTATGCTCAACATTTTTCTTTCCGCAAGAGGTGCTCCTGACGCGTGTTCACGGTGTGGACCGGGTCGAGGGGTCTTATTACCTTGAATCCCTTTGGGGCGTGCGTGAGGACGAGATGGCTCGACATTTTTTGCAAATCACCGACTTGAAGCGGTCCGAGGCCTGGAACATGCTGACCAGGGCCAAGGAAATCAAGACATCTGCATGGCGATCGACCCTTCTTGACGGCAAGACGCTGATCCTGCTGTTTGAAAAAGCCTCGACCCGGACACGGATATCTTTTGAGGTGGCCATTCGCGACTTGGGCGGTAATGTCCTGTTCATGACCAACAAGGACTCCCAGCTTGGACGCAATGAGCCATTAAGGGATACGGCCCGGGTCTTTGGGCGCTATGTCCAGGGCGTCGTGGTCCGGACGTTTGCCCAAGAGGTGCTGGACGAGTTGGCGTCCATGGGCGGGATTCCGGTGGTCAACGCCCTGACCGATCTGCACCACCCATGCCAGGTCATGAGCGACATGCTGACCATTTTCGAGCAGACCCCGGACATCCCGAGCCTGAAGATTGCCTGGGTCGGTGATGGGAACAATATGGCCAACTCCTGGTTGCATGCGGCCGTGCACTTCCCGTTTTCATTGTATTTGGCCGTTCCGGCAGGATACGAACCGAATCCGGAGGTCTTGCAGGATGCCCGGGAGAACGGGGCCAACGTGGTGGTGACCCACGATCCCAAGGAAGCGGTGAGTGAGGCGCACTATGTGAATACCGATGTCTGGGCCTCCATGGGGCAGGAGGATGCCGCTGAAGATCGCCGGGAAGTTTTTGCACCCTTTCAGGTCAATTCCCGGCTCTTGGCCCTGGCCCGGCCGGACTGCAAGGTCCTGCACTGCCTTCCGGCAAAGCGCGGCGAAGAGATCACCGACGAGGTCATGGAAAGCGAGGCCTCCCTGGTCTGGGACCAGGCCGAAAATCGACTGCATATGCAAAAGGCCTTGCTGGAGTGGGTTTTCGCGGAATAACTCCGACTATCCGTTGAAAAACTCAGGACAGTTGCGTGGGCCGTGCAAACCTTCATGGCCGAAAAAACGTTTTGATTTTTGTCGGTCCATTGTACTTCGCTCCTGGGAATTTTGAACGGACCGTGGATAAAAATTTTCATCATTGAGCCAACTTCAGTGTCATATGACAGGACGGATATTCAGCAATGCAGCAACACATTGATACGGTGGTTTTGGCCTACTCCGGCGGCCTGGATACGTCGGTCATTTTGAAATGGATCAAGGAAACCTATTCCTGCAAGGTGATCGCCTTTACCGCGGACCTGGGGCAGGGTGAGGACCTTTCCGGCGTGGAGCGCCGGGCGCTGGAAACCGGGGCGGCCAAAGCCTATGTGGAGGACCTGCGGGAAGAGTTTGCCCGGGAATACATCTTTCCGATGATGCGGGCCAATGCGGTGTACGAGGGCCGATATTTGCTGGGTACCTCCATTGCCCGTCCGCTGATCGCCAAGAGGATGGTGGAGATCGCCCGGGCCGAAGGCGCCCAGGCCATTGCCCACGGAGCCACCGGCAAGGGCAATGACCAGGTTCGCTTCGAGCTGACCGCGGCGGCCCTGGACAAGAGCATCAGAACCATCGCTCCCTGGCGGGAGTGGGATCTCTGTTCCCGCACGGACTGTGTCGACTATGCCCGGAAACACGATATTCCCGTGACCGTGACCAAGGACAAGCCCTATTCCTGCGACGGCAATCTGTTGCATCTTTCCTTTGAAGGCGGTGAGCTGGAAGACCCCTGGGCCGAACCCGGGCCGCACACGTACATGATGTGCGTTGCGCCGGAACAGGCCCCGGATCAGCCGGAGACTGCCACCATCGACTTTGTTGCCGGCAACCCGGTGGCCCTCAATGGGAGGGAGTTGAGCCCCGCGGAAATCATGGCGGAATTGAATATTTTGGGCGGGCGGCACGGCATCGGACGCGTGGACATGGTGGAGAGCCGTTTTGTGGGCATGAAATCCCGCGGTGTCTACGAAACGCCGGGAGGAACGATTCTGCAGGCCGCGCACCGTGACCTGGAAGGGTTGACCATGGACCGGGAAACCATGCGCTTGCGTGACCAACTCATCCCGCAATACGCGGCCATGGTCTACAACGGATTCTGGTTTGCTCCGGAGCGAGAGGCCCTGCAGGCCTTTATCGACAAGACCCAGGAACGGGTCCGGGGAACCGTGCGCCTCAAGCTGTATAAAGGTTCGGTCTCGGTCCTGGGCCGCAAGTCGGACGCCTCCCTGTACAACCCGGAACTGGCCACCTTTGAGCAGGACATGGTCTATGATCAGGCCGACGCGGCTGGCTTCATCCGGCTGAATGCCCTGCGGCTACGGGCCTGGAATCAATAATGTCTGGAAAAGAATCCCCTGGTAAATTGTGGGGCGGACGATTCGAAACAGCCACGAACCGGCTTGTGGAGGAATACACGGCTTCGGTTCAGGCGGATCGACGTTTGGCCTCCCAGGATATTCGGGGCTCCATGGCCCATGCCCGGATGCTGGGCCGACAGGGGGTACTCAGACCCAAGGATGTGGAGGCCATTGTCGAGGGGTTGCGTCAGGTGGAAGCCGAGGTTGCGACCGGGACATTCGTCTGGCGTGACGAGTTGGAAGACGTGCACATGAATATCGAGGCCCGCTTGACCGAGCTGATCGGAGAGGCCGGCAAGCGCCTGCACACCGGACGAAGCCGCAACGACCAGGTGGCCCTGGGCTTCCGGCTGCATGTCGACGAGGCACTGACGCAGTGGCAAGCTTGCCTTGTGGAGCTCATTGATGTGCTGGTCAACCGGGCCGCGGAGCACGTCCGGACCCTGCTGCCCGGCTGCACACACTTGCAACCGGCTCAACCGGTCAGCCTGGCCCAGCATCTGCTGGCCTACGCCTGGATGTTTCGCCGGGATTTCGACCGGATCGCCGATGCCCGTCAACGGGTTCGGGTCAGTCCGCTGGGGGCCGCGGCCCTTGCCGGCACCACCTATCCCATCGACCCGGCCATGGTTGCCAGGGAGGTGGGATTTCCAGGAATGTTCACCAACAGCATGGATGCGGTGGCCGACCGGGACTTTGTCATGGAGTCCGTATTCTGCGCTTCCGTGATCATGGCCCACCTTTCCCGGCTTTGCGAGGAACTGATCCTCTGGGCCAATCCGGCTTTTGGTTTCGTCCGCCTGCCGGACGCTTTTGCCACCGGATCGAGCATCATGCCCCAGAAGAAAAATCCGGATGTTGCCGAGCTGATGCGCGGCAAAACCGGACGGGTTTACGGCGACTTGACCGCCTTGTTGACCCTGGTCAAGGGCCTTCCGCTGACCTATAATCGGGACTTGCAGGAAGACAAGGAGCCGTTTTTCGACACGGACAGGACGGTTTCCGCCTCGTTGCGGTTGATGGCCGCGATGATGGCCGAGATGGGCTTTGTTCCCGAACGGATGCTGGCAATGTTGCGTCAGGGCTTTCTCAACGCCACGGAACTGGCCGACTATTTAGTGGGCAAGGGGCTGGCTTTTCGCGACGCCCACCATGCCGTAGGGCGAGCGGTGGCTTTTGCCGAGGCGCAAGAACGAGGGCTGGAGGAACTGTCCCTGGAGGAACTGCGGAGGTTCTCGCCATTGATCAACAAGGACGTCTTCAGCGCCCTGGACTACCAACAGGCCGTGGCCCGGCGCAGTGCACCAGGGGGTACGGGAGAGGTTCCGGTCCGAGGTCAGATCGCCGATCTTCAGGCATGGTTGCGAGAGATTCGCTCTTCGGAATGAACGGTTTTGGAAATCTGCAGCGAAGCCGAGAAGGGGGGCTGTCGCGGTACCGTGATGGGGAAGATCGGGGCGGAGAGGAATGTGGCGGAAGCGTATAGGAGTCGAACCTACCGACGACCTCTCGACCGTCCACTGGATTTGAAGTCCAGGCGCCACACCGGTGACGAAACGCTTCCCTTGCTTGAATTTGCCGCAAGCTGGGCAACCAGATGCATCTTGTAGCCATTTCGATCCTGATCCGCAAGCACGAGAATGGTTTTCTGCGGCCGGGAATGGCATGCCAAAGGAAGTTGATCCACAGGGCGTATATCATTTGGTTCGGAAATTTCCACGGGATGGCGGCCTGTGGTGCCCCGACTCTGAAATTGTCATGCACGTCGGCACCGGATATCGAGCGACTGGAGTCCATCTGGTGATTGCGACATGAAGGGGATCGAGACGCTTATGGCCATCAATTTTTTTTCGTCACGATGCTCAGGAGATGGACAGCATCCAAGGCGGATGGCTGCATACATCCTGGTTCGGTTTTTACAATCCACAACGCTTTTGAAGCGATAAACTGATATTGGAGGAATCCGCATTGAATAATTTTTCCAAGAATTTGCTGCTCTGGGCCACTATTTCTGTGGTCATGGTAGTGCTGTTCAACATGTTCAGTCAGCCGCCAGCCCAGGAACAGCGTCTGAGCTACAGCGAGTTGCTGACCCGGATTCAAAATGGGGAGGTCACCGAAGTCAAGATCCAGGGCCAGAGGATCCAGGGGGTGTTGCTCAATGAGCAGCGTTTTGTCTCCTTCAACCCAAATGATCCGGAATTGGTCTCGATCCTGCTGGACAACAATGTGCGTGTGGTGGGCGAGCCGGAAGATACATCCCCCTGGTACTTCACGGTATTGATTTCCTGGTTCCCCTTTTTGTTGCTGATCGGAGTCTGGATTTTTTTCATGCGTCAGATGCAGTCCGGCGGTGGGCGGGCCATGTCGTTTGGCCGGTCCAGGGCCAAGATGCTCAGCGAGGAATCCACCAAGGTCACCTTTGAGGATGTGGCCGGAGTGGACGAGGCCAAGGACGAGCTGATGGAAGTGGTGGAATTTCTTCGGGAGCCGAAAAAGTTCACTCGGCTGGGTGGGCGCATCCCCAAAGGCGTCCTGTTGGTGGGCTCGCCGGGTACCGGCAAGACCCTGCTGGCCAGGGCCGTGGCCGGGGAGGCTGGGGTTCCATTTTTTTCCATTTCCGGCTCGGACTTTGTGGAAATGTTCGTTGGGGTTGGAGCTGCCCGGGTTCGGGATCTCTTTACCCAGGGCAAGAAAAACGCACCATGCTTGATCTTTATCGATGAGATCGATGCCGTGGGGCGGCAGCGGGGAGCCGGACTGGGCGGCGGGCATGACGAGCGGGAGCAGACGTTGAACCAGATGCTCGTGGAAATGGACGGTTTTGAGTCCAATGAAGGCGTCATCCTGATCGCCGCCACCAACCGTCCTGACGTTCTGGATCCTGCGCTGTTGCGTCCAGGCCGGTTTGATCGTCAGGTGGTGGTTCCGGCGCCAGACCTGCGGGGACGGGCGCGGATTCTGCAGGTTCATGCCAAGCGCTCACCGCTGGCAAAAGGAGTTGATCTGGAACTGCTGGCCAAGGGAACGCCGGGCATGTCCGGAGCTGACCTGGAAAACCTGGTCAACGAGGCGGCCCTGCACGCGGCCCGCAAGGGCAAGGAACAGCTGGACATGCTGGACTTTGAGGAAGCCAAGGACAAGCTGCTGATGGGCAAAGAGCGACGGAGCATGATTCTCAGCGAAGACGAGAAGAAGACCACTGCGTACCATGAGGCCGGCCACGCCCTGGTGGCCCGGCTGCTGCCCGGCACGGATCCGGTGCACAAGGTGTCCATCATCCCCCGAGGCATGGCCCTGGGTGTGACCATGCAGCTGCCGGAGGACGACCGGCACAACTACAGCCGGACATACCTGGAAAAGACCCTGGCCGTGTTGCTGGCCGGTCGGGTTGCCGAGGAAATCATTTTTGACCAATTGACCACCGGTGCGGGCAACGACATCGAGCGGGCCACCAAGATGGCCCGAAAGATGGTCTGCCAATGGGGCATGAGCGACACCTTGGGGCCGCTTTCTCTTGGTGAAAACAACGATCATGTCTTCCTGGGCCGGGAAATCGGCCATAACAAGGACTATAGTGAACAGACCGCGCAGTTGATCGACGCCGAGATCAAAGGCTTTGTCTCCAGGGCCCATGCCAAGGCCAGGCAGCTGCTGGAAAAGAATATCGAACACCTGCACGCCATGGCCAATGCTCTGCTGGAGCGGGAGACCATCAGCGGAGAGGACATTACCCGGTTGATGGAGGGCAAACCATTGCCACCGATGAATGTTGCAGCCAAGGTCCATTCAGAGGGGAGCTCTGCTTCCGAATCTTCGCCCAAACCCGCTGCTGAGACGTCACAGGAGACTGCATCGGAGCAAGCTGGGCCATCCTCTGAGGAGATGCCTGAGAAAGAATCTCCGGACAATCAATCTTCGGACAAGCCGGAACCAGACACAACGTCTCCAGAGAAGCAAGCTTCGGAAAATCAACCTTCGAGTGAGCAGCCCCACGGCAAACAGCCTTCGGAGGACGACGCGGATGATTTCACCCTGGAAGAACCGGATAAGCACGAGCGCTCCTGATCCCCGGCAGGATCTCCCACGGTATTGTTCGCGGTATTTTTCCCATGCAACCTTCCCGTATTTGGAGTATAAAAGATGATCACCGGCTTGCCCTCTCTCGGCCGGTGATCATGGGGGTGGTGAACTGCACTCCGGATTCGTTTTACGACGGCGGGCGTCATGCAAAGCCTGAAACCGCCCTGCAGCATGCTCTGTTGTTGGCCGCACAGGGAGCGGCAATTCTAGATGTGGGCGGGGAATCAACTCGTCCCGGATCCCTGCCAGTGTGCGCGGAAGAGGAACTGGCCAGGGTTCTGCCCGTGATTCGGGAACTACGGACAGAACTCACGGCTCAAGGCGTGAGTCGAGCGTCTGCGGTTCACGTGAGCCATTCCACGCCCCGAAGTCGCGATCCGGCTCCAGTTGATCGGGTTGCCCGGCCAGAGCATGAGGGTGCTGGTCAGCCTGCCCCGGATGCTGTCGCCAAGGTCGTTTCCAAAGCTGTTTTCGGGCCTGAATCCGGATATGCCGATGGTGGAGTCGTCATCTCCATTGACACGAGCAAAGCCGTTGTCGCGGCCGCGGGCCTGGAGGCCGGAGCGGCCATTGTCAATGATGTCTCCGCATGTCGATCTGATCCAGAATTGGTGGACGTGCTGCGGCAATATCAGCCAGGATACGTGCTGATGCATGCCCAGGGCAAACCGGAAACCATGCAGGTTGCCCCGGTGTATGCCAATGTGGTTGACGAGGTTTGCCGGTTTTTTGACGAGCGGATGCATCACCTGGTCCGCTCGGGACTGGCGGAAAGCTCCATTGTGCTTGATCCGGGCATCGGCTTCGGCAAGCGACTGGAACATAACCTGGAACTGCTGCGCAACGTGGATCGTCTGGCCCGTATGGGACGTCCAATATTGGTGGGCATTTCTCATAAATCATTCTGGAAGGGCTTATTGGGGCTGGAACTGGAGGACCGGGGAATGGTCACGCAGGTGGCCACGGCGCTGCTTGCGACAAAAGGGGCGGCGATTCACCGGGTACATGACGTTGCGGCATCGGCCCAGACCCTGCGTGTGGTCGAGGCCCTGGCTGGTCCGGAGGTGTCCGGGTGCTAGAGCAGTTGCCGGTCAATGCCCGAGACCTGGTGGATATCGGTCTGGTCACTTTCGCCTTTTATCGACTGATTCTGTTGATCAAGGGGACGCGGGCCGTTTCCGTCATCTATGGCCTAGTCCTGGTCCTGGCGGTCTACTATGTGTCCGACGAATTTGGACTGTTTACCCTGAATTGGCTGTTGGCCAATTTCTTGGGTTCACTTTTTTTGGTGATCATCATTTTTTTTCAGCAGGATATCCGCAAGGCCCTTTCCGAACTGGGCGCCGGCAGCCTCTGGCGTCGTCGCAACGTCTCCGACCTGCTGGTGAACGAGGTGGCTTTCGCTGTTTTGAACATGGCCAAATCCCGCATCGGGGCGTTGATCGTCTTTGAGCGCGGCGTCCCTCTGGGCGATATCATCGCTCGTGGTGTGGAAATCAAGGCGGATCTCAGTCGCGAACTGCTGGTGACCATTTTTTACCCGAATACACCCCTGCATGACGGGGCTGTGGTGGTTCGGGGCGGACGCATCGAGGCCGCGGGATGCATCCTGCCGCTGTCCTCCGGGGTGGATCACTCCGCCAAGCTGGGAACCAGGCACCGGGCGGCCATCGGTGTGAGTGAGGAAACCGACGCTGTCGCCCTGGTAGTTTCCGAGGAGCGTGGAGTCATATCCATTGCCCGGGGAGGAACGTTGACCGAAAATCTGACCGAGGCTCGAATCAAGGAAATCCTTCGCGAGGTTCTGGCCCAATAACCAGCAGGCCTGGGGGGATGTCCATGGCAGGGAGTTCACATAAATTGATCAATAAAACGATCAATAGCTTGGTGCCAATGATTGAAAAGAGCAAAAGATGCTGCAGTTCATGGCCGGCATGGCCTCAATGACCGATTCCCGACGCAAGCCCTGAACAGGAGCGAAGATGCGTTCAAACTGGCAATATCTTGTATTGGCCTTCGCCTTGGCCGTTTTTTCCTGGTATCTTGTTTCCGGGCGGGAGAAAGTGGATACCTGGATCCAGGTTCCGGTGGAAATGGTCAATATGCCGGAAGGGTATGTCGTCCGCCAGGGGATGGTCAACCGGATTGATGTTCGGGTTCGCGGACCACGGCCCATGGTGCGAACGATAGACATGCGCAACGCCTTTTATCCATTGGACCTGGCGGGTCTGCAAGTCGGGTTGAATCAGCTGGATTTCGAAAATCGTAATCTCAGCTTGTCGCGGGCTATCGAGGTGGTGGAAATCGTGCCATCCCGCGTGGACCTGCTGGTGGACCAAATACTCACCAAGCGTGTTCCGGTGCAGAAGCAACTCCATGTGGAGTTGCATGAAGATTTTGAACTGCGCGCATACGCCGTTAATCCAGCGGAAGTGGTACTGCGCGGACCACGGGTGATGGTCGAGCCTGTGGACGAGGTGCAAACGCAGCCCGTGGTAGTGGAAGATGAGCGGCCCGTCCGGATGGAGCGTTCCGCTGGTTTGGTTCTGCCTCCTGAGGTGGAATCCAGCCCCAGCCGGGTTACCCTGCAACTGGATTTTGGAGAAAAACAAACGGAGATTGATCTGGAGGCCAAGGTTACGGCCCTGCGCCCCACAGGTATGAAGATGCGTCTGGAGCCGCCCACGGTTCAGCTGACGCTCCAAGTGCCGGTATCCGTGGCCCGGAATGCGGAATTGGCTGAACAGGTCCGCGTGGTTGCCGCGCATCTGGGAGAGTTGCCTTCAGGTCAGCACGAAGTCGGATATCGGGTCGAACTGCCCGCTGGTGTGACATTGATAGGGATCGAGCCGGAACGGATCCAGGTGACCCTGGAAATGGAAACGGATGAACCTGTTGGAGAAAGTCCGGACAATTCCGGGTAGGCGCACGGGGTATGTCAGCACGAGTGGCCTGAGACCGGGGATCATCGCCATGCATGCGATGAATATGTGTTAGCTCGTAACGGAATCATGAGGTGTTCAATGCGAAAAGGTCTCTTTGGAACTGACGGCATGCGCGGCCAGGTGAATATTTTTCCCATGCTCCCGGAAATTGCCCTGCGGTTGGGTTTGGCCGTGGGACAATTGATGCGCAACGGCTCCCGCCGTCACCGGGTGGTGATCGGGAAGGATACCCGGCTTTCCGGTTATGTTTTTGAGACGGCCTTGACCTCCGGTTTTTGTGCCGCGGGCATGGATGTCTACCTGGTGGGGCCCATGCCCACCCCGGCCATTTCCTTTCTGACCCGGAACATGCGTGCCGATGTCGGTGTGGTCATTTCCGCTTCCCATAATCCGTTCATGGACAACGGGATCAAACTTTTCGACAGTCTGGGCTTCAAGCTGGCCGATGAGATGGAAGACCGCATTTCCGAGCTGATTCTCTCGCCGGACACGGACTGGAATTATCCGCAGCCGGAGAACGTGGGCAAGGCGACACGGATTCAAGACAGCCTGGGACGCTATTTGGTGTTCCTGAAAAATACCATCCCTTCGACCATGACCTTTGACGGGGTGAAGGTCGTCCTGGACTGCGCCAATGGCGCGACGTACAAAGTTGCTCCGTTGCTGTTCGAGGAACTGGGGGCCAAAGTGGAAGTGATCGGTACGGAACCGGACGGGCTGAACATCAACCGCAAATGTGGTTCGCTCTACCCGGAACTGGTGGCCCATCGCGTCCTGGAGTCGGGTGCGGATATCGGGCTGGCACTGGATGGTGATGGTGACCGGCTGATCGTCACCGACGAGCAGGGCACCGTTCTGGACGGCGACCAGATCATGGCCATCTGCGCCCAGGATATGATGGACAACGACTGCCTTCCCGGCAAAACCCTTGTGGCCACGGTGATGAGCAACATGTCGCTGGAAATGTTCATGCAGGACCGGGCTGGTACATTGCTGCGCACGCCTGTGGGTGATCGCTACGTGGTGGAGGTCATGCGCCGGGAAGGCGCGATGTTTGGTGGCGAACAGTCCGGTCACCTGATTTTTTTAAACCATTGCACCACGGGTGACGGCATCCTTGCTGCCCTGCAATTGATGCGCATCATGCAGGAGCGGGGCAAGTCGCTTTCCGAGCTGGCGTCCCTGCTGAAACCCTTTCCCCAGGTCCTGGTCAATGTTCATGTCGAGCGGAAGATTCCCTTTACCCAATCGCCGGAGGTGGCCAAAGCCGTGGCCATGGCTGAGGGGAAGCTTGGTCCCCGAGGTCGGGTTCTACTGCGATACTCCGGCACCGAACCGGTTGCCCGGGTAATGGTCGAGGGTGAGGACCCGGTTCTGGTGCAACAGTTGGCCGACGAGCTGGCGGGCATCCTGCAAACCCATCTCCGTTAGCAGTCCGATGGATACCTTTCATTTGCTGTGTCGCAGCGCCGGCACCTCCTTTTATCAAAAACGCATTCTCCTATTTCTATGCGATACGCTTAAGTAAGTGCCGGACTGCTCCGTGCTCTTGGGATTTTTGAAGGGATTGTGGATCAGTTCTTTTTCAACACGCAGTGAGCCAGAAGCCAAAGCACGCGTGGGGCTGCCAGCAATGTCCACGATGTCGTGCTTTTGTGTCCCGCCGGATGGACTGTTGCAGCAAATGGGGATAAGCTGCTGATGGCTTGCCCGGTTCGTTTCCGAGGTGAGACGGCTGACAAGGTGCATGTCTCTTTTGGAACGGGCAGCATACCGAGATCCACGGATTCCCAATCAACGCCCAAGATCATTGCGGCGTTGTTCTAAACGAAGGAGATTTCTCCAATGCTAATTCGAAAAGTCGTTATTCCCGTGGCTGGTTGGGGCACGCGGTCGCTCCCGGCAACCAAGAACATTCCCAAGGAAATGCTTCCGGTGTTCAGGAAACCGGCCGTTCAGCACATTGTCGAGGAAGCCATGTATTCTGGTCTGAAAGACGTGGTTTTCGTGAACAATTCCAACAAAAAGATCATTGAAGATCATTTTGACTACAACTGGGCGTTGGAGGACCTGCTGCAGCGTACCGGAAAGACGACCCTCCTGGATGAGGTCCGTTCCGTAGCCGAGATGGTCAACATCATATCCGTGCGCCAGAAGCGCCAGCTGGGTCTGGGCCACGCCGTGCTCTGCGCCAAGGAAGTCATCAAGCAGGAGGCGTTTGCCCTGATGCTTGGGGACGACTTGATGTTCGGCATTGAGCCGGGCATCAAGCAGTTGATGGACGTGGCTTTGTCTGAAAACATGTCCGTGGTCGGCGTCATTGAGGTTCCGCCGGACAAGGTCAGCAGCTACGGGATTATTCATGGCGAGGAGTTTGCCCCAGGAATTTTCCGGGTTCGCTCCATGGTGGAAAAGCCGACTCTGGACAAGGCACCGTCACGAATGGCCGTTGTTGGCCGCTATGTGCTCATGCCGGAGATCTTCGAACACCTGGAGACAGCCGAGCCGGGCCATGGCGGGGAGATTCAAATCACGGACGCATTGATGAAACTGGCCCAGAAGAATCGGCTCCTGGCGGTGAAGATGCGTGGGATGCGTTTCGATGTGGGGGATTGGAGCGACTATCTGACAGCGAACATCTATTTCGCATTGCAAGATGAGTCGCTGCGTGACGAATTGGTTGCCAAACTGAAGAATCTGCTACCGTTTCATTCCTGATCGCGGCGGACTCGTCTCCGTTTCCGCATTGATTCGAGCCGGCTGCACCAAAGGGGCGTGCAGCCGGCTCATTGCGTTGCACCAACCATCATGCTGGGCCATGATGATTCGGCCATGATTCGGCGGCAACGCCGCCTCTGGAGGCAAATGAACGCTACGTTGGCTCATCCGGCGAGGTCCGGCTCGTGACCCAGGTCTGGAATGTGGCGCTGTGCAGCCCTCCCTATCGCGTTTTTACGTACGCGACGCCGGACTATTTGCCGGTCTCTGCCTGGGCTCCCGGTCAACGGGTGATGGTTCCGGTGGGCGGGAGAACCCGGCTGGGGGTTATCATGGAGCCTGCCGATGCTGAAGGCAGTGGGCGGACCCTGAAACCCATGGCCTGGCCTTTGGACCGGGAGCGATTGCTCACCGATGCTGTCCTGGAATTAATCCAGCATCTGGCCAGGCGGCAGATGGTTCCTGAGGGTCTGGTGCTTTCCAGTGTCCTGCCCAAGGCGCTGCGCTCCGGGCAACCCCGCTTTACACTGGTGGATGGTTCCAGGAAACAGCGATGGCCTCTGGACAAATTGCTGCGCCTTTCCGCATCCGAGGCTCTGGTATTCGGCCAGGCCTGGATGGAGGGGCGGTTGCGCCTGGACCAGGGAGAGCGCAAGAGCGATGATGCGGTGCTGTATACGCTGGTGCGTAATCCGCCCTGGGGGCTGCGGCCGCGGGCAAAGCGCCAGGAAGCTGTCCTGGAATACCTGTTCGCCCACGGCAGTGCCACGGCCCGATGTATTGCTCACGCAGTGGCTTCCCAAGACCAAACGGATTCAGCCGCTGCGCCGGTCGCCCCTCACTCGGGTTTTCAGTACGTTTCGGGAACCCCTGAAGTTGCCAGCTGGCAGAGGGATGCGGCACGTGCATCGACAGGGCGCCTTGGTGCCTCGCGAACCGGTCCGGTCCGCGAGGCGAAACAGAATATTACCCGCGTCTTGACGGACTTGCTCCGCAAGGAGCTGATCCAGGCGGTACCCATCCTCCCTGGGGATACGGTCCAGCACCAGACGAGCTCGGAGCATCCTCCACAGGATGATCGGGCGCTGACCAGTGAACAAGCCCAAGTCCTTGCCGCATTGGAGCAGGATTTGCTTCAGGTGCTTGGGCAGGATGCCAATGGTCTTGCCATGGGTGACGCAATTGCGGGAACAAAGCCTTCGGATAGGGGGCGGTCCAGCACACAGGCCCGGGTCCGGCTGATCCACGGCGTCACTGGCAGCGGCAAGACGCTGGTTTATCTGCGATTGGCCCAAGCCACCCTGGACCAGGGGCGAAGCGTGCTGCTCCTGGCTCCAGAGGTCGCCTTGTCCGCCCAGCTCTGGAACGAGGTGAACCGTCGGTTTTCCGGAACTCCCCGGCACTGGTATCATGGTTCGCTGGCGGCCGGGACAAAGTTGGGTGTTTTTCGGGCCCTGGGCCATCAGGCCACGCCCCAGATTGTGGTGGGCACCCGGTCGGCGTTGTTCTTGCCCTTTGCCAATCTGGGACTGATCGTTCTGGATGAGGAGCACGACACCTCCTACAAGCAGGACGAGGGCTTCGCCTACCAGGCCAAGGAAGTGGCCTTTTTTCGGATCAGGCAGCAGGGCGGCCTGCTTTTGCTTGGCTCGGCTACCCCGGACGTGAAAAGCTTTCACGCCGCGGAACAGGGCGATATCGGCCGGCTCAGTCTGCGGCACCGGGTCAGCCACAGGCCGCTGCCGGAGATTCAGCTTGTGGACATGCGCCAGGAACCCCGTTCGGTGCCTTTGTCCTCACTGTGTCGTAGCGAACTGGCAGGGGTTCTGGAACGAGGTGAGCAGGCTATGTTTTTGCTCAATCGTCGTGGATTCGCTCCACTTGTTTCCTGTCTGGACTGTGGCACGGCCCCCAAGTGTCCGCGCTGCGAGGTTGGCCTGACCTACCACAAGGGTTGGGAGCGCCTGCTTTGCCATTACTGCGGCCACGCCCAAGCTTTCCCTCTGGGTTGTGGGCAATGCGGAGGCACCCGTTTCCTGCCCATGGGCGAAGGGACTGAAGGACTGGAAGAGTACCTGGAAAATCTGGGGGCCGCTGGAGAGGGCATTGTCCGATTGGACCGGGACAGCACCAAGTTGAAAGGGAGCATGGAGCAGATCCTGGAGGCCTTTGGACAGGGGCGGGCCCAGGTGATGGTCGGAACCCAGATGCTCAGCAAGGGGCATCATTTTCCCAATGTGACCATGGTTGTGGCCGTGGACGGGGATGTGGGCCTGAATCTTCCGGATTACAGGGCCGCGGAAAAGACCTTTCAGTTGCTGGTCCAACTGGCGGGCCGGGCCGGGCGGGGGGACCGCCCCGGTCGGGTGCTGATCCAGACCCGCAATCCGGAGCACCCCTGCTGGGAGCATATCCGTACCGGAGACTACGAAGGGTTTTTTGCCCAGGAATTGGAGCGTCGCCGCAAGTTCGCCTATCCGCCCTTTGTCAAGCTGGCCATGATTCGACTGAGCTTTCCCCGTGAATGGGAGAACGGCCCGGCCCTTGTGACAACGGCCGGGGAGCATCTGCGCCAGGAGGCCGATCGCCTTGGGCTGCGTGTTCTCGGCCCGGCTCCGGCCCCCCTGGGCCTGCTCAACGGCCGCAAGCGCTTCCAGTGCCTGCTCAAAGCCATGTCCTGGCAATCCCTACGCGAAATCTACACCAGCCTGCGGGCCTCACTTCCCGCCTCTTCCCACCTGCGCGTGACGTTGGATCTGGACCCTGTAAACATGCTCTAAATGATCCCGCTGAGATCGATGCAGCCTTGCAGAGCATTGACGCAGAACGCGGTGTCCATCGTGTTCGGCAGACGCCGACGCAATACTTTGCGACTGTACCAGTCCACCACCGCCACCAGATACATGAATCTTGTCCTCATGATCCCTCCCGGGTGGTGGATTCAACCTTAACAGTCTGTCCAATTTCTTAGCTAATTTTGC
>REDL01000010.1 GCA_007693505.1 Desulfovibrionales bacterium | reverse complement strand
ATCCTGGCTTCCTTGCCGTACAGCAGTTTGTAACGCTCGGTGATTTCCTCGTCAGTTAGGTCATCTGCCGGGTTCATCCGGACAACCAGGTGAAAATGGTTGCCCATCAGGCAGAAGCCAAGCAAATCAACGAAATAGACCTTGCAGAGCCTGGCCACTGTTGCCATCAGGAAGTCCTTCTCGGTGTCCTGAAGCGGGAAGCCGTCCAGGGCAGTGCGGGACATGATGTGATAGACGGTCGGCTGATCGTGGCGGGTGAAGCGGGGGATGCGGCCCATCAGAGACTCCTTGGTCGGGTGATTGAGGGGTGACGTGATGGTTAGCGGGTGGGGCGGGCCGAGTCAAGAAAAATAAACCTGGCACCATAAAGGGGCTCGTTTCCGAGAGGGAAGGGCAGGGTGATGGCTGGTCCTGTTACCGATGTCAGCAACTAGGCCCAATGGGGAAACGGAAGGTGATGGTGATTGGCGATGTCAGGTAAAGGGCAAAAAGAAAGGGAAGCCCTGGTGGCTTCCCCTTCACTGAGTTCGGTCTTTTCGAGTTCGGTCAGGTTCAGTTGTCCTTGAACACCTCGTCAACGTTCTTGGCGTCTAAAATCCGTTCGGCCCAGAGGTCGAGTTGTTCGGGCGTGGCTTTGCGGAGTTGCTCCTGGAGGTGAAAATCCAGGATGTTCTGGCCGAAGCGCTTGTTGAGTTGGCGTTGGAGAATGGCTTGGCGGCCTTTGACCTCACCTAAGACTTCGCCTTCTGTCCGGCCTTCCTGCTTCCACTGTTCAGCTATCGTCATAATCTTTCCCTCCTTGTCTCGGGGAACGTTTTCTTTGACCAGATCATGCACTACGCCCTTTTCAATGTCCATATTCAGGGAGAGGTAGCGGAAAATGAACTTTATCCAGTGCATGGACGTTGCGTCATCGGGCATTTGCGCCAGAAGTAGCAGAATCTGGATGAATATTTCCCGTGATTTGGGAATGTTTTTGGCTCTGAGGCAGAGCAGGAACATTTGCAGGTAAATGTCGCCCTTGATGGCTTCGTCGGCTTCCGGGGAGAAGTCGTAGAATGCGGTGTCGAAAGTAGGAACGTAGCAGGCCAGGTCCGGGTGAGGCAGGTCGATCAGGTCAACCAGTCGGACGGCTTTTCCCTTGGGTTTGCCGTGGTAGACGATGATCGGGATGATCAACGGCATTTTCCTGGCGTTGGGGAACTGCTTGCGGATCAGCTGCCAGTTTTCCGAGAGGTAGCCCAGCAGTTGCAGGTCGGTGAATAAATCCGGGTAGCTTTTGTGCTCAAAGAGGAAGTAGATCAGGCCAAGCCGGTTGCCGGTGAATTTCACGTGGTAGAGCAGGTCCGAGTAGTATTCGGCCAGCTTTTCGCTCACGAAGCTGTCCTTGGTGATCGTCAGCGTATCCAGCTGGACATGCTTGAGCACCTTGGCCGGGAGGTAGTTGGCCAGGAAGTCGGCGGCGACCTCCTTGTGGCTCATGGTTTCCCGGAAGAAGGTGTCGTGGATAGTTGCCCAACTCGCTCATGGGTGCGGATCGTAGGGTAGAGCCTTGATCATGGCAAGGCTTCCCGATCAAGCCTTACCCGCCACCAACCCCAGCCGCAAGCCTCTTCATCGAATACACCCCATCAACCCCTCCAACCGGCGTAAACCGTCGCTCATCCTTGGAATCCAGCAGGTGCTTCACACCGTCGAACACCTCGACCACGAACTCTTTGGAGCCGATGATGCCGGAGTCGGAGAAGTAGCGGCAGCGGTGGCGGAAAACGTCTACTCGGCTCAAGCGGAAGCCCTTCTTGCGTTCCTTTTCGACCACTTCCTTCTTCATCTGCTTGCCTTTGCCGGTGTCCATCGCGCCGGTTTCATAGACGAACTGGCGATACTTGCGGATTATCTCCTTGGGATCGAATTCGTTCCACTCCTTCATGCCAAGGTCCAGATCAAGCAGGTTGTGCCGGTTGCCGGTCTGTACCAGATAGCCCAGGCCGGACCAGCGGTAGTTTTCGGGCTTGTCCACGATTCCGGCGCGTACTGGATTCAGGTCGATGTAGGCCAGCAGATTTACCAGCGTTTCCCCCTCCTGAACGATCACGCTCTTGTAACGGTCTCCCCAGAAATAGCCTTTCCGGCGGTGCTTCTTGTTGTAGTACCGGCCAAAGCTCTGCTTGAACATGCGCATGAATTCGGACAGAGAGCACAGCCGTTTTCTGTAGGCTTCCAGTTCAACATCAGACAAATGCGCCGCCTCGCCGCGCTCGGCATGGAAGCGTTCGCGTACATCGTGATCATCCACGCCGGTTTCAGGATGCACACGTAGCGCAAGATGGATGTGGTTGCCCATCATGCAGTAGCCGAGAATGTCCACGAAAAACATTTGGGCGAACTTCTGAAGCAAATGAACAAGATGGTCCTTGTCCGCGTCGGACAGAGGGAAGCCGGGCAGCGTAGAACGAGAGATCACGTGGTACACGGTGGGCTTGTCGGGCCGGAGTATCCGGGATGTTCGGGCCATGGTTTACCTCCGGGAGAAGGGGCGAAGAGATTGAGCAGAGGGTGACGGGAAGGATGATTGCTGAAGTTGGGGGAAAATGTCAATAATTCACCTGTCCCCATTTATCCACCTGTCCCCATTTCATTATACTGGCGATGAGAATTGTCTGTGCTCGTTTTTGAAAGAGGATACGGTACTTGCCAACACGGACACGAAAAACATCGTCCTCTCCCTCAATCGGCTTGAAATGCTGATGTTGGCCTTGCATAAGCCTGTACAAGGCTGCGTCAACAAGGGTCTTGTAATCATCCGGCAGCCGGGAATACTGCTTGGCGGCCTTTTTGGCGAATACTATCGTAAAGCATTCCATTCGATTGTTTCGCCTTTTTCCCAGTCATCGTTGGCCAGCCGGAGATCGTTTCGTTCCTCGTCATCCAAGGCACTGTCTTCAAAATCGGTAAAAACTTCCCAGAAGATAGCTCGCAAAGCATCCTCCGGCAGTTCTTTGAGTAGGTCGATAATAGGCAGGCAGACGGAATGCGCTTGCATATGATAATCTCCTTTGGTCTCATCATTTCCATTCACGGGCTGCAAGTCAACTCTTCAAACCTCAATTCACCACCAGCGTCTGCCCGTACTCCAACGGCTTCATCCACTGAGCAGGCAGCTCTATATTCCAGCCGGCAGAATCCGCCTTATCCCGTAACAGCCGCAATACCTGATGCGATTCCGGGCGGGCAAGAGCCAATGCGGCGATGGGTTTGGATGTGTCTTGTTGCATGTTCAGTTTATCGCCGGAGAAGCCGATAACCAGCAGATCTTGTTGCATCTCCAGGTGGGCGGCGGTTATGTAGTAGACTACAGGAAACTCGGTGGGGATTTGTTGGGTTTGCTTGGTTTGTTGAGTTTGTGCGGTTTGTCTGAAGTGGACCCCATTGTCCAGACAAAAGATGGTTGGGACGCACAACGGACACACCTCGCAACAAATACGGGTATATCTGTGCCGTTGCAATAGAAATTTGAACAAAATTTCAAAAACCGGGTAACACTTTA
>REDL01000011.1 GCA_007693505.1 Desulfovibrionales bacterium | reverse complement strand
AAACCGTCGAGGCTTACTGCTTTTACGATACCGTGCGGTATGCCCTTGATCTGCCTAGAGACGCCTATCTTTCGTAATAGTTTAGCGCTTGGCAATGGCTGCCTAACGTGATGGCCATTGCAAAGCGCTAAACTATTACATAATACGTAGAAGTGCCTGTACTGCGTAGATCCAGAAGAAATCCTGGAAACTTCGCATCGAAATAGTCCACCTTGGCCTTGCCATCTTTCGGCAACGGCGGACTCGCCACAAACGCTGGATTCAGATTAACCTTGGGCATAAAACACATCTCTTGTAAAAGTTAAAGCCGCCAACAGAATCAAATTCCATCGGCGGATTGGATAAGCCTGCGAAGATACAGACGCTAATTTAAGGCTTATAACAAATACGGGGGTTTATTTTCGAAAATTACAGGCGTGGTATGGACTGGAAGGGTTGACCTGAGCCTGTTCGGGCTTGATGGCCTCAGAAGCCCCCCAGGATTGCCCCTGCGATCAGGGTGTGAAAATCGAACGTAAAAGCCCGTACAGGGCAAATATGGGCCTCTTATCCGAGAGGGAAGGGCAGGGTGAAAGCTGGTCCGGTTGCCGATGTCAGTAACCAGGCCCGGAGGCGAAAGGAAGGAGAGGATGATTGACTTGTATCGCTAAAAAGCTATATTGGAAGTCATGACGCATTGGTTGGTTGAATTTTTGAACGACACTGTTGAAGCCGAGTTCGACAGCTTTCCGGTTGAGGTGAAGGCCAAGACTGTACATATTTCAAATCTCATCAGGGAATTTGGTCTGCCCAACATTGGGATGCCTTACGTCAAGCATGTTCAGGATAAAATCTGGGAGATCAGGGCTGCGGGAAAGAGCGAGCAGGGGCGATGTCTGTATGTTGCCACAGTCGGAAAGCGGGTAGTTATTCTGCGATGTTTCCTGAAGAAAACCCAAAAATTACCTCGGAAAGAGCTGGCCATAGCCCTAAACCGCGCCAAGGAGTTGTCTAATGGGTAAAAGTCTGCACGAAAAGCATCTGGAGTTATTGAAAGAGCCGGTTTACTCCCAAGAATACAATCAGCAGGAACAGGAATTTTCTTTTGCCAGAGTTTTGATCCAGGCACGGATCAGGTCGGGATTGACACAGAAGGAGGTTGCCGAACGTATGGGTACCACGCAGTCCGTCATCGCCAGGATGGAGTCAGGCAAGCCCTTGCCAAGCCTGAGAAGCATTCAGAGATATGCCCATGCCACCGGCAGTAAGGTCAGGATATCCCTTGAGGCTTGACCTTTGGTTCAGTTGATTCCCAACTCCTTCCCGTACTCCAGAGGATTCAACCACAGAGCGGGCCATTCTCTTCACGGAGTTCGGTCTTTGGATCAACTGGCTCACTCCGGCAAAAACTCCCCAGCCAGCCTTCGTATCTCTGCCTCATCAATTACCGATTTGCAGGAAAGCATCCACAGGGAAAGCGCCTGAAGGCGGCGTTTACCAGCTATGGTTTGGAAACCGGCGTTTTGCAATGCCTGGGTCAGAGATTTTAGGGTGAAGCCGCATTTGTGGGCCATGTAGTGGTGTCCGGCTGCCAGGGCTGGTCCGTGGCCGTAGAGGATGTCCAGCGGCGTGATCGGGCCAGCCGGTGAGTGATACGCGGGATCGGTCAGCTTGTCTTGGGCAACGAGAGCACAGACGGTTTGCAGGTCCGGGCAGGTGAGCACCAGAAAGCCTTCGGGCTTGAGTACTCGCAGAGAAATAAACCTGGCACCATTCCGTATCTCGACACTTGTTGATCGATTTCTTCAAAAGACACCGGCAACCTCCTGATAGTGCGGAACTGAACGGATTCAATCGGTCCTTGGCTTCAAACGGCAAAACCTTTTGCAGTTCGGATTCGCCTATTGCTCCCCCAACGCCTTCCCATACTCCAATGGCTTCAACCACAAAGCAGGCATCTCCATGTTCCAACCGGCGAACTCGGCCTTGTCCCTCAGTAAACGTAGTACCTGATGGGCCTCTGAACGTCCAAGCCCCAGAGCGGCTATGGGAACCGGCAAGGCTTTGGGATCGTTTAGCCAGGTACCGGAGAAGCCGATAACCAGAGCGTCTTGCTGCATTTCCAGGTGGGCGCTTGTGACGTAGAAGGCTCCGGGGAACTCGGTGGGGAGTTGTTGGGTTTGTTGGGTTTGCTTGGTTTGTTGAGTTTGTGGGGTTGGGGCGGCTTTCCCTTTCCCCGTGCCTACTGAGATCGAGGCCACGTGCTCCATTTGAAGCATTTCGTCTCTTTGGGCGGTCAAACCGGCCATGGGGTGACTTGCGGCAAGCTCTTCGCTCATCCGGGCAAGCAAGGCTCCAAGCACTCTCCGAGACAGAAACGCCTTGTGAAAACCGCCGTCCTGAAGATGAAAGATCAGGAACAGGCGGTCTTCGTGGGGATCGTAGCCGACGGAGATTTTAACGGCTTTTGGATATGTCAGGTTCACTGCACCGCATCCAATCTTTGAGAGCAAAGTCCGCTCCCTGGTCACTGAAACCGAATCATATCATCGTCAAACTCGATGGATGCCTGGAGCGGTTGATTCTGCTGGGCAATCTTGGTGGCGACCTGAGCATGGGCTTCGGCCAGTTTGCCCAGAGTGGCCAAGTGCTGCATGGAAAGCATCTGGCAATAGGCTATGGGCAGGGCACCGGCTTGGCGCAGTTCCAAAAAAGCCTCGCCGGGTAACTGGTTCAGAGCTTCTTCGTCGATTTGATATAGGCCTTCGATATTCCGATCACCAGAAGGGGTTTTCAGAGTAATCACCCACGGCTTGATCACGTTGTGTTTGGTCAGAGCCGCGCACATTCTTGCTGTGGCCTGTTGATTTTCCTCCACTTTTTGCAGGAAGTCCATTACCTGCCTGACTGGCTCGGACGGTTCGCCGGATGCATCAAAGAAGGCTTCCCCATCAGGGCCGTCCGTGATCAGGCCGGAGTCCTGGTTCACGCAGAGCACAAGCTGGTTGTCTTGAGACTTGGCCAGCTTGAAGGGATGCCCGCGCAACGCGGAAGGCACGTATGCGCCTACCCATTGACCATTGGCGGCCACGAACAGGTTATTGCCCTGCTCGAAACCCAGTAAAACTACCGGGAAGAATGCCTCATTCTGCTGGATAAAGGCGATGGGGAAGGCGGTGACAGCCTTGGGCAATTCAGCGGCCACCAGGGGCAGGAATGTTTCCTTGTTGGCGAATGCGTAAGATTCGAAGCGCTTCCAGCGCCTGGATGCGTGGGCCTCTTTGGATACTGGAACGTAGTTGGGCATGGAGTCTCCTTGAATTGAAAAAACATACTACCGCCTCAACTACTGTAAGGCAAACCAGCTATCCACCATCAGCACCCGCCGCAAGTCGCTTCATCGAATACACCCCCTCAACCCCGCCAACCGGCGTAAACCGTCGCTCATCCTTGGAATCCAGCAGGTGCTTCACGCCGTCGAACACTTCGGCCACGAACTCTTTTGAGCCGATGATGCCGGAGTCGGAGAAGTACCGGCAGCGGTGGCGGAATACGTCTACGCGGCTCAAGCGGAAGCCCTTCTTGCGTTCCTTTTCGACCACTTCCTTCTTCATCT
>REDL01000076.1 GCA_007693505.1 Desulfovibrionales bacterium | reverse complement strand
TTTTTTTTACAACTTTTGACCGCGGAGAGAGGATTTTATGCCACAATACGACTATGACATCGCAGTGATCGGAGCTGGAGCGGCTGGGTTGACCGTCACCGCGGGAGCGGCCCAGGCCGGGGCCAAGACGCTTTTGGTGGAGAAAGAGCCGGTACTGGGCGGGGACTGCCTGCACTACGGTTGCGTACCCAGCAAGACGCTGATCAAGTCGGCCCATGTCTACCATCAGATGCAGCAGGCAGCCCGCTACGGCCTGCCGGATATCGCGGTTCCGGCGGTGGATTTTCGCCAGGTCCGGGAGCGCATTCGGCGGGTCATCGCCACCATCCAGCCGCATGATTCCCCGGAACGCTTCTGCAAGCTGGGTGCGGAAGTGGTCTTCGGCCGGGTTGCCTTTGTGGATGATCATCAGGCCCGGATAGAAACCGCTGCAGGCGAGGCCCGGAACGTCTCGGCCAAAACCTGGGTGGTGGCCACGGGTTCCAGCGCGGCCGTGCCCAGGCTGGAGGGGCTGGACAGCACGCCGTATTTGACGAACCGGGAAATTTTCGACCTGGAGGCCCTGCCGACCTCCCTGGTGATCATCGGCGGCGGCCCCATCGCCGTGGAAATGGCCCAGGCCTTTGCCCGGCTGGGCTCCAAGGTGGACGTGATCCAGCGCAGCCCGCAGATTCTTTCCCGGGAAGACCCGGACATGGCTGCTTTGGTCCAGGGGGTGATGGAGCACGAGGGCGTGACCTTCCATCTGGGGACGGAATTGCTGCGGGTCCAGGATCTGGGCCAGGAGCGAGAGGTCGTTTTCCGGACCAGCGCGGGTGAGGAAACCTCCGTTCGCGGTGCGGGCTTGCTGGTGGCTCTGGGCCGCAGCGTGGGCGTGGACGGCCTGGGATTGGAGAACGCGGGGGTGGCTTTTGACCGCAAGGGCATCCAGGTGGATGCCCGACTGCGGACCTCCCAGAAGCACATCTATGCCTGCGGCGACGTGACCGGCGCCTACCAGTTCACCCATGCCGCCGGGTACGAAGGCGGGGTGGTGGTGACCAACGCCGTGTTCCATCTGCCGCGCAAGGCGGACTATACCTGGATGCCGGCCTGCACCTATACGGACCCGGAGTTCGCCAGCCTGGGGCTGAACGAAAAGCAGGCCCAGAAGCAGGGAGTGGAATACACCGTCTGGACAGAGGAATTCGCCGAAAATGATCGCAGCCTGGCCGAAGAAGAGCGGGAAGGTCGGATCAAGCTGCTCCTGGACAAGAAAAACAAGCCGCTGGGCGTCCAGATCGCCGGGCCCAGGGCCGGCGAGTTGCTGGCGGAGTGGGTGGCCGTGCTGGGCGGCAAGGTCAAGCTGTCGACCATGATCGGGGCGGTGCACGCCTACCCGACCCTGGCCGAGATCAACAAGAAGGTGGCCGGGAAGCACCTCAGCGAGAAAATCTTCTCGGACGGGGTGAAAAAGACCTTGAAGTTCTTTTTCGGCTTCAAGGGGCGGGCTTGCGGAGAATGATTTAATTTGGAGAAAATTTATTTTATATTGTAGATGGTTGGCTTTGTCGAACGATTGCCGATAGAGCAACCAAAAGAAGGGCTCGTTTCGCTCATGTTGAATGCTTTACGGAAAAAGGAGGGTTTGAAGATGTCACTGCAGGTGACCATCAATTTGCCTGAGGATGTGTTACCCATCCTTCGCACCACCCCGGAAAATTTTGTCCATCAGATGCGACTCGCTGCAGCGGCAAAATGGTATGAAATGGGCAAGGTGTCTCAGGGAAAAGGAGCAGAACTGGCGGAAGTCAGCCGTCAGGAATTTATTGATGCCTTGTCCGCCTTCGGCGTGTCACCAATTCAGATGACGCCCGAGCAACTTGAAGCGGAGTTTCAGGCTGATGGCTGAGCGGCGCTGGGTGATCAATGCTTCACCGTTAATATTACTCGGGAAGGTCAACTTGTTGGACCTTTTGCCACGAATAACCTCAAATCTTTTGATACCGCCAGCCGTTGTGGAGGAGGTGCAAGGAGGTTTGAAAGATGACCCTGCTCGGAATTGGCTGTCCCGTGCGACTCCCTTTTTCATGACAACCGCTCCTGCACTGCATCCCACTGTCGCAGCCTGGAATCTGGGCAAGGGGGAAACGGAAGTGATTTCATACGCTGTGAGGAGCATGGAATATACAGTTATTATTGATGATATAGCGGCCAGAAATTGTGCGATGTCAATGGGAGTGTCAACCCAAGGCACACTGGGAGTCCTTTTGTTGCTGAAAAAGGATGGGCTGCTGGAGCGAGTCATGCCGTTCGTTGAAGACCTCCAGTCAAGAGGAATGCGGATTGATTCTTCATTGGTAGCTAAAATTGGTATGTTGGCTGGTGAAGATGTCGGCTGAAAATGTTGCGTCACAGGGTGGTTGCGCAGTGGCCACCAAGCAGAATTCTCGACCGACAAACAATTTGATGTGGAATATGACCCGGAAGTGCAATTTCCGGTGTTCGTACTGCTATTTTCCGCATGACGCCTCGCCGGTGACCGAGACCGTGCCGGTGGACCGGATTTTGCGGCTCCTGGAGCAGAATCCTTCCCAGGTCGGCAGCCGGGGAGAGGCCGCGGACCGTGCCGGCTGGCTGGTGGGGCTGACCGGGGGGGAGCCCCTGCTTTACCCGGGATTCGTGGACATCTGCCGGCGGTTGACCCGCGAGCACCGGATCGGCCTGGACTCCAACCTGAGCATTTCGTCCCGGGTCCGGGAATTCGCCGAACAGATCGACCCGGCGCGGGTGGACTACATCTATGCCTCCCTGCACATCGAGGAACGGGAGCGGGTCAAGGGGGTGGAGGCCTTCATTGCCAATGTCGTCCTGCTCCAGGAGCGAGGGTTCCGGGTCGTGGTCAATTCCGTGCTGCACCCGACTCTCGTTGACCGGTTTCCCGGGGACCGGGAGCGCTTTGCGCGCAGCGGCGTGACCCTTGTCCCCCGGCCCTTCAAGGGGGAATACTCCGGGCGGCGCTACCCGGAGGCCTACGGTCCGGAAGTCCGGGCCATTTTTGCCGATCACCCCCAGGCCGGGTCAAAGATGGTCTACAACTTCAAGGGGGTGCCCTGTTACGGCGGGATGCGCTTCACCCGGCTGGAACCGGACGGCACGGTGCTGCGCTGCTCCGGGGACAAGACCAGGCTGGGAAACGTGCTTGACGATGTCCGCCTGAATAGTGCGCCGCAACCGTGCACGGTGACCAAATGCCCATGCCGGGGACTGGACTGGGTGGTGCTCTCGCCGGAGCAGGAGGCTTTTGTGGACGGTTTGCGCCAGGCCGTGATCGGAGAAAGAAGCGCCGCGCGCCAAGCCTGGGAACGCTGCCTGACAGCCGGCAGTGAAATGTCCAATGCCCTTTGCAATCTGGCAGTGCTGGACTGGGAGGAGGGAGAATGTCCCCGGGCCCGTGCCGGTCTTGAGCGGGCTCTGGAGGTTCACCCCGGTCATCAACTCTATACCGCGAATCTGGAACGCATCCAGGTGGAAACTGCCCCCCAGTTAAGCAATGAAGTTGCTCCCAATGATACCGGTTGCCGACATCCTGGAACGGGTGTATCGGACTGAACACCCTCCCCGATGAGACCGACGAGACGCCGTTGTGATGAGACCGACGAGACGCCGTTGTTTGGTGCGCCCTCATCCATGGCTGCCGACTTGGCGTTGCCGGAGACGAACATGGACGAAAGCACGTTCAACATCCTGATGTACTCCCACGACACCTATGGTCTGGGGCATATCCGCAGAACCATGGCCATTGCCGCGGCCTTACGGGAAAAAGGGGTCAACGTGCTGATCCTGACCGGGTCCCCCATCGCCGGGAGGTTCTCCTTCCCCCTGGGCGTAGACTTCGTGCGCATGCCCGGGATGATCAAGCAGTCCAACACCGTCTATCTCCCCCACTCCATCCGGGTCGATCCCCGACACGCCATCCACATCCGCCGCTCCATCATCGCGGCCACGGCCAAGGCCTTTGATCCGCATATCTTCATCGTGGACAAGGTTCCACTGGGATTGAAAGGGGAGCTTATTCCCACCCTGGAATGGTTCAAGCGCAAGCGGCCACGGTCGCAGGTCATTTTGGGGTTGCGGGACATCCTGGACGATGCCGCATCCACCAGGGCCGATTGGCTGGAGAAAGGCTACAACGAAATTCTGGAGCGGTTGTATGACGAGATCTGGGTCTACGGAATTCAGGATCTCTACGACCCCATCCAGGAATACGCCATCCCCGAGCACATCGCGGCCAAGACACAGTTCGTGGGTTATATTCCCCGGTTGACGCCGCGATGCCTGAACGAAAACTCCGGCACCTCGGGCGGAGGCGGCAGCAATGGCGGGAACAAACGCAAGCGCCAGGTTCTGGTGACCATCGGCGGCGGCGGGGACGGCTACGCGGTACTGGAGAACTGGCTGACCATGCTCGGGCAATGGCCCGACGCCCCCTTCAAGACCCTGATGATCAGTGGACCCTTTTTGCCCGATTCCGTGCGGGATCATCTGGCCGAACGGGCCAGATGTCTGGGGGTGCGCTTCGCGACGTTTTACAAGAACCTGGAAAAAAAAATGGCCTGCTCGGACCTGGTGGTGTCCATGGGCGGCTACAATACCGTTTGTGAGATTCTCTCCATGCAAAAGCCCTCGCTGCTCATACCCCGAAACACGCCGCGCATGGAGCAGGAAATTCGGGCCAGGGTGATGCAAGGTCGAGGGCTTGTTGAATTTATTTCCTGGGAGGCCATGACGCCGGACCTGCTACGGGAGAAGACGGAGTGCCTTCTGGCCAAGCCGGAGCGGTACATCCAGGCCGTGCGCGGGTTTCCCATGACCGGTCTGGAAGGAATGCGTTCGCGCATTGCTGCGTTTCGCCGGGAGTGGGAGTGAATGCATCGCAAGCGGGCAACAGCCCATCGGCACCTGTGCTGGCCATGGTGCTCAAGGGCTATCCCCGGATTTCCGAGACGTTCATCTCCAACGAGATCCAACTCCTGGAAGAGCAGGGATTGCGCATCCATATCTTCTCCATGCGCAGGCCCAGGGAGTCCTTCAGCCATGCCTCGGTCAAGCGGATCACGGCCCGGGTCACCTACCTTCCCGAAAGTTTGTTCTGGGGGCTCCCCAGTCTGATCAGGGCCAATGTCCGGCTGCTACATGAGACTCCGGCCATCTGGCGGGCCGGGGTGCGGTTGCTGCTCAAACGATACTCCGGTGCACCCAAGAAACACACCTGGCTGAAGCATTTCCTTCAGGCCGGATGCATGGTCGCCGCGATGCGTGATCTGGCCAGGAATGGCCAGCCTGTCGGCCATATCCACGCCCATTTCGCTCATACTCCCACTTCAGTGGCCCTGTATGCCGCGCGAATGTCCGGGGTGCCCTTCAGCTTTACCGCCCATGCCAAGGACATCTACACCCAGCAACCCAGCCGGCTGCTGGCAAAAATGCGTCAGGCCCGCTTCGTGATCACCTGTACGCGATATAACCGGGAGCATCTGGAAACCCTGGTCCGAACGATGGAAAGATTGGAGGACGCGGCTTTTCCACCCATGCATACGGTCTATCATGGCATTGATTTGTCGCTGTTCGCGTTTCATGATCCCCGGATTGTCGTGCACCCACCATACAACATCCTGACCGTGGCCAGGCTGGTGCGCAAGAAGGGGGTACCCACTGTGTTGCGCGCCCTGCGTCTGCTCCAGGACAGGGGGATCGATTTTGTCCACACCCTGGTGGGCAGTGGATCGGACAGGCGTCCGATCCAGGCTTTCATCCGGGAACTGGGTTTGCAGGACCAGGTCCGGCTGACAGGGACCATCACCCACGAGGAAGTGGTTAAACTTTACGGCAAGGCGGATCTGTTCGTTTTGGGCTGCCGGGAGGCCGAGGATGGAGATCGGGATGGGATACCCAACGTGGTGGCCGAGGCCCTGGCCATGGGAGTGCCCGTGGCCGCTACGAATATTTCCGGACTGCCGGAACTGGTGAGGCACGGACAGACGGGGCTTTTGGCCCCATGCGATGATGCAGCTTCCCTGGCCGCGAACATGGAGCGCCTGCTCACGGACCGGGATCTGCGCAGCCGGGTTATCGCGGCAGGGAGAAAACGGGTGGAGGAGGTTTTTGACAACAGGGTGCTCACGCAGCACTTGGCCGAGGTGTATTGGCGGGACTCCGGACTTGCCGGTCCTCGGCGAGGCACCGGGCCTGCTTCCTGAACACCGCGGGTGCGGCCATGCGTATCCTCTTGAACACGCCTTTCAAGCCGTTGGATCACCCCCGCCTGTCCGGCGATGTGACCATTGCCCGGGATCTGCTGGACTACCTGGAGCGGCGCGGACATCAGGTCCAAACCAGTCCCTTCGTGCCCTGCACGTGGATTTTCTGGAAGCCCTGGCTCTGGCCACGCCTAGTGTGGACGCGGCAGCGGGCGTGGCACCAAGCCCGGCGGTTCGGGGCCGAGATCGTCCTGACCTACCACAGTTACTACAAGGCTCCGGACCTGATCGGTCCGTATCTCAAGAACCGTGGCTTACGCTACGGTCTTTTTTCCGGGGCATACGCGGCCAAGCGGGCAAGGACATGCAAAACCCTGCCTGGATATCTGCTGAACAGACGCGCATTGGTGGCCGCAGACCATATTTTTTCCAACAAGCCGTCGGACCATGGTGCGCTGCATGGTCTGGTCCCGGATGAGCGCCGGACCTTCGTGGGGCAAGGGATACCCACGGCACGATTCGGGTTTCTCCCTCAGGCCCGCGTTGTCTTGCGTGGAAAGTGGCTGGGAGACCGGGACAAGGAGCGCCGTCCGGTGCTGGTCACCGCGGCCGTGCTGCGACCCGGCGTCAAGGTTGACGGAGTGGCGTGGGTGATCCGGTGTGTGGCCGAGCTGGTGCGACAAGGACTCGATCCACTGCTGGTGGTGGCTGGAGATGGTCCGGGACGAGAGGGGCTGGAGCGACTGGCCACGGAGATCGCGCCGGAGCGGGTCCGTTTTCTGGGTTTGGTGCCTCGGGACGACCTGAAGTCCGTGTTCAGCGCCGGGGATGTTTTTGCCTTTCCAGGCATTCATGAGGGTCTGGGCATGGTCTACCTGGAGGCCCAGGCCTGCGGCCTCCCCGTGGTGGCCACGAACCATGCCGGAGCCAAGGACGTCATCCAGCACGAGAAGACTGGATACC
Source organism: Desulfovibrionales bacterium (assembly GCA_007693505.1). Taxonomy (GTDB): domain Bacteria; phylum Desulfobacterota; class Desulfovibrionia; order Desulfovibrionales; family Desulfonatronaceae; genus Desulfonatronum. Next base: position 48,383 of record REDL01000076.1, on the reverse strand, counting down.
TGGTCCCGCCTTTCAACATGCCGGCTTTTGCCGAGGCCTGTTCCCGCCTGATGCGCGACCCGCAACTGCGCAGGTCAATGGGACAGGATGCTGTCCGCTTCGTGTCTATGGAACACGATATCGAGCGAAATTACGCCGTGATGGAAGGCCTGCTCCAGGAGCTTGTAACGCAGGGCACGGATGCGAAAAAAAATGCTCGATGGTGAGCGTCGGGAGCAATCCGCGTTTATGACACAATTCTGCGTTGACTGAGGCAGGTCAACCTTGCAGGGCTCTTCCTGCTTTTCCATTGATACATGCACCAACAAGTAATGGATGACAGCGGGGTGTGTAAAACGATACAGGAGCAGCGTGACTCCCATGTGCCTATCGTCCCAAACCGTCTCCATCGCCAAGGGACACATTACACTGATGCGCCACGCCCCCACGACCTGGAACAAGGAAAAGCGCATTCAGGGCCGCACCCAGACCCGTCTCTCGGGCCTGGGTCGGGAGCGCTGTCAGCGGTGGGGCCAGGCGTTGCGTCGTCATCAGGGAGGATGGGCCGGGTTTGGGCCTCTCTCCAGGATCGTCAGCAGCGATCTGGAGCGAGCTGTGGAGACCGCGGAAATTCTTGGCCGTCTGCTGGAACTGCCGGTTTCCAGCGTACGTGGCCTGGGCGAACAGGACTGGGGTGACTGGACCGGAAGTCGGATTCGAGAACTGCGCGCATTATCCGGGGAGGAGGTCCGCCGCCAGGAAGGCTTGGGCTGGGCCTTTCGCCCTCCAGGCGGAGAGAGCCGGTGGGAGGTCTGGAGCAGGGCTTCTGGGGCCTTGCGCCGCCTTGCAGAGCGCTATCCGTCGGAACATGTCCTGGTGGTGACCCACAGGGGGGTGCTGAAGTGTTTGCTCTATCGCCTGTTGGCAATGCGTTTTTTGCCGGAAGAAGGCGACCCGTTGATCCCGGAGGCCCTGCACTCCATCACCGTGGAGGGCATGACGGATGGTTGTCACGATGCAGTCGCTGGGGCTGATTCCCGCGGCAATCTAAAGGGGATGCACATCCTGGCCATGAATCAGCCGCTTTTGGCGGAGGTGTAGTGCGGGTCGTTTTTTACAGCCAACACGTTTTGGGCATGGGCCACCTGTTTCGAAGCCTGGAGATTGCCACGGCCCTCGCTCCGCACCACGTGGACCTGATCACCGGGGGGGAACACGTGGCCGTGTCCCTCCCCCCGCATGTTCGCCACATTCCCCTGCCCCCGCTGTGCATGGACGCCGACTTTCAGACCCTGCAAACCTCCCGATCCGCCCTTACCAGGGCCGGTGTGTCTCAGGCAGCTTCTCCCTCCCAGTCCATGGACGACGTGATGACCAGGCGCCGCCAGCGCCTCCTGGAACACCTTCGTGAAGCCCGGCCAGACCTGTTTTTGATCGAGCTCTTCCCGTTTGGCCGCAAACGGTTCGGGTTTGAACTGCTTCCTGTTCTCGAAGCGTCACGACGCGGGGAGTTGGGCCGGTGCCGGACGGTGTGCAGCGTTCGGGACATACTGGTGGAGAAGCGGGATCCAGCCAAATACGAAGCGCGCGTGGTGCACCAGCTGAACACCTTGTTCGATCTGGTGTTGGTCCATGCCGACCCCTACCTTGTGCGACTGGAGGAGACATTTGCGAGCGTGGACGCCATTGTTCCGCGGATCGTGTACACGGGATACGTTGTCGCGCCGGTGGATGCAGCCCAAGGGGGGCGACTGCGGCATTCTCTGGGGCTTGCGTCGAGGGACGAGATGATCGTGGCCAGTATCGGCGGCGGTGCCGTGGGCCGGGAACTTTTGGAGGCGGTGCTGGAGGCCTCTGTGCTGCTCCAGCCGGACAGGCCGCACCACCTTTGGGTTTTTACCGGGCCATTCCTGTCCGAGGTTGAATTCACGGAACTATTCCAACAGGCGGCAGGCCGGAAACGGGTGCATGTGCACCGGTTTACCGAGAATTTCGGAAATTGGCTGTCTGCCGCGGATCTTTCGGTTTCCATGGCCGGTTACAATACGACCATGAATCTTTTGGCCGCGAAAACCTTCGGCCTGGTCTGGCCCTATGGCCAGAACCGGGAGCAGGCCATGCGCGCTGAGCGACTGGAACACGTTGGCCTGCTGTCCGTGCTCCGCAAGGACGACCTCAAACCGGAGCAGCTGGCTGTGCGCATGGGCGAGGCGTTGGGTGCCGCAAGTGCAAGAAAGCTGACTGTGGACTTTCCAGAGGCTTCGGATGGCGGGTTTCGCATCAACCTCGACGGTGCGGCGACCACTCGAAAGATTTTGGAATGCTTTTGCGGGGATGCCCATCATGGGTAAGCGGGTGAGGATCAGCGCCATGTGGTCCGATCCGGCCTTCCTGGCGAATCATTCTTTCCATGCGGCATTGCGGGAAGCCTTGGCCAAGGCCCTGGACGCGAGTGTGGTTGCCGAACCGGTGGTGTGGTTCCGGGCCGATGATGTGGGGGTGCCCTCGGCGAACCTGTTTGCCATGTTGGAGTGTTTCCGGCGTCATGACGCACCTCTGGCCCTGGCCATGGTTCCATCCTGGCTCAGTGCGTCGCGGTGGCAGGCGGTCCAGTCTCAGACGGCAAAAGGCGGACGGTGGTGTTTTCACCAGCATGGCCGAAGACACGTGAACCATCAGCCGCATGGGCGCAAGAGCGAATTCGGCCCGGCCCGCTCCCTGGAAGCCAGAGCTGCTGATGTGTTGCGCGGCAAACAACGGCTGGAACGTTTTCTTGGGACATCCTTTTTTCCGGCCTTCACCCCGCCGTGGAACCGCATGGACGGTTCAATGGATTACATTTTGCAATCGTTAGGTTTTCTTGCCGTATCCCGGAACGACAAGGTTTTTTTTCGGGAACCTCTTGATTTGTTCGAGGTTCCGGTGAATTGTGATCTGCACACCCGACGGGGAACCACCCGGCAGGCCTGGGCGGATTTTTATGCCGAATTTCAGTGGTGGATTGCCCAGGGAATGCTTGGGGTGATGCTGCACCACCAGCGGATGAACAGCCATGCCCTGGAATTCCTGGACACACTGCTTTCGGTGTTGATCGCCGAACCCCGAATCCGGCTGGCAGGGCTGGATGAGTTGGTTCAGGAAAACATTCACCTCCACCCCCTTCGTCGCCATGCCTGACGTCTCCCCGAAATCCATCCAGAGTCGGCCTCAGGGCCGGTCTGAACCGTCGATCCAGCGCGCGGTGGTTCTGTCCTGGCGCAAGTCATTGGAAATCAGTGTCAAAAACCTGCAGGTTCGTTTTTTTCGATCATTGATCACCGTAGGCAGCCTGGTCCTGGCCACATCGTTCTTGAGCTTTGTTCTCGTTAACCTGGATGTGGCCGAGGGGCTGATGGCCGTCGGCGGCGACGAGGCCGCGGTCAGGCTTTCCCAGGCCGGTTTCGACGTGGACGCCCAAGCCGGGACCGTGGCCATGACGCCGAAGGAGCGCTGGATCATCATTTTATCCCTGCTGGTCTGCGCCGTGGGCATCGTCAATGCCCAGCTCATGGCCGTGACCGAGCGGTTCCGGGAAATTGGAATCATGAAATGCCTGGGGGCGCTGGACTCCATGATTCTGCGCCTGTTCATGCTGGAGGCCGGGATGCAGGGGCTGGCCGGAGCGGCTCTGGGGGCGCTGTGCGGACTTGTTGTTTCCCTGCTGGTGAGCACCGTCAGGTTCGGTTTTCAGGTCTGGACGGCCCTGCCCTGGACCTCCACCGGCTTTTCCCTGTTGGTCGCCATGGGCGTGGGGGTGACGCTCAGCCTGGTCGGCGTGCTCTACCCGGCCTGGATCGCGGCCCGGATGCGGCCGGTCTTGGCCCTCAAGGCCGAGCATTGATTTTATTGCCAACGAGCATGTGGAGAGTATCGTGACGCAACGCACCATCGTCCGGGTCATTGCCGTGACCAAGCAGTTTCGGATGGGCAAGGTGGACGTTCAGGCCCTCAAGGGCGTGGACCTGGAAATCTTCGCTGGGGAGTATATTTCCATCATGGGGCCTTCCGGCTCCGGAAAAAGCACGTTGTTCAACATGATCGGCGGCCTGGACAAACCATCCGAAGGCAAGGTGTTCATCGACGAGGTGGATATTTCCCAACTGGATGCCTACGAACTGGCCTGGCTGCGCAATCGGAAAATTGGGTATATTTTTCAGACATTCAATATCATTCCGGTGATGACCGCACTGGAAAACGTGACCCTGCCCATGACCTTTGCCGGAATGAACAGCGATGCATCCACGGAAAAAGGCATCGAGCTGCTCAAGCTGGTTGGCCTGGGGGACCGCTTCCAGCACAAGCCCCTGGAACTCTCCGGAGGACAGCAGCAGCGGGTGGCCATTGCCCGGTCCCTGGCCAATGATCCGGCCATTGTTCTGGCCGACGAGCCTACGGGCAACCTGGACCTGGTCACTGGCGAGGAGATCATCGAATTGTTGAAAATGCTCAGCTCGGAGCGGGGGGTGACCATTATTTCCGCAACACATGACCACAAAATGCTCGCGGTTTCCGACAGGGTGGTCTGGATCCGGGATGGCCGGGTGGACAAGATCGAGCGACGCGAAGAGTTGAAGATTTCCGTGGGGGCGATTCATGGCAAAGACGAAGCAACGCCTGAAAGCCAACACTCCGCATAAACAGGCGGGTGTGATATGATGATCCGACGCGGCCTGCCGCAAAACATGGCAGGCAGGGTTTTGGATTTGTGCCGTATGGTCGCGATCGCGATTTTACTGCTGGCCGCTCCGGTTGCCGGCCTGGCCGGCACTGGCGAGTATGCACTTTCCGGGGATCGGAACGTCTCCAAGGGAGCTTTGCCGGCCTCTCCGGATGCTTCCATTCTCGATGTCGTGTCTGATCTTCATTCCGTGACGGACTGGGTCACCTTTTTCAGCGATCTGGGCGATCGCGGTGTGGGCAGTCCAGGCAACTCTTTGGCTGCCGACGCGATTGAACAGGCCTTTGCCCAACGAACCAGGGCTGAGAATCGCATCATCGGGCGGCAGTCTTTCGCCGTTCCGGTTCAGCAGCTTCAGGAGAGTTCATTGACGTTGCTGGAAAGTGAAAGGACGTTTTCGCTACGGCCATTGCGTCTGAACATGCTCTCGGCCCCGGCGATCGAGCCTCCGGGAATCACTGCCCCGGTCCTCTATGTCGGCACAGGAACCTACAGGGAATTTAACGATATTTCCGTGGAAGGGGCCGTGGTGCTTATGGACATGGATTCCGGCAAGCACTGGATTCATGCCGCGAAACTCGGTGCCGCCGCCGTGATCTATGTTGATCCCGGACCGGAAGTGATCCCTGCTCCGCGAAATCTTTTCGAAGACAAGATCGAGCAGACACCCATTGACTTTCCACGGTTCTGGTTGACCCAGGCTGAAACCGAGGAAATCTTTGGGGATCTGGAGAAGCTGCGCCATGCCCACGCCGCGCCGCGCATCAGCCTGACATCCCGGATCAGCTGGGAAAACATGACCACGGAGAATATCTACTGCCTTCTGCCGGGAACCGATCCGGATCTGGCCGAGGAACTGACCGTGGTCCAGGCATTTTACGATTCCACATCCCATGTGCCGGACAGATCCCCGGGGGCCGACGAATCCGTGTCCATTGCCACGTTGCTCACTGTGGCCGAAGCCCTGGGGCGTGAACCACCGAAACGGCCAACCCTGCTGTTGGCCACCAGCGGCCACGCCCAGGGTGTGGCCGGGGTTCGGGAGTTCGTGTGGTCTTTGACCACACGGGGCGACAGGCTGGAGTCGATGATTGACACCTTGACCCGGCGGTCTGAACACTCCGAGGCGGCGGCTGTACTTTTGGATGTACGCGATCCCTTCGTGCCCACGGTCTTGGCCGACCCGGATCAGGCTCAGCTGTTGCGTGAGGCGTTCCAAGATGTGGTCCGAGACCGGATTGACGAATTGAGCACCGAATTGATGCGCTTGCGACTGCGGCGTCACGATCAGACCGCGGATGAGCCAGGTCTGGGTCCAGAACCAGGTTCTCATATGGACCTGGAGCGTCGCATTCGGGAGGCAGCCGCCCTGCGGTTGACCCTCAAACGGTTGCGCTGGCTCAGCGCACCCAGAGGATTGGACGTGGCCATCAGCGATGAAGAGCGGGAACAACTGCTCCGCCTCCGGGAGCGGGCCCTGGCCCGGCAGCAGGCCATCGCCCTGGACGCCCTGGAACAGTTGGACCATGCCCGCAGTTCGCATCAACTGCGGGAGCAACTGGTGGATATGCGGATCGTGGCTTCGGCATCGCTGCATCTTTCCAGTCGCGGCGACGGGATTGGAGCTTTTGACAAGGGATGGCTGTTCGAGCTGTTCGACACCGTGGTTCGTACCCGACAGTTCAATGTCATCGACGAGCTGCTTCGATCCACAGCTGCGGGCCTAGTCTCTTCCCAGGGCGAGGACCTTTCCGCCCTTTTTCACGACACGTTGCGGCCCAGCAGGATTCGATCCTGGCAAAGCTGGCTTCCTGATCGTCCGGTGATGGGCGGCGAACCGGTAGCTTTGGCCGCACTGCCCGGATTCACCCTGGCCACGGTCAACGATGCCCGTGTATACTGGGGGACGCCTTATGACCTGCCGGAGTACATGCACCTGGAGTACGTTCAGAAGCAGGCCGAGGTTGTTTCCGGGTTGGTACGGGCTCTGGTGGATAAGCCCATCCCGGACCCCAGGGCCGATCCGCAGAACGGATTCGCCGAACTGACGGCCCGGGTCAATCTGCTGCGCCAAGGGGAACTGTTTCCGGACCAGCCCTCGGTGGGCGGGGTTTTTCTGGTTTTTCAAGGGCCAGCCCGGTTTTGGACCATGGTGGATCAGGTCGGTCAGTTCCACGTCAAGGGCCTGGCGATCAGGCGCCAGACCGTGCACAAGGCCATCCTGGAAGGATTCACCTTTGATCCCGAGACGGGTCGGGCCGTACACGCCGTGGACAAGGCCCGTACCGGTCTGGACAACTACCGCGTCCGGATGCGTACCCGGGATGTGTCCACGGATCTGACCATGTTCCATGTCGGCCAGTCCACCTTTTTTTCCATGCTGGAGCCGCGCACTTTCCACTACCTGTACGTGCCCAGGCTGATCGATGCCCGCAATGAAGCCGAGCCCCTGCGGCACTGGTACAGTCGGCTGGATACGCGGGCTTCCACCCTGGGGACGTTTTTTCTGGAAACCGACGTTCCTCTGAAGCTGACCCTTTCGGATAATTTCATCGATACCAAGGTTGTGCTGCTCAATGCCGACGAGGAGCACCCCCAGGGGCTTGGCTACCGCATCGGAGATTGGCCCATCGTTCCCACAACGGAATACATGGCTGCCCGTGACATGTGGAGCCTGCTCATGCCTCGGATCCAGAATTTGGAGAGTCGGGGCATTGTCAACGACCGGATCCGCGATCTGCACATTCGGGGCATGCAGTCCCTGGCGAATGCCGACCAGGCCCGGGATGCGTTGCACTGGGACACCTTCCAGCGCGAGGCCGGTACTGCCTTGGCCATTGCCTCGCAGGTCTACAATGACGTGGACCGCACTCAGCGCGACGTTCTGGTGGGTGTTCTGTTTTACGTGGCCCTGTTCATCCCGTTTTCCTTTTGCATGGAACGGCTGATTTTCGGCTTCACGGACATCCATAAACGGATCATTGCCTTTTTCGGCTTTTTGGCGGCAATCATCGGCGCGGTCTATGCCGTGCATCCGGCCTTCCAGCTGACCTACAGCCCCATGGTGGTTATTCTGGCCTTTTTTATTCTCGGCCTTTCGCTGCTGGTGGCCATGATCATTATCTCCCGCTTCGAGCGGGAAGTGGAGGAGATGCAGCGCCGTTCACGCCATTTGAAAACCATGAACATCAGCCGAACCGGTGCATTCACCGCGGCATTCATCCTTGGTGTCAGCAACCTGCGCCGCCGACCGCTACGGACCCTGCTGACCTGCATCACCCTGACCATTTTGACGTTCACGATCATGAATTTCACCGCGGTGAAGAGCGTTCGTCAGGAAGGGTGGTCCCGATTCAGCGACCAGGCTTCCTACTCCGGGGCGATGATGAAATACCTGGGATGGCAGGACATGCCCGTGGAGGCTTTGACCATCGTGGGCAATTTTTTCGAGGGGCGCGGCGTGGTGACGCCTCGGGCCTGGTACGTTACCGAGGACATGACCACCGCGCCCATGGTGCCATTGACTCGTGGAACCGCCTCGGACATGGCCCGGGGTCTGGTGGGACTTAGCCATGCGGAGCCGCTGGTCAGCGGCCTGGATGAGATTCTGGTAGAGGGGCGCTGGTTCCGGGAAGGGGAGCGGGCCGCGGTGATCCTGCCCCAAGGCATGGCCCGCAGACTGGGTGTGGATCTGACATCCTCGGAGCGGCAAACGGCGGTCATCTGGGGGCAACCCTTTGAGGTTGTGGGCGTGATGGCCGACGATGGGCTGGACAGCCGTCCGGACCTGGACGGCGAGCCCATCACCCCGGTGTTCTACCCCAGCGAGGCGGCCCGGGTGGTCAGCACCGTTGAGGCCGAGGCCATTGAAACCGGTCGGGACGTGCTCTTGTTTCAGAGCCGCTATCAGCATGTGGCCGGGGACCAGACCGTGATCATCCCTTCTGAAACCCTGCTCTCCATGGGTGGGGGAGCCGGTCGACTCAAGGCCCTGGCCGTTTCCGCCATGGATGGGGAGACCGATGCCCAACTGGCCTCCGAACTCGGGGAACGGTTCGGACTGATGTTGTTCCGGGGCGGGCCGGAAGGCACCTTTGTCTATTTCGCGGCCAACGCCATGAGCTATCAAGGTGTTTCCAATATTTTGATTCCCCTGCTCATCGCCGCATTGATCGTTCTGAACACCATGATCGGCAGTGTCCATGAGCGCAAGCGGGAAATCGCCGTGTACACGTCCGTGGGCCTGGCACCGTCCCATGTCGGGTTTCTGTTCCTGGCCGAGGCACTGGCTTTGGCGGTCATCAGCGTCGTGTCCGGCTATCTTCTGGCCCAGGGTGCGGCGGCATTTCTGGCCGGGACACCGCTTTGGGCCGGGATGACCGCCAACTATTCCTCCACCGCCGGCGTCGCGGCCATGGCCCTGGTCATTCTGGTGGTGCTCGTCTCAACCCTGTATCCGGCCCGGATGGCCGCGGAAATCGCCATCCCGGACGTGAACCGCTCCTGGACCATGCCCAAGGCCCACGGCGATCGATTGGAAGTGGTGCTGCCGTTTTTGATCAAGCTGGAAGAACAGGTCTGCGCCGGGGGATTTCTCATGGAATATTTCCGTTCACACCAGGACATTACCCACGGTGCCTTTTCCACGGACAACATCTCCTGTGAAGCCGTGCGTCAGGACGATCCCTTTTTCTCCACGGAGCATGCGGATTCGCCACAGTACATGATGACCCTGCGTGTCTGGCTGGCCCCCTTCGATTTCGGCATCCGCCAGACGGTGCGGTTGGTGTTCCGACCGTCAGATGTCTATGCCGGGTTTCGGGAAATCCTGGTGCGCATCGACCGTGAAGCCGGAGAACACAAGGTCTGGCAGAATCAGAACAAGCTTTTCCTGAACGAACTGCGCAAGCAATTGCTGGTCTGGCGATCCTTGGAGGAATCCATGCGCGGAAGCTACGAAGATGCGTTTCATCAGGAACTGGGCCAGAGCGCTCGAGGAGTCGGCAAGGGCGGTGCTGCATGAACCAAGTCGTCCGTCCCAGGGCTCTGGTGCTCGGGTTCGTCCTGGGGCTGGTGCTGTGCGTGCTCACTCCCTACAACAGCGCGTACCTGCATAACCCTCCCCTGGGTGGTGGGCATTTCCCCCTGGCACCCTTTTTTATCGCTGCCTGGCTGTTCGTCTTCTCGGCGTTCACCGGCTGGGTGCGCAAGGGGGCAGGCCTGCTTTCCGGTCTGGAAATCCTCACGGCCTGGGTGCTCATGGTTATTTTCTCCGGCATATCCTATGCCGGACTAGCCCAGACCTTTTTCGTGAACATCACCGCACCGTTCTACTTTGCCGAAGACGGGTTCCGCTGGGCCGAGGCCCTGCAACCCCTACTGCCACGGGCCTGGTATCCGGACGCCCACGACGGCGGTGCGGGCATGGAGGCGGTGCGGACCATCTACGACGGCCTGGACGGCGGTTGGGAGATGTCCTGGGTGGAAGTCTTCGGGCGGATCCACTGGGACGTTTGGATTGGTCCGCTGCTGGCCTGGGGCGCTTTCGTGCTGCTGTGCTTTTTTGTCATGTATTGCCTGATGGCCCTGCTCAGCAAGCAGTGGGTGGTCAACGAGCGGATCAATTTCCCCCTGCTCCGCGTGCCGCAGTTGATGGGCGAGGCCCTGGACAACCGGGGCATGGGCACATTCTTTCGCGATCGATTCCTGCTGGTCGGTCTTTGCAGCGCCGCCTCCCTGCATCTGCTCAACGGCCTGCATTTCTATTATCCACATGTCCCCGAGATCCCCACGCTGATCCTGGCCGGGTCGTACTTTCCCAAGTACGGTCTGTTTTCCGGGTACTACAATCTGCGGATGTACATCTTCCCGGCCTTCATCGCTTTTGCGTTTCTGGCTCCTCGCCAGATCTCCTTCAGCTTCTGGTTCTTCTACCTCCTGGCCGGCCTGGTCACCGGCATCCTCTATGTTTCCGGCATGCAGATTCCCCAGGCCGCCCTGGGTGTGACCTTTGGCGCGGATTTCGCCCGGCCGGAGGAAGCCCAGATCATCGGCGCGTATCTGATTTTTTTCCTGTTCATCCTCTGGCTGGCCAGAACCCATCTCTGGTGCCAGATTCGGGAAATGATTCAACCGTTGCGGTTTTGGACGCAGAAGGCAGGTCCGCAAGGCCAAGCAGGTGCCACGGATGAGGGGATCTGTGCCGCGGACCGGGACCGGGAGCGTCCACGGCACGAAGCCTGGGAGGCCTCACCCTGGCCTGGATGGGGGCTGCTGCTGGGTGGTGCCTGCCTGGTCTGGTGGTGCCGGTTTTTCGGGCTGCCCATGATCGCGGCCGTTCTCGTGCCCATGGCCTTCTTTCTGGTGCTGATCGTGGCCAGCCGGATCATTGTTCAGGGCGGGCTGCCGTTGTTCACCGTGACCGCCGCGCCCAGCGACGGTTTGATCGGAACTTTTGGCAGCGGTTTTCTGGGCCATGTCGGATTGCTGGCCACGGCGGTGATGCAGAAATTGCTCTTCCTGAATCTTCGGGAATCGCTGCTGCCCACGCTGTTCCATTCGGCCAAGATTTCCGAGAATGTGCGCAACCACAGGCTGTGGTTCGGGGTTATCGCCGGGGCGTTGATGGTCGCCGTGGCCCTGTCCTTCGTGACCATGCTCGCCTTGAGTTACAAGTACGGGGTGCGGGACATGAACATGGACTGGGCCACGAGTTCGACCATTGCCACCTATGAAAACGTGCAGCGCCTGCTGGATGTCCCCGCGGAACCCAACACGTGGGTGCTCGCCTTCGGTGGAGTGGGTGCTTTGGTGATGCTCTTTCTGGTCTTCATGTACTATCGGGTGACCTGGTGGACCCTGCATCCCATCGGCTACCTGACCGCCTACACCTCCGGGATGCAGATGCTCTGGTTCTGTTTTTTCCTGGGCTGGCTCTGCAATCATCTCTGTCTGCGTTACGGCGGGACCGGGCTGTTCAACAAGGTGCGGTTCTTATTCGTCGGTCTGGTGCTCGGCGATTTTCTGATGGGCGGAATCTGGGCCCTGGTGGGCATGTTCGCCAGGTCCGGCTACAACGTCTTTCCCCTCTAGCCAGGCTGTGTGACGCCCATGCGTGAAGACAAGGAACTCAAGGAATATCGCGATCTTCTGCAACCCCCGAAACACTTTGAGGAGGGGTTCGACTGGAAGACCATCGTCGGCGCGATCTTCATCGGTTTTTTGATGATGCCCGGCTCCATGTATCTCCAGCTGGTCATCGGGCAGGGCATCGGGCCGGCGGCCCGCTGGGTGACCATCATCCTGTTCGCGGAAATTGCCAAACGCGCTTATACCGAACTGAAACAGCAGGAAGTTTTTCTGCTCTACTACATGGCCGGGGCAGCCCTGGCCTCGCCGTTTCAGGGATTGATCTGGAGCCAGTACCTGATCCAGTCCGACGCGGCCAAGATGCTCGGGCTGGTGGAGTTCATCCCCACCTGGATCGCGCCGCAACCGGAATCCCTTTCCTATTTGGAGCGGACCTTCTTCCATCGGGACTGGCTGATCCCGATTCTGCTGCTGGTGGGCGCGCAGATCATTCAGCGCATCGATCACTTCGGCCTGGGCTACGCCCTGTACCGGATTACCTCGGACGTGGAGAAGCTGCCCTTCCCCATGGCCCCGGTGGGAGCCCTGGGGACCATGGCCTTGGCCGAGTCCACCGAGGACCGCAAAACCGGCTGGAAATGGCGGGTTTTTTCCATCGGCGGGGTGATTGGCCTCATTTTCGGCTTTCTCTATGTGCTCCTGCCGGCGCTCTCCGGACTGCTCCTGGCCGAGCAGATCCGCCTGATTCCCATTCCCTGGATTGAACTGACCCAGCACACGGAAGGCGTGCTTCCGGCTGTGGCCACCGGGTTGCAACTGGATCTGGGATTGGTGTTTCTGGGCATGGTCCTGCCGTTCTGGGCCGTGATCGGCGGGCTCATTGGACTGCTTGTGACCATCGTCGCCAACCCCATCCTGTACAATTTCGGGATTCTGCACCGTTGGCATCCGGGCATGGCCACGGTGGAGACGGTCTTTGCCAACAACTTCGACTTCTACATGAGCTTTGGTATCGGCCTGGGTCTGGCCATTGCCGTGATCGGGGTCTGGTCCGTGGTCCGGTCCCTGCGGCAGGCCGGTGACGGGAAGCTGGATTTCAGTGTGCTGTTCAATCCGCCCAAAGGTCGCGGAGACATCAACTTCTGGATCTCCATCGGCATCTATGTCTTTTCCACCCTGGCCTACATCTGGCTCTGCGTGCTGTTGGTGCCGACCTTTCCCTGGATCTTTTTCGCCATTTACGGCTTCGTGTACACGCCGATCATCTCCTATATCTCGGCGCGGATGGAGGGTATGGCCGGGCAGTTCGTCAGTTTGCCCCTGGTCCGGGAGGCCAGCTTCATCGCCGGGGCCCGGTTTTTCGGTTACCAGGGTATCGAGATCTGGTACGCGCCCATCCCCATGCACAATTACGGCGAAGCCACGGTCCAGTTCCGGCAGATCGAACTGACCGGCACCAGCCTGCGGGGAATCATCAAGGCCGAGCTGGTGGTTTTCCCGGTGGTGATGATCGCCTCCCTGATTTTTTCCCAGTTCCTCTGGCGATTGGCGCCCATCCCTTCGGCCAACTATCCCTATGCCCAGGAACTTTGGCATCTCCAGGCCCTGAACACCTTGCTGATGCAAACCTCCACCCTGGAGGGGGATTCGCTGTTCTTTCAGGCCCTGAACTTCGTGATCGTGGGTGCCGGCGCGGTGTTCGGGCTGATCATCTACGCCATTTTGACCGTTCTGGGATTGCCCATTCTTCTGGTCTATGGCGTGGTCCGCGGGCTGGGGCAGAGCACGCCGCACGGGATCATCCTGGAGGTGTTCGGCGCGCTGCTGGGGCGGTACTATTTTTACAAGAAGTACGGCGCGTCCTGGCGGCAATACGCCCCGGTGCTCCTGGCCGGGTTTTCCTGCGGCATGGGGCTCACCGGAATGATGGCCATGGGCTGCACGTTGATTCTCAAATCCCTGGGGCGGCTGGCCTACTGAGCAGTGCTCTCCAGGTCCGCCCCCTTTATCCAAACCAAGAATGATTGCGGAAACAGGGAACGAGGTTCAGATGAACGCAACCAAGAAATGGACAACTGCACCACATCATGAATCGCGGTTCTTGTTTTTGCTGATGGCTGCCGTGATCTGGATTTTTCTTCTGACGGCCTCCTGTGGGCCGGAAGGGCAACCAGAACAGGCGATTCAACATGACTCCAGGCCGGTCAAGATGCTTGAAGTGCTGCCTGCGGACTCCTTGCCGCCCTTAAATTTTCCAGCGGTAATCCGTTCAGCGGAGCGCACGGAACTGGCCTTCACCGTCCCCGGCACCCTCACGGAACTCCCGGTGGTGGAGGGCCGTCTGGTCCAGCGTGGAACCGTATTGGCGCGACTGGACGACCGGGATGTCCGGATCCGGCTGGAGGCGGACAAGGCGGCCTATGATCTGGCCCTGGCCAATTACGAAAGGGCGCAGCGGCTGGCCGAAGCCCAGATCATCGCCGCGGCCGAGTTGGACCAGTTGCGCGCGGCCCACGCGTCGGCCAAAGCTATCTTGGCCACAACCCGCAAGACGTTGGAGGATACGGTGCTCCATGCACCCTTCGACGGGGTGGTTTCCATTCGCTACGTGAACAACTTCCAGAACATTCAGGCCAAGCAGCCCATTGTCCTCTTTCAGTCCCCGGATCGGTTGGAGGCCGTCGTCGAAATTCCCGAGCCCCTCATCCTGCGCACATCCAGAGGGGAGGACCGGCCGGACGAAGCCCTGGTCCGCTTCGACGCTCAACCCGACGTGGCCCTCCCGGCCCGGTTCAAGGAGGTCAGTACCGAGGCCAATCCGCGCACCCAGACCTTTCAGGCGGTCTTTTCCTTGGAGCGCCCTGACGACCTGCTGGTCCTGCCCGGAGTGACGGCCACGTTGACCGTGGAACGCGGTTTACCCTCCGTGACGCCGATTTTCGTCGTACCCCCCAGGGCCTTGATCACCGACGCCTCCGGGCAGACGATGGTCTGGGTGTTTGGTGTCCAAACCGGTCAGGCCCACCGGCGCGAGGTAACCGTTGGTGCTCCAAGGGCTGACGGCATCGAGGTCATCAGCGGCCTTGAACCCGGCGAACGGGTGATCGTCAGTGGACTGGGGCATCTGCGCGAAGGCCTGAACGTCCGCCCCATGACCCCCCTCATGACCCATTAGGCTGGCAGCCATGAATCCCGCTCTGTACGCCATCCGCAAGGAGACCATTTCCTGGCTGGCCGTCTTGCTCCTGCTTGTCGGCGGCTATCTGGCCTTCAACAGTCTCGGGCGCTACGAGGATCCGGCCTTTGTCATCCGGCAGGCCGTGGTGATCACCCCCTATCCCGGAGCCTCGGCGTTGCAGGTGGCCGAAGAGGTCACTGATCCCATTGAGGCGGCCATTCAACAGCTCCAGGAAGTGAAGCAGATCACGTCCATCTCCCGGCCCGGAGAATCCGAGGTCCAAGTGGAGATCCAGATGCGCTTCGCCCCGGAGCAGGGGGACCTGGAGCAAATCTGGGACAAGATGCGCCACAAGATCGCGGATGCCCAGACCCGCCTGCCCCCCGGAGCGGGTCCTTCCCTGGTCAATGACGATTTCGGGGATGTGTATGCCCTGTTTTTGGCCGTGACCGGATCGGAATACAGTCTTGTGGAATTGGCGGATTATGCCGAGGATCTGCGCAAGGAACTGCTTCTTGTGGACGGAGTGGCCAAGGTCTCCTTTTTTGGTGCACCCCGCGAGGCATTGTTCCTGGAGGTTTCCCGGGCCAGTGCGGCCCGTTACGGCGTCTCCCTGGAACAAGTCTACGAGCAGCTTCGCCGGCAGACCGCGATCACTCCGGCGGGCAGCGCCGTGGTGGATACGGCCCGAGTCCGCGTCTCGCCGGGGGATTCCTCCCCGAGCCTGGAGGCCCTCCGGGAACTCCTGGTCACCGTTGACCAGGACGCCGGGCTGGTGACCCTGGGTGATATCGCCAACCTTGCCCTGGGTGTCGCGGACCCGCCGCGGGCATTGATGCGCCATGATGGCCGGCCCGCGGTGGGCATCGGCATCTCCAACGTCAGCGGCGGCAATGTGGTGCGCATGGGCGAACTGGTGGACCGGCGTTTGGCGGAACTGGAGAGCAGTCGTCCTCTGGGCATGGACCTGCATGTGGTTTCGCATCAGGGGCAATCTGTACAGGAGTCCGTAAACTCTTTCCTGGCCAACCTGATCGCGGCCATCGCCATCGTGGTGGGGGTGCTGCTGCTCTTCATGGGCCTGCGCAGCGGCCTGATCATCGGCGGTGTGCTCCTGTTGATCGTCGCCGGCACCTTGATCGCCATGGCTTTGGACGGCATCGACATGCACCGGGTTTCCCTCGGGGCCTTGATCATCGCCCTGGGCATGCTGGTGGACAACGCCATCGTGGTCACCGACGCGATGCTGGAGCGCATCCGGGCTGGAGAGGACCGCCTGACCGTGGCCAAGGAGGTGGTCGGGACCACGATCTGGCCGCTGCTTGGCGGGACCGTGGTGGGCATCCTGGCCTTCAGCGCCATCGGCTTTTCGCCCACGGGCATGGGGGAATACGCCGGCTCATTGTTCTGGGTGATCGCCTATTCCCTGTTTCTGAGCTGGCTTTTGGCCGTGACCATCACGCCGCTGCTTTGCTGGCGGTTCATTCCTGCCCCGAAAGGGAACCAGACGATTACTCCCTACCAGGGCTTCGTCTATGGCGGATACCGTTTCCTGCTTCTGGCTCTGCTCCGCCGGCCGTTTCTCAGTGTAGCGATTTTGCTGATGCTGCTGGGGTTGGCCCTGTTCGGGGCTCGATACGTTCCTCCGGGGTTCATGCCCGACTCGACCCGGCCGCAGTTCGTCGTCGATTACTGGCTGCCCCAGGGCACGGACATCGCGGCCACGTCCGAGGGGTTGCGCCGGGTGGAGGAGGTTGTCCAGGGCAAGCCCGGAGTCCAGGCCGTCACATCATTCATCGGCTCCGGAGGTCTGCGGTTCATGCTCACCTATTCACCGGAGCCGGCCAACACGGCCTATGGGCAATTGCTGGTGGACGTTACGGATTACAAGGTTCTGGAGCATTTGATTCCCAAACTGCAGCACGAGTTGGACATGGCCTTTCCGGAAGCCAAAATCAAGGCCTGGAAGTTCATGCTGGGCAAACCGTTGCCTTCGAAAATCGAGGCCCAGTTCCGCGGACCGGACCCACAGGTACTGCGGGAACTGGCCGGGCAGGCCAAGGCCATCATGCTCGCTGACCCCGATGCCGTGGGCATTCAGGACAACTGGCGGGAGCAGGTCCCGACCATCCGCCCACTGGTCAATGAAGCCGCGGCCCGCCGGGCGGGCGTTTCCAGCGCGGACATCAACACGGCATTGCTCACCGCCCTGGATGGCAAACAGATCGGGGTTTATCGCGATGGGAACAAATTGATCCCCATGATCGTCCGCTACCCGGAGACATCCCGCTCCAGGCTCGTGGACCTGGAAACGGTGCTGGTGACCAGCAAGGTCAGCGGATTGACCGTGCCGTTGGCCCAGTTCGTGACCGGCTTCGCCACGGTCTTTGAGGATACCCTGATCCGCCGTCAGGACCGTTTCCCGACCATCAAGGCCCAATGCGACCCACCGGCAGGGGAGATTGCCGGGCCGCTGTTCCAGCGGCTGCGTCCGCAAATCGAGGCAATTGATCTGCCTCCGGGATACGATCTGAGCTGGGAAGGTGAGTACGAGGCCGCCCGGGAGTCCAATCAGGGGCTTGCCGTTTCCGCGCCCTACGGCTTCGCGGCGATGATTTTGGCCGTGGTGTTGATGTTCAACGCCCTGCGCCAGCCCTTGGTGATCTGGCTCACCGCCCCTTTGGCGCTGATCGGCGTGACCGTGGGCCTTCTGGTATTCCGAACGCCCTTCGAATTCATGGCCATATTGGGCTTTCTCAGCCTGATCGGGCTATTGGTGAAGAACGCCATCGTCCTTGTGGACCAGATCGATCTGGAGCGATCCGTGGGCAAGCCGTTGCGCTTGGCCATCGTGGAATCCTCGGTGAGCCGGATGCGGCCTGTGGCCATGGGGGCATTGACCACCATTCTCGGCGTTGCGCCGCTGCTTTTTGATCCGTTCTTTAAAAGCATGACCGTGGTGATCATGTTCGGACTCGGCTTCGCCACCTTGCTGACCCTGCTGGTGGTGCCGGTTTTCTACCTGCTTTTTTTCCAAGACAGGGAAAGCCGGGCTGCGTGATCAGACGGGCTGGCCATCCGGGTGCGGCATGCGCCTTGGTGCTTCCTTGGAGACCTCAAAGCCAGGTACCTGGGAGCCGCAATCACGACCAAACACGATCAAACACGCATGGAGACCTGGCATGAGACCATTGATGATGCACCCCATCGGCACGATTCAGACGCCGTTTACCGACCTGAAAGACATGCCCATCCAGCCGGCCGGCGCCGTGGGCGTGCGGGGGCGGGTGGAGGTATTCGAGGAATACCGAGCCGGCTTGAAAGACCTGGATGGATTTTCCCACGTCATTTTGCTGTACGTGTTTCACCGCAGCGAGGGGTTCAATCTGAAAGTGGTGCCCTTCATGGACACCGTACCCCGTGGTCTCTTCGCCACCAGGGCCCCCAGGCGGCCGAACCCCATCGGGATCTCCGTGGTCCAACTGGACGGTCTGGCGGACGGCGTGCTGCACGTTCAAAATATCGACGTTCTGGATGGGACCCCGTTATTGGATATCAAACCCTTTTTTCCCGCGTTCGACCATCCCGAGAATGTACGCACCGGATGGCTGGAAAGCGCCGAAGAAAAGGTCCGGGCAACCAGGTCGGACGGCCGGTTTGTGAGCGAGAAACCTTAGGCGGTTCGTGGACGTTTCATGAATCGCCCTGTTGCGCAGGGCGATTCATGAAACACGGAGGCAGGATACTACTCGTCGGCACCCAAGACGGGGACAATCACCCCACAAGCAATTCGTGGGCCGGCTTTGCCGATGGGTTGCGTGAAATGATCATCCGGATGGGCGTGGATAACCAGGGCCGCGCCTGTTTCGTCGAGTATCCGCGCTCCCACCGCACCATCCAGCGTCGCGTAGTTTGTGAACAGCTCCGCCCGGACCATGCCGCCCTCATGGACATAAATATTGGGGAAATCACCGGCATCCGGACCTTCCGGGTGCATCAGGCCGTGCTTCTTGCCGTCGGGATTGAGGTGTCCTCCGGAGGCCATGAAGCCTTGATCCGGGTCGGAACAGTCTCCGTGTTCATGAATATGGATGCCGTGAAATCCTGGTTTGTCCGCCAATCCATCCAGGGATAAACGGATCAGGGTGCCGCTCGGGCCCTGTTCAAGGTGCGCCGACCCGATGGTCTCTCCCTTCTGGTTGATGAATTCCGCCGTGGCCGTCGGGTTTCCGGCGTGAGCGCCAAGGGCCACGAACACCATGATCAGAACCGCGGCAATGCTTGTCCCTATACCTCTTTTGCACATGATCCACCTCCAAATCCGGTTGAAAAATGAGAATGACCGATAGTAGGCAAGGCCTCAGTCGATGTCAAAACCGGAGCGCAAATTTTGACGCAAACAAGGTCGGACGCAGGGTTTGGCAGCGCAAAATCCCGCGCAGTTGCCTACAGCAACGTCACGCCGAGATAGCCGTCGGTCTCTTGCAGGGTTCGCCAGGCCGGGCGGGAGATGAACTGCTCCTCCCAGCGATACATGGCCTGGTACAGGGCCTTGAAAAAGGCTCCGGCCACATCCGGATTTTTGACCACAACGGACTGGAAGTGGCGTTGAGGCAGGATCATGCAGGTGGCCGGTCCGGCAGCCTGGAGGGTGAAGAGTCGCTTGGTCCGGGTGATCAGTGACAACGCTCCGATGAATGCGCCCGGCTCCAGCTGATGCAGGGTGGCCTGGCGTTCACCGTCGAAATGCCTCACTTCCAGATTTCCGCTGACCAGGCAGTAGGCCTGTGTGTCCTGCATGCCCTGTTCAAAGAGAATATCTCCCTGGCGATAACGCATGTTTTTGCAAACATAGGTCAGCGCCTTGAGGGGCTCGATACCCAGCTCGGCGAACAGGGGGATATTGCGCAACATGTTCAGATTCTGATCGAATTCACAGGCAGGACCATTAGCGTCCATGGGCGAGTTCATAAAATGCTCCCTTTTTAGCGATGAGTTCGGCATAGCTGCCAATTTCCAGAATGGACCCGGATTTGAGCACGGCGATCTTGTCGTAGCCCTTAAGGATATCCAGGCGGTGGGCCACGGAGATCACGGTGCTCTTGCCCTTGAAGTTGCGCTCCAACAGGTGCTGGATGCGGGCTTGTGAGGCATTGTCCAGGGCCGCGGTGGCTTCGTCCAAGATCAAAATCGGGGGGCGTTTCAAAAAGACGCGGGCCAGAGCTACTTTCTGGCGCTGGCCCCCGGAGAGTCGGTCTCCCTGACTGCCGACATTGAACCGCAATCCGTATTCCAGAACCCGATCCAGGACGTCTTCCTCGATGAGTGCCTGCATCACCCGTTGCTTGATCCGCTCCTCGGCTCCGGCCACGTCGGACCGGGCAACGCCGAACAGGATGTTGCCCAGGATGGATTCGCTGGGGATGTAGGCCTCCTTGTTATAGAATTGAAAAACACCCGGAGCGAGGGACTCGGCCCGTTCCCTGAATACTGGGCGAGAGGCCACGATCCGCTGCATCAGTTCCGAAGAAATATGGGCCATGGCATTGCTTGCGGCGACAAAATCGAGGCCCAGCTTGACCAGCTTGCGTTGATCCTTCTCCACCAGCCGGGCAAGATCGTCAGGTTCGACCCTGTGCACAAGGTCGGCGTATTCCTCAAAATCTTCTTCCGGTATGGCGGAGTCGGCAAACAGTTCCTGCCCTTTGCCCAGGGAGGTGATCACGTCCACGGTCCGGGCGGCTATGGCATATCCCAACTCCGTCAGTGGGGTGGTGAGCCCCTGTTTGTCCAGGAATTCCAGAAGCAGAGGATTGGTGGAAAGGGTGTCCAGGGTGAAGCCGGGTTTTGCCGAGCAGCCAAAAACCAGATTCTGGGTGACTGTCTGGCCGAGGATGTACCGATCCGGATTGAAGGGCTCGAAATCCCCTTCCAGTTGTTGGCTGTAGTTTTTCAGGAACATGGCCCGGGCATGCAGAATATGGCCGACCATTTTCTCATCCTGTTCCGGATCCAGGGTAAAGCGGAAGCCAAAGCTGAGCACGTCCAGATAGAGGCCCACCTGCTGGACCATCTCAATGATTCGGTCCAGTTCCAATTCCGTATCCTGGCTGAAGCAGGCCTTGCCTTGCAGTCGCTGCGCCTCACAAGAGTAGAGCAGGTTGTCCTGCAATGTCCCTTCAAAGATGAACGGGTGCTGGGCAACCATGCCCATGTTCACGGCCATGTCCGCCTTGGTCAGCTGGTCCAGTTCGCGACCGTCGATTTTCAGGGAGCCACCTGTATAGGAGTAGATCTGGGCGATGCACAGGGCCAGGGTGGACTTGCCCGAGCCGGAGAAACCCACCAAGCCGACCATCTCGCCGGGCTGGATGGACAGGTTGATTCTGTCCAGTAGCCTGATGTTGCCGTTGACCTCGTAGCTCAGGTTCTGGATGTCGATCCGGCCGATCATCTTGTGGGGATCACGACCCGCCGGCAGGGCCAGATAGGCCGGTATCGTGTCGTAATAGTTCATGACCTGGGAGTAGCGTACCCGGCTGTCCTGGTAGGTCTGGTAGTATTCCATCAATTCCTTCCAGGGATCGTAGAGCTTTTCATACGCCGAGAGAAAGGCCACAATGGCACCGATGTCCATCCGTCCCTGAATGGCCATGTAGCCGCCCACCAGGAACAGGATGAACGGACCGAGGCTCTGAAAGAAATTGTTGTGAAACTTGATGCCGAATTTGTAGGCGTTCACGGCAAAGGTATTCTTGTATAACGCATCAAGATATTTTTTGAACTTGCGGTCCTCCAGCCGAAAACTGGCATTGGCGTGAATTTCCTGCACCCCGCCGATGGACTCGCCGATAACCCCGCTGATGGCCTGGTTGGAATTGATCCGTCGGCGGTTGGCGTTGTTCATGCGGCGCTGCAGCCAGGGGAGCAGGATCAGGGTTGCGGGGTAGATGACCATGCTCATTGCGGCCAGAACAGGGTTGAGATAGAACATGAAACCGACAATGGACAGAAACGTCAGGATGTTCACCAGGGGGGTGGAGATGGCCTGCCCGATGAATTCGCCCACCGGGTTGAGTTCGGTGACCGTGGAGTTGATGACCGAGCCGGGAGGAGTTTTGCGGAAAAACGGCAGGGGCAGGGAGATGATGTGGTTGAACAGATCGCGGCGGATGGCCCGCAAGGTCTGTTGCCCGATGTAGGTTTGCAGCAGGTTGATGACGTATTTCAGGGCCCCAGCCAGGACGACGAAGCCGATGTACAGGCCGGAATAGAGCAGCAACAAGTCGACATTGCGCATCCCGATGGCATCGTTAATAATGTTTTTTTGCAATTCCAGGGGCAGTACCCTGGAAGCGACGGTGATGCAGATGATCACCAGCAAGAGCAGTTGCAGCTTGATGTGGCGTTTATAGATCCACGAAAAGAGCGTGCGTTGCGTTACCCGAGGTTCGGATTTCATTGCTTTGGTCCCCATGGTTACGTTTCCTGGTGCATGCGGGGTGTCTTACGGGTGTTCGGGGCCTGGAGCAAGCGACGTTTGCCGGTTTGGGAGAAGGGGTGAACCCGCGGTTGCTGCGCCCTGTTTTCGATTTCTTCGGGCAAACCGTATTGCTGAAAATTCAGGCCGGCTGCCTCGCTGAACCGCCTGGAACAAGGATCGACACGTATGCCGGAAAACCTGATGGCGTATATCATCACCGCTCAGCGCGGTTCCATTGCCGGTATGGCCGAAATCATTCAGAAAATGGGCCGGGAATTGGAGTGGTCGGAGAAATGTATCTATCAGCTCAACCTGGCCCTGGATGAGATCGTCAGCAACACTCTGGAATACGGTTACGTTACTCCAGGAATGCATCGCATTGAAATTTTTCTGGAACTGGATGGAGCTTTGCTCAAAATGAAGATCAAGGACAATGCCGCTCCCTTCAATCCATTGAAGAAGGCCGCGCCTGAACTGGATAAGCCGCCCCTGCAGCGGGAGCGCTCCGTGGGGGGCATGGGCATCCACATCATGAAATCCTTGATGGATGCGGTTCGCTACCGGTATGAGCACGGGCAGAATGTTCTGGAGTTGGAAAAGAACCTGGAAAAAGCCACGTCATGTATCACCCGTCCCGTGGTCGGTTTTGGCCAGGGTGGAACAGAGCAAGGAGGGTGGCAATGAATTTGGAGCAGACAACAAGGGATGGTGTTGTTGTTTTTTCGGTCAAGGGGCGGCTGGATGGCAGCACTGCCGGCGAGTTTGAGCAATCCGTGCTGGCGGCTTTGGAAAATGGAACGACAAAGATCATCTTCGACTGTAACGGGCTGGACTATATCAATAGCACCGGATTGCGGGTCCTGGTCATGGCCTACCAGCGACTGCACGGTCGGGAAGGTCGGATCGCCGTCTGCTCATTGAAAGACTATATCCAGGAAATCTTTACTATTTCCGGTTACGACCAAATTTTCGCCCTGCATCAGGATTGTTCCGAGGCATTGCGACGGTTGCGGGTTGATGGCTGATGCCTGTCAATTCCGTGTGGCCGTGAACGCCGAGTCAGCGGAATTCGGATGATCGGCCATTTTGACCACAACCATGGTGACGTCGTCCTCTTGGGAATGCTCGCCGCGAAACGCGGCCACGTCCCTGGTTATCGCATCCAGCAGGTCCTGGGCGGATCCCGCTGCATGCTTCCGAATGGTGGCGCGAAGGCGGTCCTTGCCGAAGAATCGACCCTGATCATCCATGGTTTCCCAGATTCCGTCGGTGCCCAAAAGAATGATCGCACCGGGTTCCAGCCTGTTGCGAGAGGCAACCGCATACCGGCTGGTTTCCCGGATGCCCAGAGGCAGCCCGATGCCGGGCAGTTCCGTGAATTTATCAGTGGTCGGAGAGTAAACAATGGCCGGGTCATGACCCGCGCCGGACCAGTGGAGCTGAAAACTGCGGGTATCGATGACCAGGCAGAAGAGAGTCATGAATCGACCGGAGCCAAAGGTATCCCGGGTCATCATCCGGTTGACGTCAGCCATGCATTCAGCCAGAGAACCCGGAAGTGTGACCCGAAGCCGGATCAGGGAACGGACCGAGGCCATGATCAAGGCCGAGCCGACTCCGTGGCCACTGACATCTCCGACGAGCACGGCAAGATGCTCCCCGTCCCGTGTGTGGAAATAGTCGAAATAATCTCCGGTAATGGCCTCGCAGGGAATGTTCTTCCCGGCGATGTCCAGCCCGGGAACCGCGGGAGAGGCCGCGGGCAGAAGTGTGGTCTGGATTTCCCTGGCCACCTCCAGGCCGCGAGTGATTCGCAGGTGCTCCCGAAGACCTTCGAGCATCTGATTGGTGTGGCCGGCGATGAATCCCAATTCGTCATTGGTCACGGCCGGGACATAGTCACTCAGATCTCCCTTGCTGGCCCGCTCCAGGACCGAAGTCTGGTTGTCCAGGAGCAGGCTGAGATTTTTGGTGTAGGAGAGAATCAGGTTGATGACCAGGGCCATCATGACAACCATGACAAACAGGATTTCAATAATCACCGCCCGTACGAGCATGGAAATGTCGTCCTGGCCCATGGCACTGGCCGAAAGCCAGCGCAAATCGTGGATGATGACCAGGATCAGGATGGCCGAGACGAGAAATGTCAATAAAATGGTCAGGTAGAGGAAACGCCGTGTCAAGGGGAAGAGCATCGCCGGGGGGGCATGACCGAATCCCAGGTGCTTGGCCTGGCCGATGACCTGCCGCTCGCGTTCCAACGTCATGTCCAGGGACTGGAACAGTCCAAAGGCGAGAAAGCCCAGGACCACCTTCAACCCGCTACGCACCAGCGGGAAATCCATGAAAACGAGGTTGAACACGGCGATAGTCAGGCCGACGCCGACAAGCAGGGAGAGCTCGATCCTGAACTGGCGGCGGGAGCGTTCCAGGGGAGGAAGCGGATCGACCAGCCGATGGATCAGGACCAGCCGCAACAGATAGGCGGCGGCAAGGGGGATGAAGATGATCCGACCCAGCTCCCAGACCGAGAGCGATTCGAGGAGAGGTCAGACGCTTCCCCCATAGAGCGTCATAATGACCAGGGCGAAAATGTAATGGGCCAGGGCGCGCATGTCCCCACTGCGCGGGGAATTCAGGGCTGGGTGTTTGCTGGGGGAAATGGATGGGTTGGAATGTGTGGCCATTCCCGCTAACTACACCCCGCCGGATCGAACCGCAAGACACCAACGGCCCGCCTCTTCCATCCTTATTCTGCAAACTTTAGTGACTCAGCCATGAGACCATGTCATAAAAAAACAAGAAATTGTTATCAGTTATTTGGTTAATTGGTTTTTCTGATAACAAATAACAAATAACTGACTAACTGATAACAGGGTTGCGGGCATGGCCCGCGTTAGGACAAGAGAATGCAGCGCAGCCAAAGCCCAAAATGCCCGGACACGGAACATGTCCAGGGAGTTGAATTTCCTTTATGGTCGTATATGCCGTATATGAGGTCAGGTTGTCGAATTCGGGTTTTTTCGTGACATCGGTTAAGGAGCTGTTATGAAAAAGTGGGTGTGGGCGCTAATGTGTTGTCTTGCCTGGACCGGTTCGGCCGGGGCCGAATCTTTCAAAATCCTGGCAGGGGTTGAGCTGGGCACGGACATGGATCGTTATTGGCATCTTGTGTATCGGGATACCGCAACGGAACATCCGGATGTGCTGTTCATGAAAGAGGCCAAGCTCAAGCCCTGGGTCATTCCCGGGGTTCGGGGAGGGTCGTTGAGCTATACCGTGTGCAGGGATGAGAAGCTGGTATCCCGAGTGAAGATAAAGTTCGCGGAGCGTAGCGAATCCTTGTTCCGGGATCTTTTCCCGGATCCCACGGAAAAGTTGTTCCGGGACTTGAACCGGATGTACCGGGAGCGTTGGGGCAGGCCTGATCAATGGCTGGGCAATCCTTTCAATACCATCCAGGCCTGGAAGTGGATTTTGGGCAAGGACGGGCCGGAGCAGGTGGAGGTTGTGCTGATGTACAGCAAAGTGGATGATATGCGTCCGGGAGTGTCCATCAAAATGACGCATACCACCTTATGGGAGGAGGAGCGGGCCTGTTGGGAACGGTCCCGCGATCGTCAGGGAATGGATATGAACGGCGAAAAGGAAATCCGCAGGCTTGAGGATTTTATCCCGCACTGAATCATCTCGCTCCTGCCCCCCGTCCCCGTTCACGTGCACGGGGACGCCCAAAACAACTCACCACGGCCGCGAAAGCAGCTTTGTTCGTCGCGATATGTCTAAAAATTTGATTATTTTGGAAAAAATATCCACGGCGGATTGTTCGGTGAACTTGAGCCTGTTTCGAATGCTTTTTGTTGTTTTGCCTGATTCCTGGAGGCTGAACGGGGGACGGGGACGTGGACGGGCATGGGGCACGGTGACGGGGAGTGATATGCGCTTGATGGGGGGCAATGGTGGCTGATGCATCCTTCGCGTTTCCGGAACAGCCTGTTCCCTTGTACTGGAACGGGCTGCTACTTCGGGTGCCGCCGTCCTGGACTCCGGCGGTTCTGGATAAGTACTATCTGCTGGTCGAGGATGACCAGGGGCCGGTGATGGAGGTCAAGTGGGGAAAAATCCGGGGGAAGTTGTCCTTTGACAAGGTATTTCAAAAACTTTCCAAGGAATTGAAGGGGGCGGAATTTTTCAGCGGAGATGGAGGAGAGTCTCAAGATCCATCCGGGCGTGATGATTCCAAGCCGGCTGAGGAGACGATTCCACGTCCATGGGCTGAGGCCGTGGCTGAGCTGGAGAGGCGGATGGCGGAGCAAGAAGTCCGGGCTCAGCCAATTTTCTGGCGGGTGCGCGACCACCTTGAGAGTGAGTTGCCTGCAAAAAACATCACGGCAGGCCGGGGCGCGGTGGTGCATTCATCTGTCTCGGGACTGGCCTGGATGATCCAGTTTTACGAAGCCGGAGGACGATCCGTCGTCGAGGACGCGATTGCCATCCTGCACAGCCTGCAAAATCCGGATCCGAATCACTGGCTTCCCTGGGAGCTTTTTGGTATCCGCTTCCGGACTCCGCCTTGGCTGGAGCTGGCTGCGCATTCTTTCAAGGCCGGTCGGTACCGCCTGGAATTCAAGAACCGAGGCTGGAAAAGCCCAACCAGGCTGGTCCTGGAACGGATTGCCCCGGCTCGAGCGGTTTTGAAGGGCAAGGGATTGCGGGAGTGGGCCGAGGCCTATTACGCCAAGGAGCTGGGTTCGTTGCGGGCCCTGGACACGACGCGGTCTTCCGTGGAGGTTCGCTGGCAGAAACCGCCCAGCGGATGGACACGCCGCGGGTCCCGGGCCTTTATCCGGCTTTCGGAAGACGGCCGGATGATCCTGGCCATGTTTCTGCTCCAGGCCCGACTTGCGGAGTTGAATGAATTCGGATCCATCGGAAATACCTATGCCACAATCCCCCGACACGAAGGCGGCTGAAACATCCTCCCCCGCATCCCGCAAGGAAGCCCTGGCGTTTCGTCCCGTGCGCAGCAAGGATGTTCAGGAGCATCCGCAGCCCAATGGAATCATTCGGCTGAGCTATCCGACGACCATGAAGCCCTGGTTTGGGAAATGGGCACAGAAATTTGGCAAATGGGACGGCAGGCCAATGGTCAAACAGCTGGAGCTGGATGAAATGGGCGGGCTGGCCTGGAGTCTGATCAACGGAAAAAATACCGTGCAGCAGATCATCGACGCCTTCATCCGGGAATACGGTTTGGAGCGCAAGGAGGCGGAACTCTCCGTGACCGCGTTCATCAAGGAACTGGGGCGCAGGGGGATCATTGGGCTGCGCTGATCCCTCAAGCGTGACCTTCCCTCTTCCTTGAACCCACCAACCTCCGCGATGTCCACCCCATCCGGCAATGCCCCGGAAAATCTCATCCTGGGCGCCTATTTCGCTGGCAAGCGCCACCCGCAACATGGCCAGTCCGTAACTGCGGCCAGTTTCGATTATTTTGCGGACTGGTTCCATTCCATTTTACGCCTGGGCTTGTCCGGGGTCCTCCTGCACGATCACCTCAGTGCGACATTTGTAGCCAAGTATACGCAATGGTTTGACGTCCTGGGTGGAGGGCGGCGTGGGGGGAGCTTTTGTTTTCAGCAGGTTGAACTTGGTGATTTCACGGCTGGCGATGAGCGTTTTTTCCTGTTTCGGGACTATCTGAAGCGGGCCGATATCACTGCCGGCGTTGGCCATGTGTTTCTTGTTGATGTTGCGGATGCCTGGTTTCAGCGCGATCCCTTTCTGCTTCTGGAACGCCGCCGGCTCTGGGATTATCTGGACACAACCGGGCTGAAGGATGCACTGCGCAGTGCCTTGGGCCGGGAATCCGACCCTTTTCTCGCTCCCGGCGGGGTGGCCGGGTGGTGGCGGCACCAGGCGGAGCAGCTGCGCAAGCGCGAGAGCTATCGGCTGTTTCTCGGAGGGGAGGACACGCTGATCGGGAACAACCCCTGGATGCTGAAACATTTTGATCGGATATATGGACAACGCTTTTCCTTTTTACATGACAGGCCTGTTCTGAATTGCGGCATCATTGGGGGCAGGCTGGAGGATGTTGTCCTGCTTCTGGAGCAGGTCTGCGAGGAAATGCACCACCTTAAAATCCGTAATGTGCTCAACGACATGGTTGTCTTCAACAAGATTCTCCATGAGCGATGGGCCGGCGCGGTGTATTCCGGCGGGGTGCTGAGTTCGCCATGGAAGCGCTGGCGAAAGAAAGGCAAGCACGCGATATTTCATAAATAAGGCGGGTTCATTTCAGGGAAGACCCGTTGCGGATGTCCCGCTCTCGTCGGGGTGACCAACGGGTCGCCCCTCCAGTTTTGCCCTCGAGCATGGTCGGGCGTTGGGCGCCTGTTGAACGCAAACCTGAATACAGACATAGGAGAAACTGATGCCGTCATTTGATATCGTCAGCAAGGTGGATCTGCAGGAAGTGGACAATGCCGTGAACAACGTCCGGAAAGAATTGGATACGCGGTTTGATTTTCGTAACGTAAAAACGGACCTGGACTTGAACCGCAAAGAAAAGGTTCTGCATGTGGTCACCGGCGACGAGATGAAGATGCGGGCCATCCAGGATCTGCTGAAAATGCATTTCACCCGGCGCAAATTGGATCCCAGGAGTCTGGAGTTTCTGGAGCTGGAGGCCACCAGCCAGGGCCGGGTGAAGATGGACATTCGGATCAAGGAGGGCATTTCCAAGGACACGGCCCAGAAGATCGTCAAGCTGATCAAGTCCCAGAAGATGAAGGTCCAGGCCGCCATTCAGGATGAACAGGTCCGGGTCACCGGCAAGCAGATCGATGACTTGCAGGCCGTCATCAATCTATTGGACCAGCAGGAATTCGATGTACCCTTGCAGCATGTGAACATGAAGCGCTGAGCCAATTGGAATCGATGCATGGCCCCACAGAGCAACTGGACCATCCCCAACCTGATCACCCTGTTCCGGATCGTTCTCGTTCCCGTGTTCGTGGTGTTGTTCATTGATCAGCGCTTTGGCGCGGCGTTGGTGGTGTTTCTGGTTGCCGGGGTCAGTGACGGGTTGGACGGTTTCCTGGCCCGGGTGCTTCAACAGCGTTCCCAACTCGGGACCCTGCTGGACCCGGTCGCGGACAAGCTGTTGCTGGTCACGGCCTACCTGGGCCTTGGGCTTACGGGATTGCTGCCCAGCTGGTTGGCCGTGCTGGTCATCAGCCGGGATGTGCTGATTATTGGCGGTATGGCCTTACTGCATGTCTGGGGGGAGGATGTCCGGGCCCGGATTCAGCCGACGAGGTTGAGCAAGGTCAATACTTGCGGACAAATCGTGCTGATCATCGGCGTCCTGGCCATGCACTCCTTCGCCTTGCCGTGGCATGGGCTGGTACAGGGGCTTGTGGTTCTGGTCACGGCGAGCACCGTGCTTTCCGGTATCCACTATGTCGCTATCGGGCTGAAGCATTTTTCCGGGGATGGCCAACGACCGGTCGATTAAGGAGTCGAGCAAAAATATCCCAAACAGTATTGTGGTTGTTTCCCTGGCACGTTTGTCCTTTCGTAGGGGCGGTAACAAATTACGCCCATTAGACATTAGTATTCCATGTGATTGCTCGCAAACTAGGCAGGCGCGAGGCCTGCCTCTACGGAAATCATCGTCAGAGAAATGCTTCAAAATATTTTTACCTTGCGTCAAGCTGTTCAAGCTGTATTTGCTAAACTCCTATGGCCTGGAATACTGGTGTTTGCCGGGTTGCGTGGGGTTCAATATTTTGGCGGGTAAAAAAAATTTTATTTTCCGTCAAAAAAATGATTTTTTTTCTTGACAAGATTGTTGGGCCAAGCATAGAAGGTTTCCACCTGCGAAGGTGCACTTCGTCGGGGCGTGGATGAATGCGGAAGGTTTTCATGGGATTTCAAAAGGAGGAAGGTATGAAAAAGTTAGTCGTTTTGGCCGTAATGGCCGCCTTCATTCTCGGTACCGCGGGCTTTGCCTCGGCCATCGAGCTGAAGGCTTCCGGGCAGTGGCGTGTTCACTTCAATTATCTGAAGGATGGCGGCGTTTTTGACAATGACGCTGAATTTGACAACTTCCAGGCCATGCATCGTGCTCGTATTGCTTTCGAGTTCATTGCCAGCGAGAATCTGAAGGGTGTCATGCAGTTGCAGGCGGGGAATATCAAATGGGGCTCCGGTGGCGGTGAAATCAACAACGCCAACTCAAACATTACTGCTCGGCAACTGTACCTGAACTTCAAGGTCCCGGGCACCGATGCTACCGTCATGGCTGGTAAGCTGCCCTTCAGCCTGCCCAGCACCTATGGTTCGCACATCCTGGCCGGTAACCATGCCGCCCTGGCCGCGTCCATTCCCTTTAACGACATGGTCGGCCTGACCGCTGGTTGGGCTCGTGCCTATGACCGCTCCCAGGGTACCTTTGACACCAAGATCGACGACGAAGTGGACGTGTTCTTCGCCGTGCTGCCCATCAAAATGGACGGCGTGCAGTTGAATCCCTTTGGTGTCTATGCTCGCTGGGGCAAGGATTTCCTGAACGATGAATTTGGCTTTGGCGGAGGGCCCAATCCGTTCAAGAATGCCAACCAATGGTTCGCCGGTTTGAACTTCACCGTGGACATGCTGGATCCCATCGTGTTCATGGGTGACGTGAACTGGGGTACCGTGGACCTGATGGACGATTTCAAGGCCTCCGGCTTCATGGTCAACCTGGCCGCCCAGTACAAGATGGACATGTTCACTCCGGAACTGTTCTGGATCTACGAGTCTGGTGAAGATTCCGGCTATATCGCCGGCACCAGCGACAGCAAGCGTATGCCCACCATCAACACGGACGGCACCTCCTGGGCCCCCACGGCCATGGGCTTCGTGGGTTCTTCCTTCGGTGGCGGTGTTGACGGCCTGCTGCGTTCCTTCCTGTCCGATATCGCTCTGACTTCCTACGATGCCTACCTGGTTGAGGAAGGCACCATTGGCATGTGGGCGCTGGGCCTGAAGCTGGGCGACATCCAGTTCATCGATCGTCTGTCCCATGACCTGATCTTCGTGTATGCTCAGGGTACCAACGACAAGGCCAACATTGATCTGTTCACCAAGGACGACAAGTACTACGAAGTGTCCTTTGACCACACCTACCAGATCTACGAAAACCTGTCCGCTGTGCTGGAATTGGGCTGGGCCAAGCTGGACATGGATACCGGCAACCGCGGCGGTGTCGATCTTGCTCCGGACAACGCCTGGAAAGCCGCTTTCGGTTTCCACTATCGCTTCTAGTCACGAACGGTTCGACGCATTCATCACGGCATGAAAAAGCCGGGGCAATTGCCCCGGCTTTTTTTGTTTTATGCAGTCCTGTCGCAAGGAGGGGCGAAAGATTTTTCGCGCCTACGGTCCGTCACACCCGTCATTCCCGCGCAGGCGTATTACTCGTATGCAATGATGAGTTGCCTGAATCTGATAAAATTGAGGCCAACACGCATTGAACTTCGGGCACGTGGCCGGAATTTGGTTGCCTGATGGTTTTCTCGCGTGTACAACCGGAAGCCGAAATTGGTCGCCGGGGTGGACCGGACTGTTTATTTCGTCGGCGTGAGAATATGGGGCCAGGTCGAGGATACCGGAGACATGCATCACGAAGTGGGCGGTCCCGTTTCCAGCCGAAATGAAGGAATTTGCATCGACGAGGGAATTATGGGAGCAGATCAATCACTTGCCGCCGTCATCCTTGCCGCGGGCAAGGGGACGCGGATGCATTCCGATAAGCCCAAGGTTTTGCACACGCTGCTGGGCGAACCCATGCTCTGGTATGTGCTGGAGGCGGCCCGGCCGCTGGTTGGCGGCGGGTTGCGAACCGTCATCGGTCATCGGGCGGACATGCTTCGCGCTGTGTTCCCCCATGAGCAGTTTGTCATGCAGGACCAGCAGTTGGGAACCGGGCACGCGGTGCAGTGCGCCTGGCCTGCGGTGCAGGCCCTGAATGCCCGGTGGTGTCTGGTGGTCAACGGGGATACACCACTGATCGACCAGAGGATGCTTGAGCGCTTCTGTTCGACAATGATCCAGGACAACGTGGACCTGGCTTTTGTGACGCTGACCCTGGACGACCCCGCGTCCTACGGTCGGGTGGTTCGCGACGTCGACGGCCGGGTGCGTGGCATCGTGGAAGCCAAGGACTTCGATGTCCAACAGCATGGCCAGGCTACCGGAGAAATCAATGCCGGAATGTATCTCTTGCGGGTTGAGACCATGGGGCCGATGCTTTCCCGTATTTCCGCGGATAACAAGCAAGGCGAATACTATCTAACCGATCTGGTGGAGCTTGGGGTTCGTAGCGGGATGCACGTGGCGGCCATGGATGCCGGCGATCCGTTGGCCTGCATGGGGGTGAACAGCCCGCTGGAACTGTCCCTTTCCGAAGATGCGCTGCAACAGCGGATCGTTCGCGGGTTGTTGGTCAGCGGTGTGACCATCCATGCCTCTGCCTCCGTGCGCATCGGACCGCAAGCGAAAGTGGAACCCGGGGCAGTCGTGACCGGGCCATGTGAGATTTACGGGGCAACGCATATTTGCCGCGGTGCTGTTGTGGAATCCCACTCCTGGGTCAAGGACGCGCGCATCGGCCCCGGCAGTGTTGTGCGGTCCTTTTCGCATCTCGAGGAGGCCACTCTCGCGGAGAATTGCGTGGTTGGGCCGTACGCCCGGCTGCGTCCCGGTGCCATCCTGGATTCCGGTGCGCGGATCGGCAACTTCGTGGAAATGAAGAAAGCCCGGCTGGGCAGGGGGGCCAAGGCGTCGCACCTGACGTATCTTGGGGATGCCCAGGTCGGAGAAGACGTGAACATCGGAGCCGGGACCATCACCTGCAACTACGACGGCAAGCGCAAGCATTTGACCGAAATCGGCCCCCGGGCGTTCATTGGCAGCAATACCGCACTGGTGGCTCCGGTCCGGATTGGGGCCGACGCCCTGGTCGGTGCGGGTTCGGTGATTACCAAGGATGTTCCGGATGGTTCCGTGGCCGTGGCTCGGGGAAAGCAGCAGTCGTTCACGAAACGAAAACCGGAATGATCGGGTATCCGGCTCGAAGAGGGTCCTGGTCAGGATGGTAGATACGTACTCGAGTTGTACGCGGTATATGAATCGGTGACGAAATCGATTTCGATGTAAACAACGGTGCCCTCGTATTCGGGCAAAATTCGTTCTTGATCATTTTGATCGTTTCAGGATAATTGAACTCATGGACATACTCACTCAATTTGAAGACAAGATCGATCGGTTACTGGACCGGATTCAATCGGTTGAGGCCGAAAACAGCCGCCTTCGTGAAGAGCTTGAAGCTGAAAAAGTCCAGAAGCAGGAAGTGTTAGGCAGGATTGACAACCTCTTGAAGAAGATTCAAGAAGCGGCTATATAACCAGCTCATGCCCAGTCACACCATATCGGTCTTGGGGTTGGATTTGGCTTTCAAGGCTGATGCGGAACATGCCCAGGTCGTCGCCGCCCGAAAGGAGATTGAAGAGCGGTACGCCATGCTGAGAGCACAGGGCAGGCATATGAGCAGAGAAAAACTCCTGGCGTTTTTGGCGCTGGGTCTAGCGGATGATTATCTCCTGACATGCAAAAAATTGGGGCAGTTGGAGACAAAGCTGGAAAAATTGCTTCACCGGATGGAACAAGACGATACGCCCGGAAATGATATTGAACCACAGTCGGAATAATTCAATGCCCTGGAAGGTTTGTGATCATCGAGTACTTTTTTGAGCCAATATAGTCCAAACGGGAGCCGCTTCCAACCGGGCGGTGCGCAGACCCAGTCACCTGGGGAGCCTGAAGTCCGGACAGTGGCGCCCACCTTGCCATGCAAGGTTCAAAGAAGCTCATGACACGGCTTTCCGGGGTTTTACCTGATGCACTTGCCTGTAGTTCGACGATATTGCTCCGTGAAAGAGCTTTCTTTTCTCCACCCGCTGAATTCCAGCACTCTTCCTTGGTGAACCCTTTGGTTCGCCTTCCTGGTCTCCCCGATTCACACGGTTTTCGCGCGTTGCCAATGCATTACAGGTGAGCATCTTCCGCTCGATGGCGGGTGCGGTAGCGTTTGTGCGGCCCATCGTGAGGATGGGCCTGGTGATTCGATAACGGGGAGATTCCCATGACCATACAAAGTATATTGCTGCTGCTTCTCGGGCTGTTGGCCGGAGGAGTGGTGGTCCACATGGCCCAGCAGCACATTGCCGGTACAAAAGTCAAGGAAGCTGAAGCATTGGCGGGCAAGATTCTGGAAGAAGCCCGCAAGGAAGCGCAGGTCCAGAAAAAGGAATACCTGCTTCAGGCCCAGGACGAGATTTTTCGGCGGAAGAAGGAACAGGAACAGGAACATCGCGATCGAGAGCATGAGCTGAAGAAGCAGGAAACACGGCTGTTGGAGAAGGAAGAGCGACTGGAAGCGAAGCTGGAAAAGGCTTCCCAAAAGGAAAGCGAGGTTCTCCATCTGGAGAAGGCGCTTATCCAGCGCGAGCGCGACTTTGCCTCTCAAGAGGAACAACTCGCGGAGATGACCCAGATGCAGCAAAAGCGCCTGGAGGAGATTTCCGGGCTGACCGTGGAGGAAGCCAAGAAGCGGCTGATGGAGGAAATTGAGAGTCAGGCCAGGCATGAATCAGCCAAGGCATTGCGCCAGATCGAAAGTGAAACCCGAGAGTTGGCCGACCGCAAGGCCAAGGAAATTCTGGCCACGGCCATTCAGCGCTATGCTGGGGATTTTGTCGCCGAGCAGACCGTGTCTTCGGTATCTCTGCCCAGTGAGGACATGAAAGGCCGGATCATCGGCCGGGAAGGGCGGAATATCCGCGCCCTGGAGGCGGCTACCGGCGTGGACTTGATCATCGACGACACCCCGGAAACCGTGATCCTTTCCGCATACAGCCCATTGCGTCGCGAGGTAGCCAAGCAGTCCCTGGAGCGATTGATCAGCGACGGACGTATCCATCCGGCCCGGATCGAGGACATTGTCAAGAAGGTCGAGCAGGAAATGGACGTCAAGCTTCGGGAGTGGGGTGAACAGGCCACGTTTGACGTGGGCGTGCATGGCATTCATCCGGAGATCATTCGCCTGCTGGGGCAATTGCGCTATCGGACCAGTTTTTCCCAGAACGTGCTGCAGCATTCTCTGGAGGTGGCTTTTGTCTGCGGGATCATGGCCGCGGAACTCGGTCTGGATGTCAAGAAAGCGAAACGGGCCGGGCTGTTGCATGATATCGGCAAAGCCGTGGACCACGAAGTGGAAGGCCCGCACGCCACTATTGGCGCGGACCTGGCCAAGAAGTTCGGTGAGAGCAAGGATATCGTTCATGCCATTGCCGCCCACCACGAAGAGATTCCTCCCAAGAGCGTGATGGCCGTGCTGGTCCAGGCTGCTGACGGACTTTCCGGAGCACGTCCGGGCGCTCGCAAGGAACTCCTGGAAAACTACGTCAAGCGTCTTGAGGAACTGGAAGGAATGGCCACGGATATGCAAGGGGTTTCCAAGGCGTTCGCCATCCAGGCCGGAAGGGAGTTGCGGGTCGTCGTGGAGTCGGATGTCGTGGACGACGACAAGACCTTTTTGCTTTGTAATGACCTGACCAAGAAAATCGAACAGAATCTCACCTACCCAGGCCAGATTCGGGTCACCGTGATCCGGGAACGCCGGGCCGTGGGCTATGCAAAGTAAGGAAAACCGCTGACATGAGCAGTGCTGAAGAAAGCTCCAAACGGATGGTGACCAAGGCTGAGCTGGAACAGCTCCAGCGCGGTACGGTGGAAATCATCGACCTGCACGAACTGAAGGTCAAGATCGGGCGGGGCAGGCCGTTGCGCATCAAGGCCGGGTTTGATCCCACCGCCCCGGACATCCACCTTGGACACACGGTCCTGATCCAGAAATTGAAGCATTTTCAGGAGCAGGGGCACGACATCCTGTTTCTGATCGGCGACTTCACCGGAATGATCGGCGACCCTTCGGGCAAATCCGAAACCCGCAAAACATTGACCCGTGAGGCGGTTCTGGCCAACGCGGAAACCTACAAGCGCCAGGTATTCAAGATTCTCGACCCGGACAAGACCTCGGTGGTCTTCAATTCGCAGTGGATGGACGCCTTCTCCGCGGCGGATTTTGTCCGCCTTTGTTCCCACTCCACCGTGGCCCGGATGCTGGAGCGGGAGGACTTTTCCACCCGCTACACCGCGGGCAAGCCCATCGCCATCCATGAGTTTCTCTATCCTCTGGTGCAGGGATACGATTCCGTTGCCCTGCGCTCGGACGTGGAGCTGGGCGGAACGGACCAGAAATTCAACCTGCTCATGGGCCGGACGCTCCAGAGACACTATGGCCAGGAATCCCAGGTGATCCTGACTGTACCCATTCTGGAGGGTCTGGATGGCGTCCAGAAAATGAGCAAGTCCCTGGGCAACTATATTGGCATTGAGGAACCGGCCGCGGACATGTTCGGCAAGGTGATGTCCGTCTCGGATCAATTGATGTGGCGCTATTACGAACTGCTTTCCGACCGCTCCCTGGCCGCGGTGGCCGGGTTGCGCAACGACGTGGACCAGGGCCGGTTGCACCCCAAGCAGGCCAAGGTGGATCTCGCTCTGGAACTGACAGCCCGGTTTCACGGCCGGGTTCAGGCCAACTCTGCCAGGGAAGCGTTTGAACGGGTCTTTGCCCAGCGGGAAAATCCTGAGGACATGGATGTTTTCCGTACCGGATCAGGCTTGGAAAGCCGCCTGCTGGCTATCCTGGACACTGCGGGTCTGTGCCCCTCCCGGGCAGAGGCCAAACGCCTTTGCCGCCAGGGTGCATGCACGGTGAATGGCGAGAAGGTACACGACCCGGAAAAGGTGCTGGAACCCGGCGAGTATGTGCTGAAGGTCGGCAAAAAGCGTTTTTTGCGTGTTGTCGTCAGTGAGCCGGCATCCTCATGACCGCTTCGCAATCTTTTGGACAGCGCTTGCGGCTGGTCCTGGCCATGGTCAAGATCGAACACTCGATTTTTGCCCTGCCTTTTGCCTACTCTGGGGCATTTCTCGCTGCCGGCGGTTGGCCGGGCTGGAGGGTCTTCATTTTGCTGACCCTGGCCATGGTGATGATCCGGTCGTTTGCCATGGCCATGAACCGGATGCTGGATCTGCATGTTGATCGCCTGAACCCCCGAACCCGGAATCGGGAACTGGTCACGGGCGCCTTGAGCGTCCGGTTCACTCTCGGATTTGCCCTGGCAGCCGCCCTGGTGTTCATTCTGGCCTGTGCCGGGCTGAACATGCTTTGCCTGATCCTCGCGGTACCTGCCCTGCTCTGGTCAGCGGCCTACAGTCTGACCAAGCGCTTCACCTGGCTGTGCCACTTTTTTCTGGGCTCGGTCCTTGGGCTGGCCCCTGTGGCCGGATGGATCGCCGTAGACCCCCAGTTTACCCTTCCCGCGATTCTGCTGTTTTTCGGCGTTCTGTTCTGGGTCGCCGGATTCGATATTTTCTATGCGGCCCAGGATGCGGAATTTGACAAAACCCATGGGCTGCACTCGGTTCCCGCCGCCTTTGGCCTGGAAACGGCCTTTGCCTTGGCCGGTTTCAGCCATGTCCAGGCGGCCCTGTTTTTCCTGCTGGCCGGGGGGGCCGCATCCCTGGGCTGGATCTACTTTTTGGCCTGGGCTGTTGTCAGCATCGTTCTTTTCTGGGAGCATCGTCTTGTTTCACCCAAGGACCTCAGTCTGCTGAACATGTCGTTTTTCACGCTCAACGGGGTTGTCGCGGCGTTGTTATTCATTGGGGTTTTGCTGGACCTGGCGGTTTGAGCGCGAGCTTGTCCAAGCCCATGTGCGGAGGAACCAGTAGCGTCTTCTGCTTGCCGACGCTCGTGGTTGCCCTGTCCCGCATATTATACGGTGAGTCGGCATGACCAGGCAGCGATATAACGAATTTTGTGCTGGCAATCCGGGATGGTTTCGAACTTGTTGACCCATCGCAGTGCCTGCTTTCCGGCATCCGTTCGGTGGCGGGTGACCGGCCGGTCGCCTCGCCGGCCTGGATATGGACAACCGTGTTCGAAAGTGTCACCCATTTTTTCCGAGGAAATGAACCATCCCGACAATCCGCAGTTGTTTTGCAAGACAGATGGTTTTTTCGATTTCCATGCCGACTTCGATTCCGGATTCAATTTGAATCTGTCTGCATCGGGACTTTTGAAAGCGTATTGGAATAAATATCATTACAAGGAGCAATCATGAAGCTGAATGCGAGTGAGTGTACGCTGTACAGCGGGGGAGCAACCGGGGCGGAAACAGAATTTGGGGCCGCGGCGGAGAAGTTTGGCGTCGCGGAGGTGAATTATACCTTTGAAGGTCACCAAATCCAGCGGACTCGCGGCATGCGGGTCCTGACCCAGGAAGAGCTGCGGCGGGGCGATGTGAGCATGACCTATGTGTCCAGGTTGTTGAACCGGACCTACTCCAACGCGCCGATCATGCGCAAAGTCCTGCAGACCATTTGGTACCAGGTCAATCAGGGTATGGAAATCTATGTCATCGGCAGCATCCAGGATGACGGTACGGTCAAGGGCGGAACAGGCTGGGGGGCGGAGTTCGCCAAGATCTGCAACAAACCCCTTTGCGTCTTCGATCAAGCCAAGAACGGCTGGTTTCGCTGGGAGCAGGCCGCGTGGACAGTCCTGGAAGCGCCGGTCATCGGGCACAGACATTTCACCGGTACTGGAACCCGGTTCCTGGAGGCGAATGGAAGAGAGGCCATAGAACAGCTTTTTGAGCGCTCGTTCGGGTAAATCGACAGGGCCCCGCCGGGGCCTTTTTTTGTTCATTTCATTATGGCCGAATCCGTCATACACATCGAAGGCGCTCGCCAGCACAACCTCAAGAACTTGTCTCTGGTTATTCCTCGGGACAAGCTGGTGGTCGTGTGCGGTCCGTCCGGGTCAGGAAAGTCCACGTTAGCCTTTGACATCATCTATGCCGAGGGGCAGCGCCGTTACGTGGAGTCGCTTTCCGCCTACGCCCGGCAATTCCTCCCTCAGCTGGACAAACCCCAGGTGGAGAAGATCGAGGGGTTGTCTCCGGCAATTTCCCTGGAGCAGCAGACCTTGACCCGCAATCCCCGGTCCACGGTGGGGACGGTCACGGAGGTGTACGACTACCTGCGGGTCTTTTACGCCCGCTTAGGCCGCATGTTTTGCCCCCGCTGCGGAAAGGCCATCGAGGCCCGCAGTCTGGATGAGATTGTCCAGGCTGTCCTCGGGCTGCCCGAAAAAACCAGGTTTTTGCTTCTGGCGCCTCTGGTGGAGAACCAGAAGGGAACCCAGCAGGAACTGATGCGCAAGCTGAAGGCCCAAGGCTTTGTGCGGGTCCGGGTGGACGGGAATGTGCTTCCGCTGGAGCCTTTGCCGGAAATTTCCAAGAATCAGCGTCATACCTTGGACCTGGTCGTGGACCGGCTGGTGGCCGGGCCGGAAATCCGGCATCGTTTGGCGGACTCCCTGGAACTGGCTCTGAAGTACGGCAAGGGGCGCGTCTCGATTCAGATCGTGGACGGGGAGGAGTTGGTTTTCAGCACAACCTCGGCCTGTACAACGTGTGATATCAGTCTGCCACCACTTTCTCCGCAGTTGTTCTCCTTCAACAGCCCGCAGGGAGCCTGTCCGACCTGCTCCGGAATCGGCAGCGTGGAGTACTTTGAACCGGATCTGCTGGCACCGAACAAGGGCTTGAGTCTGCGGCAGGGAGGCATCATTCCCTGGCGCAAACCCACTGCGCTGGGACGCTATGCCGAGGCGTTGCAACGTCTCGGTGCGGCGTATGATTTCAACCTGGATACCCCGCTCTCTGCGTATTCACCACAGGCTTGGGCTGCGCTGTTTCACGGCGATCCTGGTACGTCTTGGGAGGGAGTGGTTCCGCTCCTGGACCAAGGCCATCAGGTGCTTGGCCCGGTCTGGCGCGACGAACTCTCCCGTTTTCGCCAGAACAGGCCCTGCCCGGCCTGCGGCGGGGCGCGCCTGAAGCCAGAGGCCCTGGCGGTCAGGGTCGAGGACCTGAATATTTTTGCGTTCTGCAGCCTGCCCGTGGCCCGAGCCTTGGAATGGCTGCGGGCCCAGCGTTTTGCCGGGCAGCAGGAATTGATCGCCGGACCACTCCTCAAGGAACTGGTCCACCGTCTGGATTTTTTGGTGCGGGTGGGACTGGATTATCTCAGCCTGGCACGGACCATGTCCACGCTCTCCGGCGGTGAAGCCCAGCGCATCCGTCTGGCCGGTCAGTTGGGCTCCGGCCTGGTGGGTGTGACGTATGTCCTGGATGAGCCGAGTATTGGGTTGCATCCCCGGGACAATGCCCGGTTGCTGGCTTCGTTGCGAGATCTGCAGGCTCGTGGCAATACCGTGCTGGTCGTCGAGCATGACGAGGCTACCATCAGGGCCGCGGACCATGTTCTGGAACTGGGGCCTGGATCCGGTGCCCTTGGCGGGCACCTGGTTTACGGCGGTCGGGTGGAGGGGCTGCTGCGCCACCAGGACTCCCTGACGGGAAAGTATCTGCGTGGAGATCTGGTCATCACCGGACCGGAAAAGCGCCGAAACGGCGCAACGTCACTTGTCTTGCGCGAGGTGCGCACGAACAACCTGCACAATCTGGAGTGTCTGATCCCTCTGGCCGCGCTGGTCTGTGTGACCGGTGTCTCCGGCTCGGGCAAAAGCTCCCTGGTGGTGGACTCCCTGTACAAGCATATTGCCCTGGCCCGGGGGATCAAGGTGGATACGCCT
Source organism: Desulfovibrionales bacterium (assembly GCA_007693505.1). Taxonomy (GTDB): domain Bacteria; phylum Desulfobacterota; class Desulfovibrionia; order Desulfovibrionales; family Desulfonatronaceae; genus Desulfonatronum. Next base: position 7,093 of record REDL01000076.1, on the reverse strand, counting down.
GGAAAGATCGGAGGCATCGAGGGGTTGGAGCGTGTGGAAAGAATCATTGCCATTGATCAGACGCCCATCGGACGCACGCCGCGCTCCAATCCGGCCACCTACACCAAGGTGTTCGACGAGATCCGCAAGATCTTCGCCACCACGGTGGAAGCCCGCAAACGCGGCTACACCCCTGGGCGATTCAGCTTCAACGTTCCCGGGGGGCGCTGCGAGACCTGCCAGGGAGACGGGCAGATCCGGGTGGAGATGCATTTTTTGCCGGACGTGTTCGTGACCTGCGAGGTTTGCGGCGGGGAGCGCTACAACCGGGAGACCCTGACCATCGAATACAAGGGGCTGAACATTGCCCAGGTTCTGAACCTGACCGTCGCCGAAGCCCGGCGGTTTTTCACCAATTATCCGACCCTGGAACGTCGCCTGGAAGTCCTCCAGGAGGTCGGGTTGGAATATTTACGTCTGGGCCAGCCAGCCACAACCCTTTCCGGAGGGGAGGCCCAGCGAATCAAAATTTCCCGAGAACTGGGCAAGCGCAGTCTGCCGGGAACCATGTACATCCTGGATGAACCCACCACCGGTCTGCACATGCATGAAACAGGCAAGCTGATCCACGTGCTGCAGAAGCTGGTGGACAAGGGGGCTTCCGTCGTGGTCATCGAGCATAATCTGGACGTAATCTGGGCCGCGGACCATGTCATTGACCTGGGACCCGGAGGGGGGGATGCCGGAGGCCGCATCGTGGCCAGCGGCACCCCGGAGCAGATTCGCAAGAACCCTGATTCGGCGACGGGCCAGTTTTTGCGGGAGATGCGAAGCTGAAACCAAGGAGAACGTATGGACTTGGCGCCACTGAACAACGCGAACTGGATCATCCAGATCCACACCTATACAGCCATACTTGCATTTATCTTGGGAATTTACCAGTTCTTCGCATCCAAAGGCGGGCTGGTTCACCGTCGCATTGGATATCTCTGGGTAGGGCTGATGATCATCGTGGCGCTGTCCTCCTTTGGGATTTTTCAATTGCGTATCATCGGGCCATTCAGCCCCATTCACTTGATCTCCATTTATGTCTGCATCGTCACCCCCCTGGCCGTCCTGGCGGCCCGCAGACATCAGATCCCCATACACCGGGCGAACATGATCGGCTTGTTTGTCGGCGGCCTTGTCGTTGCCGGCGGTTTCACGTTCATTCCTGGACGGATCATGCACGCGGTTTTTCTCGGCGGTTAAGCGGTTCAAGCGCGATCATGTCGCGTTGCCCGAGATTCTTTTCAGCCTGCCCGGAAGAAAGAGGCTTGACAGATCCGGGTGACCCCCATATAGGAGAAAAAAAATCACATTTATCTTGGTAATGAGAGGAGCCACAAGAACATGATGCTGACGAAAGCCGGGGAGTACGCTGTACGGTGCATGCTCTACATGTCACGCGGGAATACTGAGGGTGTCGTGGCTCGTAAGGAGATTGCCGAGACCATGGATATCCCCGGTCCTTTTTTGGCCAAGATTGCCCAGGAATTGGCCCGGGCCGGACTGATTCAGATCGTGCAAGGCCCACGCGGCGGATATCGGCTCCTCAAGGCCCCAGAGGATATTTTGCTCCTGGATGTGATCGAAGCGGTGGAAGGGGAAATTTTTCTCAATGAGTGTCTTTTTCGTCATGACAGTTGTGGGCGGACATCAGTGTGCGGCGTGCATCGGGTTTGGCATGACGCCAGAGCGGGGCTGCGGGAAACCTTGAGCGTGCCCTTGTCCGAACTTCAAGATGTGGAGCAGGCTAACCTCCCCGATTGCGCATTTGGAAAAGGGTGAGGAGTCAGGTTTTCAACACTTTAAGGAGGGTTGGTTAATGGACGTATTGCTGTTGTCGCGGCTGCAGTTCGCCTTCACGACCTTTGTGCACTTCATCTTCGTGCCGCTGACCTTGGGGCTGTCGCTCTTGGTGGCGTATATGGAGTTCAAGTGGGTGCGCACTGGAGACGAGGTGTACAAGCGGATGGCCAAGTTCTGGGGGAAACTTTTTCTGATCAATTTTGCACTTGGAGTGGTCACGGGAATTGCTCTGGAGTTTCAGTTTGGAACCAACTGGGCACGATATTCGGCCTATGTGGGTGATATTTTTGGTTCGCTGCTGGCCATCGAAGCCACCCTGGCCTTTTTTTTGGAGTCAACCTTCCTGGCAGTCTGGATATTTGGCTGGAACCGGTTGTCCCCCAAGCTGCATAACGCCAGTATCTGGCTGGTGGCTCTGGCGGCCAATTTGTCGGCGTTCTGGATTTTGATGGCCAACGGCTGGATGCAAAATCCCACGGGATTCGTGCTTCGCGGGGATCGTGCCGAACTGGAAAGTTTTGCCGCCTTGGTCAGTAATCCCTTTGCGTGGCAGCAGTTTGTCCATGTCCTCTTCTCGGCCTATGTGCTCAGCGGTTTTTTCGTCCTGGGCGTTTCTGCCTGGCATCTGGCCCGTGGCAGCAATGTGGACTTTTTCACCCGCTCTTTTCGGATCGCCGCCCCTTTTACCCTGGTTTTCGCCCTGGCTCTGGTGGTGCAGGGACATCATCATGGTTCCACTGTGGCCAAATTCCAACCTACCAAGCTGGCGGCCATGGAATCCCACTGGGAAACCATGAACCGTGCCCCCCAGTATCTGTTCGTTATTCCTGATCCGGCCAATGAACGGAATCTGGTTGAGATTCTGCCCATTCCCGGCGGCCTGTCCATGCTCGCCTACCATTCCTTTGACGCGGAAGTGAAAGGGCTTCGAGACTTTCCCTTGGAAGACCGCCCACCGGTAATGCTGACCTTTGCCTCCTTTCGCACCATGGTCGCTCTCGGGTTCCTTTTCCCGGCACTTGCCGCCTGGGTCTGGATTCGCCGCAAGGATCCCCAGTCCTCTCCCAGGCTGTTACGCACTCTGCCCTGGGTGATCCCGTTGCCGTACATCGCCATCCAGCTGGGTTGGATCGTGGCGGAGGTCGGGCGTCAACCCTGGATCGTGAACGGAATCATGCGTACCGAGGATGCGGTTTCCGCTGGTGTGACTTTGGGGCAGGTCGGGTTTTCACTGGCGCTTTTCGGGCTGATCTACGGATTGCTGGTGGCTGTGAATGTTTTTCTGCTGATGCATCATGGGAGGAAGGGGCCAAAATCCTCCAGGAGCAAGGAAGATGATGCGCAAGGTCAGGATGCCGACCCAGGCGTTGCGTCCCAGGGATCGCCGGCATAGCTCCGGACGGTGCGACTCGACATCTCGTGATCAAGGAGAATCCAAATGTTGGAAATCACATGGTTTGTGCTTTGGGGCTTATTGTGGGCGATCTATTTCGCCCTGGATGGCTATGATCTGGGACTGGGGACATTGATGCCCATCCTGGCCGCGGATGAACGGGATCGGCGGATCATGTACAATGCCGCCGGGCCCTTCTGGGACGGAAACCAGGTGTGGCTGATCACTGCCGGCGGAGTCACGTTTGCCGCGTTTCCGGCCACGTACGCCGCCCTGTTCAGCGGACTGTACACGGCCTTGATGCTGCTGCTGTTCGCCCTGATCCTGCGTGGCGTGTCCTTCGAGTTCCGCCGCAAGGTGGACAGTGAACGGTGGCGAAGGGTCTGGGACTACTGCCACATTGGGGGAAGCTTTTTGCCGGCACTGTTGTTGGGCGTGGCATTTGCGAACATTTTCCAGGGCATTCCGCTCAATGCCCAAGGGGTCAATGAAGGAGGGTTGCTGGACCTGCTCAACCCCTACGGCCTCTTGGGCGGCGTTCTGTTCGTGCTGATGTTTTCCTTGCACGGAAGCCTCTGGCTGGGGGTCAAGTCCGAGGGGCCGATAGCGGCCCGGGCCGCGGCCATGGCCGAGAAGCTGTGGCTGGCCCTGTTGGTCGTGGTGGTCTTGTTTCTGATCTCAAGCGCCTACTTCACTCAACTTTTTGACAATTACATGAACAATCCGGTCCTGTTCGTGATTCTGCTTTTGGCCGTCCTGGGTCTGGTGCAGGCCAGAGTCTTCCTGGGCAAGAGGTCCATGCTCAAGGCCTGGGCAGCTTCGGCTGTGGCCATCATCAGCGTGACCCTGTTCGGGGTGATCGGCCTGTTTCCCGCACTTTTGCCTTCCAGCCTGGACCCGGCCTACAGCATGACCATTGCCAACTCCGCCTCAAGCCAGCTGACACTGAAGATCATGCTGGGTGTGGTCCTGGTCTTCGTTCCCCTGGTGATTGCCTATCAGGCTTGGCTGCATGTGACGTTTGGGCACAAGATCACGGATGCGGATCTGGAGTACGAGGAGGCCTATTGAGGAAGAAGCACATGAGTGAGGAAAAAACGAGAGTCGGAGAAGCTGGAACGATGTGATGGCCAGAGAGGCCACAAGGGGTGACGATGCGGCTGCACTCCGCTTTTCATTCTCCTGTCTGACCGAAACAGCAAACAAAGAAACATACCGGCAACACACCGGAATCGGGGGAGCTCCCCCGATTCCGGTGTGTTTATTTGCGCCACTGTGCGGATTACTCAAGGGATCTGGTTTCGGCTGGTTCGCTCTGACCCACCGGGTAGGTTTTGACAAAGACGTCTCTGTTTTCGGAATCAGTAATCACAAACTGGATTCCCGCCAGTTCCTCGTGGCGCAACTCCGGTGGGAGGTGGAGACGGGTGGAAACCGGGCGGAAGTTGCGGATACGAAATTGCGGGATATCCTCCTGGCCGAGAGCGGGAAAGGTGCCACCCCCCCTGCTGATGAACGAAACATTGATCTGCCCGGATATGAGGTCATTTGTGAGGTTGCGCACCTCGAAATCGGCCCGCTTGTTTCCAGGCTGCAAACGCAACTGCATGGCGTCCAGGGTGGCGATCTGGAGGTCCAGGTCCTCGCGGACAGGGAGCGGTTGATCAATCTGCTCAACAACAACCGAGTTGGGCGGCAGTTCCGACGGGGCGTCTAAATCGGTATCAGGAAGGGGAGTGTCCGGCGGTGCGACCGGGACAAGATCCTCCTGCAATGGAGTGGGGAGCTGCCAAGCTGATTGTGGGGAGGGTGCCTCGCTGACCGCCTGTGGCGGCGTGAGGCTGGTGTCCACCATGGCCTCCTCCGATGTGTGTTCCGGGCTCATCCTGGACTGGAGAAGCATTGCCCCTCCCCCGACAAGGGTGAGCAGGGCCACTCCAGCCAAACCGGCCTGCCATCGTGGAAAAGATGGCCGCGTGACCGATTCATTTTGGGGCTGCGGAGTCCAGACAGCGGAGTCCGTGCTGAATTGCATGTTCTTGAGAGCATCCTCGATCATCGCTTGGTCGAGATTCAAAAAACGAGCATAGCTCCGGACAAAGCCCTTGACGTAGACCGAACCCGGCAGGGCGCTCTCATTTCCCTCCTCTATGGCCTTCAGGGCAAAAACCCCGATCCTGGTCACCTTGGCCACTTGTTGCAGGTCCACCCCCTGCCGCAACCGTTCTTCCTGTAAACCTTTCCCGATTTCCCAAAAATCCATGAATGCCCTCCCGGCAAATGAACTGCACATACGTTGCTCAAGGCAGTACATACAATCTTTCGAAACGGGAAGAAACCATCATCCGTTCCGGGCCTCGCTCGAACCGTCAGAAGACGGGAATGTATCGAGGTTGGGTTTGATGGCCCGGCCAAGCCAGGCGATGGTTCGCCCAAGATAGTCCATGTTCCGCAGCCCTTCCTGGTCCTGGAGCACATCGCCCTTGTTCAGGCCGAAGCCAAGGTTCCAGTAGGATGACCCGGGGATGATCATGGACGACATCAGAAACATGTGGTTGATGGTGTCAAAGACATGGGTCCCCCCGCCTCGGCGAACAGCGACCACTGCCGCCCCAATCTTGCCGCGCAAAGCTCCTCCGTTGGCCACGCTGACCAGGCCCAGCCGGTCAAGCAGTGCCTTCATCTCGGCACTGACGTCGGTGAAGTAGGTCGGCGAGCCGAGAATCAGTGCATCCGCGCCCCACACCTCGGCCACAATGTCATTGCAGATGTCCGAGGTGACCGCGCACTGCATGTTCTTGTTTTCAAAACACTGGTAACAAGCGATGCACCCTCCGAGCCGCTTGCCGCCGACCTGATGCAACCGGGTTTCCCATCCAGCTGTCTCGAGGGGCTCCAGGACCCTGCGGAGAAGTATTTCCGTATTTCCACCCTTTCTGGGGCTTCCATTGATCGCAATGGCTTTCATCATTGAATTACCCTCCTATTCAAAGAATTTTGGATACATGTGCTCAGTGCCAGGGGAAGAAGTGCGTGTTGAGTGTTGAAATGCAAAAAAAAGTGCTATGCTCCACAGCATCTTTTGAAAGAAAGCTTTTGAGTTGAAGGGGATAGCTTTGTTTCCCCCGCCAGGTCATACGGGCTAAAGGTAAATAGTCCGAGAACGATTCAAGTTGAGCAGTTTTAAAACGTTCCGTCAAACGGCAATTATACTCGAAATGTGGGCTGGAAATTTAAACGGTTTGGCGGAACACACCAGAAGGTGTTCGTCTGATGATTGTCATTGTTTACATTATATTGGACGTTGACTATGGGCATGGAATGACGAAAGCTCGGGAGTCGTGAGCGAGCAACGGCGCATTTGACGACCATGTTGCTGGCAAGGATAAACCGTATAGCCTTCAGGAGGAAAAGATGACTCGAAGTCTCAATTGTGTTTTTACCGGAAAGTCCGCGAGCGCCATGCCTGGTGGAGAGTTCAAGGAATGGATCATGAATGAAGCAAAAAATCTCTCCATCAACGGCTGGGTGCGTAGCCTGCATGATGATCGGCTTGAGGTTCTGGCTCAAGGAAGCGACGAGAATCTTCAGGAGTTGCGCGTCCGCATTCTTCAAGGGCCGCCGTTGAGCAAGGTTACTGACCTGGAATGCAAGTGGATTGAGTATGAGAAGGCCTTTTCCTCTTTTGAGATGCGCCAGTAACCTTACACAGATAAAAGGAGCGGCTGCTTGTGACCAGCCCGCCACCCGTTCAAGCCGGTGCCCATGGACCGGCTTGATTCATTTCAGGGTAGGTTTCAACACCCTCGATTGTAACGTAAAAATATTTCTTTTAATTTTTTTAAATTTTTTGTTGACAGTCGCCGGGTG
>REDL01000013.1 GCA_007693505.1 Desulfovibrionales bacterium | reverse complement strand
CATCACGTTGACGGGCCAACGCATCAAAGCGACGCTTCGCGTTTTCCCGGTAACGCTGCATGGTCGCAGGATCTATGGTTGTCGTCAAAAACATGGGGCCCTTTGTGTCATTATAATCAGCAGGTTCTACTCGTCCGAACCCGACCGGCATTGTTGATGAAGATACACATGGTCCTCCCCATGTTCTCTACCCTAAAATAGTCATCATCTTCATCAATACTTGAAGGGTTTTTCAGACGGCCGTTGCGGTCAAAGGTTAATTTCGCATTTTCAAATTCTTCTACGCCCACAAACGTATCCTGTCTCGCTCCCAGGCCCTCATGCAACCTGATTCGTGTATTGTCCGCATCCACAACAACCAGCCACCCCAGTCCCCAATCCCTGGTTTCATCGCACTCTGTTCCATCACTCTTCCGTGGGCAGATCGAGACGTCCTGCCCGCGTTTGATGGCCTCACTCCTCGCTAAATTCAGCGCAGAGACGAACTCGTTGGTTATGGTGTTTGTCCGCGTATTGCCGATAAACACATTGAACGCCGGAATGGCGATGGCCGTGAGGATGGAGGCGATGGCCACGACGATGAGGACTTCGATGATGGAGAAGCCGGATTTTCTGCTGGTTTGGAATCCGATCATGATTGCACCTTGGATTCTCGATTTCGTTGCAGTGCAAACGTATTGTTTACAAGGCGGTTCGACTCGGCCCATGCGGCTGAACAGAATGCGGTGAATCGGGCCAAGGCGTCGGTATAGGGCAGCAATTCGCCGACACCGACAACCGTCCCGACCTGATAGTGGTATTCCGTCAGCGCGGCGATATACTCCTGCCGTCCTTGCTTGGGAATGATGATGGGCGGAAAACCGGCCCTGATCACCGGAATGTTGGCAACAAGGCGGGCCAGGCGGCCGTTGCCGTCCCAGAAGGGATGGATACGCACAAAGGCCGCGTGGATGTGAACGTAGGCCCTAAGCGCTTCGTCCCGGCTCGTCTCCTGAATCGGGTCGCAGGCCCTCCGGAACTGTTCAAACAGCGCCATCCACCGTCGCATCAAGCCCGGAACGTCGCCCGGAGCAGCGTACTCAAAAATGATCTGTTCATCGTCGACAACCATGACCGTGGAGTTTGGTTCGACCTTCCATTGGCCCACGGGCTTGTACGCATCGACAATTCGCTCCTTCTGCACAGCCGCGTGCAGGCCGGAAAGATCCCCTTCGGAGAGTGGCCTGTCCGCCTGAACAAGCCCGTACACAAGTTCAACGGCCCTGGCGTGCCCGACAACTTCCTGGTGGTCCTTGAGAGGCTTGCCGGAAACGGTCAGCCCCTCGCTGAGCACAAACGCCGTCTCGCCCAGGGTCAAGGTATTGCCCTCGATGGCGGTGGACGTATGCGTCCAGAGATTGCGCAACTGGATCAGCAGGGCTTCCTGGAGATCAGGGTCCAGATGTTTCAGCCGATCAAACACTGTTGCCTCCGAATATTTGGGCAAGGCCTGTAGGGGCGACCGGCCGGTCGCCCCTACACCGAACGGATGCCGGAAAAAATGCGCTGCGTTTTGCCAACCTGTTCTGAACCATCCCAGGCATTGTCCGGCAGTTACGTCACTGACAGGTCGTCTGCTCCGTGCGCACCCTCCCGGCCCGGGCCAGGACGAATTTCACGCCGCGTTCCTGCTGGCAGAGGGTCAGGGTGCCGGCCTGGAAGGCGCCGCTGATGTACTGTGTGGAGCCGTTGGCCACGTAGGACAGATAGTTGCGAACGGGCATGTTCCCGGTCAACGTCGTTCCGGCCCGCAGCGGGCCGCGCACTCTGAGGATGTCCTGCGCGTCGGCCACCTGCGCCTGATTTTGGGCATCCACGAAAACGATCCATCCCTGCTCCCAGTCGCCCTGGGTTGTGCATTCCAGTCCGTCCGCGCTCTTGCAGACCGTGACCCGCTGGTTGCGCTTGATGGCCTCGCTGCGGGCGTAACTGAGCGTGGAGAGAAAATCGTGGGCCACGGTAGACACCCCGGCACTGCGGTACATCCCAGTGAGATATGGTGCGCTGATCGCCGCCAGCACCAGGGCAATGACAATGGCGACCAGGATTTCGATGAAGGTCAGGCCGGAAGAATGACGACGCACAACAGAGAGAACCTCACGCAGGTCATTACATGGTCTGGGTCATTGGTTTCCCTGGAGACGTGGCAAGGCAAACGATAAAGGCGACAAGTGGAAAACAGTGCCGAAACGGCATAGGAGAGGGGGGGCGGAAAGCGGGGCGAAGTGATGTGCGGGGAAAAAGCCCTCGCAGTCGGCGGCCCCGCTGCCCTGTTTCGCTTTCGCGAAAGGTAGGCCGGTGGCTTTGCGTCGCACCCTTTCGGCGTGCTTTGCCCTTGTCTGACACTTTGAGAGTGAAGCTATATCACTTCTCACAGCATGTCCAGTATCGCAAACAAAAAAAAGGGGCGATTGCCCCTTTTTTTGTTTACAATACTGAACGCACAACCTACCCCTCTCCCAACTCCCTGCTGCGCTGTTCCGCCTCGTGTACGGCGTCGATGATCGCGCCGCGCAAAGCGGTCCGGTCGAAATGGTTCAGCGCGGCAATGGTTGTGCCGGCCGGCGAGGTGACCATGTGCTGCAGGGCGCTCAGGCTGAACCCGGTATCCTGGACCAGCTTGACCGAGCCTTCCAGCAGGCCGGTGACCATCTGCTCGGCCTGGGGTCGCCCAAGTCCGGCCGAGACGCCGGCCTGGACCAGGGCATCCATGAAGTAGAAGACATAGGCCGGTCCGGACCCCACCATGGCCGTGAAGGCGTGGAAAGAGCGCTCCGGCAGGTCATGCACCTGCCCCAGCAGTCCCAGCAATTCCATGACCGTGGCTTTCTGGTCCACGGTCACCCGAGCATCCTCGAAACAGACCGCGCTGACCCCGGAGCGGACCATGGCCGGGGTATTGGGCATGACCCGGACCACGGCGCAGCGCTGCTCGGACCAGGCCTGCAACTGCTCCAGCCCGATGCCCGCGGCAATGGAGATCAGGCAGGTTTCCGGCCGCAGGGAAGGGACGGCCTCGGTCAGGGCCGTGGCCATGACCTGCGGCTTGACCGCCAGGAAGACGAAGTCGGCCTTTCGGAGCACATCTGCCGCGCTCTCGGCCGGGACAAAGCCGGGGACCTCCTCCAGACTGCGGACCTTGTTCCAGTCGGGGTCATACCCGTGGATGGCGGTGTCCGGACGCGAAGCGATCGCCTTGATCATCGCGGCCCCCATGTTTCCAAGCCCGATGAAACCTACACGCAAGGAACTCATCCCTGCTGCTCCATGGTATTGAAAAAGTAGGGGATCTCCTGCGCCGCGGTCTCCGGGGCGTCCGAACCGTGCACCGTGTTCCGCTCCACGTCCAGGGCCAGGTCCTTGCGGATGGTGCCCTGCTCCGCATTGGCCGGATTGGTGGCGCCCATCAGTTCCCGCCAGCGGGCAATGGCATTGTCGCCTTCCAGCACCGCGGCCACAATGGGTCCGGAGGTCATGTAGCCCACCAGGCTTTGAAAAAACGGACGCTCCTTGTGCACGGCATAGAAGCCCTCGGCCTGAGCCGTGGTCAGCCGCAGCTTGCGCAAGGCCACGATCCGCAACCCGGCGGTCTCGATCCGGGTCAACACATTTCCAATCAAAT
>REDL01000073.1 GCA_007693505.1 Desulfovibrionales bacterium | reverse complement strand
TATAATATCTAATAATTTTAGAACCACCTTTTTAAAATATTCTCAAGATATCAGAAATCCGATGAGCTGTTCACAGTGATTACGATGGAGGAGTGTGTCGGAAAGCACTACACTTTTTTTTTCAGCCCTCAGTCGTCTTCATTCCAGTAATCTGGATTAATGGTATTTTTTTCTAGAAAGGCGCGGACCATTTTTTGCATAAGGAGGCAACTAGGTACAATCACCTGCACTTGTCCCTTATCCCAGTCTGGAGTCTTTTCATGCCTGATCATCCATCCACCACCTCCCGGTTTACATTTTTGTGTCTTGGCCTTCTGATGCTTTTCGGCCTCACCCCGATATTTCCGTCTTCCGCACCAGCCCTGGACATCACCTGGAGTGCCGGCACCGGGGACTGGTACGAGGCTGACAATTGGGATCCGCAACAGACTCCCGTTGCCGGAAACAGTGCCTTCATCAACAATGGCGGGACAGCCCAGGCCAACCAGGACGTTACGGTTACATCCCTGAGGATTGGCCTGATCCTGGAGCCAGCCACGAAATCAACCGCAACAGGAACGGTGACGGTTGACGGCAACCTGACCAGTAGCTTCACGACCGTTGGCTTTGCCGCTGGAGAGGACAATCAGGCCACCGGAGAGCTCACGGTTGAAGGAGAAATGACGACAGGCGGGCTTTTGGTGGGCAACACTGGAGCAGGTCCGGATTTTCTGGGCAACCTTGGCGCCAGCCAGGGCAATACCGCCACCGGCACGCTGACCGTCAAGCAGGCAGCAATTGTGAATGGCAACCTGACCCTTGGCGCAGCCCGAGCCCAGGACTCCACGGCCACAGGCGAGGCAACATTCAACAACAATCTCAGCCTGGCAGCCCCGGGGTTCGTTGTTGTCGGCGAGACCGTGGGCAGCAACGCCCAGGGTACGGGCACCTTGACGGTCAAAAAGGAATTGAATCAGGGAACCACGGCCGGAATCAATACGCGAGTCATCATCGGCAATGCCGTCGGTGCGTCCGCCACCGGCAGCGATGGCACCCTGACTGCCGGGTCCATCAACCTTTCCGGCAGCATCCTGCAGATCGGCCAGGCCGAAGAAAAGGGAAAGGCCGTAGGTTCCCTGCTGGCCGACACCGGCCTGCTGAGGTATGAGCTGGTCAGAGTGGGCCTTGTCGATTCCAGCACTGGCGGCTCGGCAGAAGGCGAATTGAAACTGGGAGGCCAGTTGATTCACGGCGGCGGCGCCGGATCGTTCAACTTCGTGGACATCGGCAGCGTGCGACAGTTCGAGACCTTCAATGCCGTCGGCAAGGGCACGGCCACCGGCTCGGCCCAGGTTCAGGGTCTGCTGAACTATAAGGACATCAATGTCGGCGTTGCCGCTGGCAATACCATGCATGATGTCACGGCCACCGGGAACCTGGTGGTCGGCAGTGGCGGCATTGGCGGGGAACTGACATCAGTCCTGAACATCGGCCGGGTCGAGGGGACCCCCTTGATCATCGACTCGGTACCCACCTTGTGGGGGCCGGGCGGGAAGGCAGGGGGGGCCGTGACCGTCAATGGCGGCAATGTGAACGCCGCATCCGTCAATGTCGGGCTGGCCCGGAATTTCGGCACGGCAGAGGGCGAACTGGAAATCACCTCCGGAACGCTTGCCGGACGGAACCTGGCTGTCGGGCGGGCCATTGGCGAATTCAACACCCAGATCGAATCAGATACCGCCCCGACCCTCAGCGCCCAGGGGACGGTCAGGGTCACGAACGGGGCCATTCTCCTCACCCCGCAACAAAATCTTGACTCCGTGCTTGTCGTGGGCGTGGGGCAAGGGTTCCCGGGAACGACGATGCCAACGGCCACCGGGCTCATTGAGCTGCGCAACGCCGCCCTGAGCGGCCAGTTCGTCGACATCGGCGGCGGCTCCGCGGATTCCAGCGGGACGCTGCTGGCCACGCAAAAAAGCAACTTGGCCCTGGACAATGGGCGATTGAGCGTCGGCTATGGGCAGGCCGAGGGCTTCGTGAGCCTCACGGACAGCTCCCTGAGCGTGACAGGAAACCCCGAACAATTCCGGGGCGGCCTTTTCGTCGGGCTGGGCCAGGGCCACGGCTCTCTGGAGGCCAGCAACAGTGAAATCTCTCTGGAGGGGAATTTGGGTGTGGCGTCGTTTGTCCAAGTCCTGGACGTCATCGACGGCAACATCCCGGCCCAGGGGGAAGTGCACCTGCGCGATGGCAGCTCCCTCACGGCAGCCAATGCGTTTCTCGGAGGGGGACTTGGCGGAAATGCCCTGATGACCCTGGAAAACAGTTCGGCTGACATCAGCGGTGCATTCCAGCTGGCCAACAGCAGCACTCTCAACCTGCAGCCCACCTTCAGCGAGGCCAGCCTGGAACTGGACGCCAGCCTGCTCACCGCCGGGGACTTCTACATGGACCAGCTGGCCCGGACCTATTTTGGCGTGGCCGGACTGACCAGGGGCCTGGGCGGGTACGGGGCGATCAACGTGGCCCGGGAGATCCGGCTCAACGGGGCCCTGGAGGTGAATTTCGCCAAACTGGCCCCGCCCAGCTTCACCACCTTCAACTTCGACCTGATCACCGCCACCAGCCTGGTCGACTTCAGCGACTTTACCAGTGTCCAGCTGATGAACATTCCCACGGGCTACATTGCCACCTCCGGCGGCCTGTTCGAACAGGAGCAGTTCATCTACCGGGTCACCCTGACCTCGGCCCAGGTCATCCCGGAACCCTCCACCATCCTCCTGCTGCTTCTGGGCTGCTGTGTGCTTGCCCACCACGCCATGCGGCAAAGGAAGAAAGCATCACGCTAGTTTTCCAAAAAAACAACGGGGCAGCCTTTTCTGGGCCGCCCCGGCGCCCACTGGATGGTCTCTCATCCATAACAGTTTGACAATACGTTCAGCTCCCTCGGTACATACCAAAGGAGACGGTACTGCCCCACCGTCCCATTCCTTATCAGAATTCTGGTCGACTCAGAGCCGGTCTCGGCTCACTTGGCGCCTTCACCCTAAAATAGAGAGGCCATCCGCATGCCGAATCAGAGAGATCCCCGTGATCCCAGAGAGCAGGAACACGGGCAGCAATGGCGGAAACCTGATGGGCAGGAAAATGTAACGAAAGACTCCCCACTCGACCTTAGCGGATTGTCCAGATCGTTCCTCCCAAGCATCGACCTTTCCGACCTTGATGAACGTGAGTACCGGGAAATCGAGGAAGCGCAAGGTGAAGATCTCGTTGTTGCCGGCAAAATCGCCGATGTGACCCATTTCCGGGTCGGCCTGGGCTTTCTCAAACTTCATGCCCAGGAAGCCAGGAATATGGCTCCCCTGGTGCGTCCACTTCCAGAGAGGATCAGCGGGCTTGTCCTCAATCCCGATGGCCGTGCGGCAGGGAGGATCATTGTGCAGGCCCTCTCCCCCGTAACCGATACACCCCTTGGCCGCGGGGTACTGACCGACGAACTCGGTATTTTCAGCTTACCGCTTCCCGAATTGGCGGATGAGCCCAGGAGGCTTCTGCTGACCAGCGGCTTGAAACTGCGTCTGAATGGTGCGCAATCCGCGAGAACCGAAGTCACACTGCCGCTGCCGCGCCGCGGTGATCAGGCGTTGGGAGAAATACGATCGCCAATCATGTTGTTCCCTGTGCCGAAAGGAATCATCGGTGCCTTATACGATCTGGTCGAAGGCCTGTCCGCAGGCGACCAGAACTTGTCGGATACAGACCAGACCCCCAACCTGTTGACAGTCCGGCTTGGTGAGGATGCCTGCAACATCCGCTTTGAGCAGGACGCGGTCATTCGCCGTTTCCCCTACACGGTGCTGGTCCGACTTGTCGAACCGCGCACGACGACAGCCAGCAGAGTGCAGATCGTCTCCCGGCTGCCAGGAGACCGGAGAGCAACCGGGAAGACTTTCTCCGTGCCAATCTTCAAGAAACCATTGCCTTTCTCCAGTACGCTCCGGACTAGGTTCGTGGATCGCCTGCCAGTGGACAAGCCCATCAGCGTGGATGGTTTCCGTGACCAATTGATTGGGCTGAACGCCAACACCATTGAGTCTGCCAGAAGGGTTCCCATGGCGGGTACCCTCGGCCTTGGCTACGTGCTCAATCTTGCCCAGGTTTGGAAATATCAGGGGCTCACTTTGGGCAACCTGCTCTATTCCTTGCCCCTGGCCCCTGGGGAGCAGCAGCGTGTGGCGGTTTCTGAACGCGTTGCCAGTGCCACGGTTCAAGAAACCGAGCGCCTGGAGATGTCCGAGCAGCAGGTTTCCTCGCTGCGTGAGGATTCCTCGAGCCAGGCGGTTTTCGAATCGGCCTTCACGGAACAGGTTCTGGCCGCATCCCGTTACCAGACCAAGTCAACCACGGAACAGGGAATCGTATCCGGGGGATTTGGTCTGAATGTCGGTTTGTTCAGTATCGGGGCCGGTGGGGGCTATTCGGACACAACCACCAAAACCAGCGGCAGTTCGCGAAGTTCCCTGGACGGCGCAAGGTCCTACACCAGCCGGGCTGCCGAGGATCTGCATCGCAGTGTGGAACACCACGCCTCGGCTCGACGCTCCGCGCAGCGCTCGGCCATCCGTCTGGCCTCGGAACGGGACAGGGAAACCATCACGACCAAGGTAATCACCAACCATAACAAAACCCGTGCCTTGACAGTGCAATACTGGGAGGTTCTGCGCAAATTCTCGGCAACCACGGCAGTGGAGGGCGTGAACCTAGTCTGTTTCGTTCCCCTGGACCTGGTCCGTTTTCTGCCGCCCGGGCAGCCCCTGGAGCTCATCGGCGCCAACCTGCCCACCAGCCGGGATGCGATCCTGGTTCGCTACGCCCTGCTGCCCCGGCATGCCGACATCATTCGCCGCAACCTCCCGTTTCGCTACCGGGAAGGATTGCGATTGCTCGAGGATTTTGCCGCGAATCCCCGTTCCGAGCCAAGGCTCGACGCCCCGGCGGCAACGACACTCAAATTTTCCATTGCTGGAAGATTTCTCCCATATGAGCGGGTCTGGGTGAATACTCTCCTGCATAGCGGTCGACAGTTGCGCACCGTCCAAATGGATTCCACGCTGACGGCCATTCCCTCAAAACAGTTCGGAACCCGTGAGGAAATGCTCGCCGAACTCAAGCGCCTGCGCAACGAGGGCGTCGAAAGCACCATGACCGGCGACCTGCTCATCCCAGAGTCCGTTGATCCCAGCGAGATCATCGTTTTTGAGTTGACTCGGCGCTTCGATTCGATCAGCTACCAGCTTGATCCGGCCAAGAATCCCGCATATCAAATTATGTCCACCATCTCATCCATCCCGGGGGTTCAGCTCGACCTGTCGAGCATCGCCACGGAGGCCAGCTTCACGCCGGCCCAGCTGGAGCGGGATATGGGTGGGCCGTTTGTCAGGAAATTCAGCGCAGAAATCGGTACGGACGGGTCCATAGCCGCCGACGCCCTCGAGAATTTCCGGGAATTACCGCCGAGCGGCCTGCCCATTGCCGCAGTGGAGCGCAATCCGGCCCTCAGCTACCGTGACCTGATGAAAATCGAGCGCACCCTGCGCTACGTGGTGCGGAACACCATGGCTTTTTCCAAAGCGGTCTGGAGTTCTCTCTCCCCGGAAGAGCGCGTGGTCATGCTGGAGGGCTACACCATCGGCCTGCCCGAAAGCGGACTTGATGCCGACGGTCTTACCGACGCCAGCCAGCACGTGCCGCTGCTCAATTGCATCGCCAATCAGGTACTGGGATTTTATGGAAACTGCATGATCATGCCGTTTTCCATACCCGCGTCGCTGGCCGTGGAGCTGGCCGGAAACGAGGAGGAAGCGGACGGTGAGCCGCTGACCACCGCATCGATTCAGGAGGCCTTGACCCTCTTCCACCGCGAGGGCTTTTCCCCGCCCGAATCCACCTTCACCCTTCCAACTCGCGGCGTACTCGGTGAAGCGGTGCTCGGCCACTGCCCTTCCGCTGAAAAGATCGATCTGACGCGATTCTGGCATTGGCAGGACTCTCCCGGAGAGGAGGCGACGGATATCGGCAACGTGGCCATGCGCCCCAACAATCTGGCTGCTCTGAATGCGCCGAGCACACTCTCCAACCTGCCGACTATTGTGAACAATGTCGCCGGTGAAACGGGCAATGGCAGATTGGGTGCACTGGCCCAGGCCCTGGCGGCCAAAGCTCCGGACAGCCAGCCTTTTTCCAGGGATTATCTGGGACATGGGCTCTTGAGCGATCTTGGAGAAAAAACCATCCTGAATGCTGACAATGCTCGCAAGGACGCAATTAACTCAGCAACCCAGATGGCCAGCAAGGCGGTTGAAGTGGCCGGTGCATCATATGTAGCAAAAAAAGGGGTGGAGAAGGCAGAGATTGAGAAAGAAACAGCGGAGGTTAATGCCAAATTTCAGGAAGCAGTTGCCAAGTTAAGTCAGATGAATCAAAAGGTAAAAGCTGATGCAGAGGCTGAGCAAAAGAAAGAGGCGGAGGAAGCAAAGGCCGAAGCCCAAAGATTGAACGAAGCCGTGAAGTTGTTGAAGGACCAAGCTGTCGAATTTCTGCAACTGACCGAAGAGCAGGCGGATAAGATAGGTTTTGCGAAAGGGATCCTCGAGGAGCTTGTCGGCGGTGAACTTCCCAGGGCCCTGGCTCTCCAGCTGGTCAAACCGTTCAGTAAATTCAAGGCGGACACCCAAGTCCGTACAGACGCAAGCACGGCATGGCTGACGGCTCTGGGCATTCTGCCTTCTCAAGAATAAGAATAACAGGAGCATCAATCATGTCTGACACACAAACACCCTCCTCAAGTCGCTCTGATTTTTCTGGATTTATTGACGCACTGGTGGAAATCATGCGCTCCGGTGTCAGGCCCGATGTGCTTGAAGCGCAACGCGTGCTCCTGCAACGCCTGGCAAACCAGGGGGACGTGTTTCCCTCACGCATTCCCGCTCCACGCAACATTACGGAGATTGGGGGCTATCTGAATCTCTTGGAAAGCGCTGGACGAGAAGACATCCGAATGTCCGCCGTTGCATCGGCCCTCGGCGTTGCCGGACCGTCGCCGGTGGCCGGGTTTCTGGCCGATGCCGTTCCCGTCGGCTTCATCGATGCAGCCAATGATCGACCCGCCGGTCCGGCTCAGCCGTCCATTCCTCCCATGATCAGCATTCGGGCTGATTTTTACGCGCCCTTGCAGAGCGTCAAAACAACCCTGCACGCCCTTGGCTGTGCTCTGCCCTTGCGCACGCACCGGCCCATCCTGCCAACAAACCTTCCCGACTCCAGTAAGGCATCCTTGACTGGAAATCCGATTCTGGAACCGCTTGGCCGCTGCCTGGAGGTTTACCCCGGTACGCTCCTTAAAGACCCGGCCACGGACCCATTGGCCCTGGCCCGGCCGGCGTCTTTGCCCACGGAACCGTTTCGACTCGTCGCTCGCGCGGTGGACGACGGTGAAGCTGTTGCCGAGGAAGACTGGATTGTCCTTCGGGCCTCAGCAAGTTCCGTAGTGACTGATCCGCCTGTTGCCTATCGCTTCCAGGAGATTGCCCCGCTGATGAGCGCCGCGGGCTGGATGCACCCCATGCCGTTGATGCAGCCGGCAAGCCTGGCCCAGCGAGGTACTCTGACCCAATTTCAAAATCTGACCGGCCTGGTAGCCGATGAAACCTCCTTGGGCGAAGAACTCGCCTTGCTCTATCCCCCCGCGGCGATCGCCCGGTCCGCCCTTTCCGCTTTTACGGGTTGGATCTGGGACGGGGACAGTTTTGTCCTGCCATGACGACCGCTCGCTATTCAGGGCTCGAGTTTACTCGTGGAGAAAATCCTTCGTTCCACGAATAGTTCCGGCCCGCAACCAACAACAACCTGTTGCCCCTACCACCTGGAATAGGGCCTAGGAAAGGGATGTGGATAGGGGCAATGCCACCGGTTCCAGGGGTCCCGTGGGTCTGAAAAATACCAGGGACATGGCTCAAAGGATGGTTGGGGCAACTCCGGCCACAGACGGCGTTCCAGGATCGCCAAGCGTGGATAACGATACGCAACATCGCCGATATCCCCAGTCATCTCTCCCTCCACCCTCCCGGCAATGGTGATCCGTCTGCCTTGCCGATAAATTACCGGATCGAGAAATTCCTTGGAAAAGGCCAGAAAGCGGCCTTGAGAGCGATCCATGTCTATGGGCTCGCCCCGGCGGTTGGTCCTTGTTTGATAAATCTCAAGCAGGGTGCCTTGATCCACGACATGCGCCTGGATAATCACCCCACCAAGCACAACGATTCTCCCTTGATGGGCATGTGGATTGTGGCGGAGTTCGGCAAACGACAACGCTTGATCAGCCTGTCCCATGAGCTCGGGAGAAATGACAGGCGCACATCCGGTAAGCCCACCAACAATAAAGGCGATGAGCAACAGCAGTCCAGAGACCCCTCTTTTGGAAGCCGTCCATTGAATCGTCCTCATCTGCTTTTCTCCCCTTTTTCATGCATCATCAATCTGTTTGAACACAAAGCCAAATTTTGACCACACCAAATTAAAAAAAAGTCAAGATGAAAGGGTATTCAGAAATAGCAAAAATCATAAATTGTTGAAAACCAATCGCGAGTGAAACCCGAGAAACGTTTCGGCTCAAGAAACGTGACCTCGATGTTTTCGGTGTTGCATTTTTTGCATTGTTTTGGCATAGTTAATTATCCTAAATATGAAAAACTCGGTGTTTCACTTCGCTACCCCACTTTCTGTTTCGTTCATGACATGGAGTTGAACATGCATGACGCTTGTGCGCAACATCTCGACATCCAGGACGTTGACATCCATTTCCAAGATATTTTCGCAAACGCCCCCATCGGCATATTCATTTCCACCCCTGAGGGTCGCTACCTGCAGGTCAACTCGGAATATGCCCGAATATTCGGATATGATGATCCTGATCAAATGGTAACCCATGTTACGGATATCGGAGCGCAACTCTTTGCCCGTCCTATGGATCGGGAAGTCTTCAAGCAGGAACTGCACCGTCGCAAAACCGTGCGCAATTTCAAATTGCTGCTCAAGCGCCGTGACCATCGACCGTTTTGGGCCTCCGTGAACGCCGTGATAAAAACAAACCGGGATGGAGGTGTCATCTATGAGGGATTTCTCACGGATACCAGCGATTACAATCTCGCCGAGGAAGCGCTGCGACGCAGTAAACAGTACAACCGCGTTCTGTTCAACGAGTCGCCCGTTGGTCTGGCCGTATGCCGCATGGATGGGACCCTGGTGGATGTGAATCCGGCCTATGCCCGCATCACGGGCATGACCGTGCCGGAGGCCTTGCAGAAGACCTATTGGCAGATCACACCCAGGGAATACTCGGAACTGGAGCACCATCAACTGCGTTTACTTGAGGAAAACGGCCGCTGTGGACCGTTTGAAAAGGAATACGTTCACAAGGCCGGGCACAGGGTTCCGGTGCGACTTCGCGGGCTGATTATTGAGCTCGAAGGCGCCCCACATATCCTGTCGGCGGTGGAAGACATCTCGGAACGCAAAAAGGTTGAGCATGACCTCAAGGAAAAAAACACCTTGTTGGAAGGCATTCTGGACAATGTTCCGGATATTCTGAGCGTCAAGCGACCCGACCTGAGCATTGTTCGGTACAACATGGCCGGGTTGGCCTTCCTGGGGATGTCCCCGGAGCACGTCCGGGAGCGGAAATGTTACGAGCTTCTGGGCCGCCAAACCACCTGTCAACCGTGCGCAACCTTGGAAGCCATTGAGTCAAAGCAGCTGGTAAGCAAGGAAATCTTCATACCTGAATTGCAGAAGCATCTGAACTGCCGAGTCAACCCGATCATTGATGACACTGGGGAGGTCGCTTACACCATCGAGCTGCTCCAGGACATTTCCCAACAAAAACAGGTCGAAGCGGCGTTGCGGCAAAGCGAGGAACGCTTCCACTCCCTGTTCGACTCCATGACCGAACTGGTGGTGCTGCATGAGCTGGTATTCAATGACCACGGTGAGGTGGAAAACTATGTCATCACCGAGTGCAACAAAGCATTTTCATCAACAACCGGGATTTCCAGGGAAAACGCCGTCGGGCAACTGGCCTCGGAAGTCTACGGTACGCCCACCGCACCTTATCTCACGGAGTATGCGCAGGTGGCCCAGAGCGGCACACCCTTCACCTTCACGACCTTTTTTGAGCCCATGGGGAAGCATTTTGAAATAACCGCATTGAGTCCGCGAAAAAACCATTTTGCCACGATAGCCAGCGACGTCACCGCCCAAAAACAGGCCGCAAAGGAAAAAGAGTTGTTGCAAGCTCAGCTGCTTCAGGCCCAGAAAATGGAGTCTTTGGGAATTCTGGCTGGAGGGGTGGCCCATGACTTCAACAACCTGCTCCAGGCCATGAGCGGGAATATCGAACTGCTTGCCAGGGGCAAATCCGCGAACCATCCTGACACAAAACGTTTGAAACCCGTGACCCGAGCCATGGATCGGGCCGCGCAGCTGGTACAGCAGCTCCTGTTCTTCAGCCGTAAATCCGAATCCCGCCGGGTGCCGATCGACTTGAACCAGGAAGTCCGACATGCTGTCCAGATTCTCGAACGGATCATCCCCAGGATGATTACCCTGGAAGTGCGCCATGAGCCCTTGGCATGGGCACTGCGGGCTGATCCGGTGCAAATCGAGCAGGTGCTACTCAACCTGGCCAACAATGCCGTGGACGCCATGCCTGATGGAGGTCGTCTTACTCTGGAAACCATGAACGTGATCCTGGACGAGCATTTTGTCCGGACACATCCGGAGGCTGCCAAAGGGCGTCATATCTGCCTGCGGGTTACGGATACCGGCAAAGGCATGGAAAAAGAGATGGTACGTCATGTCTTCGACCCATTCTTTACCACCAAGGAGGTGGGCCGAGGCACCGGGCTGGGTTTGGCATCCGTCTACGGAATCGTCAAAAGCCACGGAGGGAGTATTCTGTGTTCCAGCGAACCGGACCAGGGAACCACATTTCAGCTTTTTTTCCCCGCGACAAATGATGATGTCCATGATGTTCCGGAACAACGCGTTCATACTGCCGCGCAGGGTGGACAGGAACAGATTCTGGTGGTGGACGACGAACCGGAGATCCGTGATTTAACCCGGGAGGTTTTGGAGATGCTTGGGTACTCCGTCCATTGCGTTTCCAGCGGGGAGGAGGCCCTCCAGGCCTATCAAGAACGCCCAGGGCATTTTGATCTGGTTTTGCTGGACCTGAATATGCCCGGCATGGGTGGTCAAAAATGTCTTCAGGAACTGATCCGACTCGATCCAAGTGCCCGCGTTGTCATTGCCAGCGGCTATGCGGCAAAGCGGCTTGAAGGCGATCCCCTTTCCGCCAAAGCCAAGGGAGTGCTCGGGAAGCCCTATCAGCTGAAGGACCTGGCGGCCATGGTCCGGAACGTATTGGATCAGCACTGAACCGTTCGCGACCGGTGCTATCCTTTCGCAACCCTCCGTCCAGGTTTTCAATATGTCCCCCGGACCCTCCCCAAGCAAGAAACAGCGTCTCTCCTTTCGCCTGGCCCTGTTCATCCTGACCAGCACGACCTTGGTCTTTCTGGCCGCATTCGGCTATAATTATCAATATTCCAAGAAGTTGGTCCTGAAAAACGTCCAGGAAAACGCCGTTAACCTGACCCGCTCCCTGGTGCATCAGCTGGAAACAACCCTCAGCGGGGTGGAACGCATTCCCCGCTACCTGGCCTTGCGGCTGGAACAGGGCCAATTTTCCGAAACCGAACTGCTGGCCATGCTTCGCGACGTCATTGACGCGAACCAGGACATTTTCGGGACAACTGCCGCATTCGAACCGTATGGCATGAACCCGGATGAGCGGTATTATGCCCCGTATGTGTATCGGGACAATACGGGAAAGCTGGTATTTACCAGTCTGGGCGGGGAGTCCTACCAGTATTTTCATTGGGAATGGTACAACATGCCGCGCCAACTTGGACGCCCTGCATGGAGTGAACCGTATTTTGACGAAGGTGGTGGCAACGTGGTGATGTCCACCTTCTCCACCCCATTTTATCGACAAACCGCACAAGGACGCCAATTTCACGGCGTGGTTACCGCTGATATTCTTCTGGAAGACCTGGTGGAAAAGATTTCCGCGGTTTCCTTGTACGAAACCGGTTATGCCTTCCTGATCAGTCGCACTGGACAATTCGTGGCCCATCCCGATCAGCATCGGATCATGCGCGAAAGCGTGTTCAGTGTTGCCGAGGAAACGAATCTGCCCGACCTGAGCCAAATCGGCAGGAAGATGATCCAGGGCAGAGAGGGGTTCGCGGAATTCACCAGCGTGCATACCGGAGAAGTATCGCTGCTGACCTACGCACCTGTAAGGTCCACTGGTTGGTCCGTCGGAGTGGTCATTCCCAAAGACGAACTGTATGCGGACATTCACTCCCTGAACAATACCGTACTGCTCATCGGTGCAACCGGCTTTTTGATCCTGTTGCTGGTGGTGGTGGCCATCTCCCGAAGCATCACCAGACCACTGCGCTTCCTGGTCGGTGCAACCACGGAAATTGCCAAGGGCAATCTGGACGTGGCCCTGCCCAAGGTCCGAATCAATGACGAGGTGGGGCAGCTTTCCGATTCCGTGGACACCATGCGGGTGGCCCTCAAGGAGTACATCTCCAACCTGACCGAAACCACCAAGGCCAAGGAACGCATTGAAAGCGAGCTGAAAATCGCCCGCAACATCCAGATGAATTTTTTACCCAAGCGGTTTCCTCCCTTCCCTGACCGCCACGAGATGGATGTGTTCGCGGTTCTGGACTCGGCCAAGGACGTGGGCGGAGATCTCTACGACTTTTTCCTTCTGGATGCAGACCATCTCTTTTTTTCCGTTGGCGACGTCTCGGACAAGGGCGTACCAGCGGCCCTGTTCATGGCCGTAACCAAAACCCTGGTAAAAGGCATCGCTGAGCAGGAATCCGATCCGCACAACGTTTTGGCCCGGGTGAACAACGAGTTGTGCCGGGACAACGACTCGGGCATGTTCGTAACCCTCTTTTGCGCGGTCCTGAATCTGCGCACCGGAATGCTGCGCTACTCCAATGCCGGGCACAACCGGCCGATTTTGCTTTCTGACAAAAAGCCGCCCCGATGGCTGGACCTGCCGCCCGGTTTGGTACTGGGAGGCATGGAAGACGTCCCTTTCCAGACCAGGGAAATCCGACTCAGCCCTGGTGACATCTTGTTGGCTTACACGGACGGAGTGACCGAAGCCATGAACCCGGAGCTGGAGCTTTACTCCGAGGGGCGCCTGCTTGCGGAGGTTCGGGCGAGAATCGGCGCTTCTCCCAAGGCTCTGGTGGACGAGCTGCTGCAATCCGTCCGAACTTTTTCCAACAGCGCTCCCCAATCCGATGACATCACCCTGCTGGCCCTGCTGTACCAAGGTGCATCCGGAAAAAAAACAACTCATCGCAGTCCGTAGAAAAAACTCCCAGTTGCCGCGTCGCTGCTCCGGCACGGACTTTTGAAAAAACGTTTTTTCGTATTTCGATACGAGATTCTCCAGCAAGTGCCGGATTGCTCCTTGCACTTGGGCTTTTTGAACGGACTGTGGACAAGGACGTTTTCAACACGCAACCTGCTCCCCGGGCCTGATGAAGTCGTTCCAGGTGGCGTGATTGTCCCTTGATCCCGTTTTATGGACAGACCCGCTGGATGCGGCGAGTGTACAGCAAGTGGATTTTAACCATGAATCGCCGCCAAATGGATTGTTTCCAAAATGTCCCCTAGTCCATCCCCATTTGACCTGCCCAATGTTCGCCGCTTCCTGTTATTCAGGGTGTTGTTCAATGCCCGGTTCTACTATCCGGTCTTTACGATTCTTTTTCTGGACTATGGTCTGACACTGGCCCAGTTCACCATCTTGAATGCGGTCTGGGCCGTGACCATCGTCCTGGCCGAGGTCCCTTCCGGTGCGCTGGCTGACATCTTCGGGCGGCGCACCCTGGTTTGCCTGGCCGCCGGGTTGATGGTTCTGGAAATGAGCATCATCGCTCTTGTGCCCCTGGGCTATGGCTCGCTGGTTTTTGCGGCGTTTTTGTTCAACAGGATCTGTAGCGGTCTGGCTGAGGCAGCGGCCAGTGGAGCCGATGAAGCCCTGGCCTATGATACCCTCAAGGACAACGGCATGGAGGAGCAATGGCCCAAGGTGCTGGAGCGGTTGGGCCGCTGGATGGCCGTGGGCTTTTTTCTGGCCATGCTGATCGGCGCCTTTGTCTACGACCCGAAATGGATGAGCGCGGTCTTGAACGGTCTGGGCTTGGATGTCACCCTGACGCAACAGGATGTATTGCGGCTGCCCATTTTCCTCACCTTGGCGAGCAGCCTGGGAGTGTTGGTTTGCGCCTGGGGGATGCGCGAATCCGCATCATTTCAAACCACCCCATTTTCCACCGCGCAGTTGCGGCAATCCTTTGCCCGGGTCTTTCAGGCCGGACGATGGATTCTTGCCAACCGTTTCGTGCTCTTCGTCATCCTGGCCGGCATGATTTTGGACAGTGTTGCCCGCCAATTCATTACCCTTGGGGCTGAATACTTCCGGTTTATCGGTATTCCCATCGGCTTTTTCGGCCCGATCTGGGCAGTGATGGGACTCCTGGGCTGGATGTATGCCTGGTGGGCCCGCCTGGCCGTGGAGCGACTTTCGCCCTTGGGCAACCTGACACTGTTCAGCGTTGTGCTCATGCTGGCCTTGTTCGGTGTCAGCTCCGTGGCATCTGCGTATGGACTGGTTTTTGTCTTTCCCCTGGAAGCGATCATGTTCTTTGTCGGCTTTTTTCAAAGCCACTACATTAATCGCGAAGTGGATTCCGCGCAGAGGGCCACCGTGCTCAGCTTTCGTGGGCTGGCCTTGAATATCGGCTTTGGATTGACCAGTGTGTACCACTCTCTGGTCATCATGGGGATCAGAGCCGGACTGCCCAGCGAGCAGGCCAGCGATGCGGGGCTGGTACTGGCCACCTCTCTGCCATGGCTGCCGGCACTCTTGTTCCTGCTGCTCATTACGTTGGTCTGGTCTGGCCGACGATCTCTTGGCAAAAACCCGGTCCTGCGGCAAGCAGGATGAGCGGGTGCTTCGCCATGGCCTGGAAAGGCAGGCAATGATGAGAGCAGAGTGGCAAGGTTTCGCATTGATGGGATGACCCCGCCCATTGGAAACGACCACTGCCGTGTCCATCTGGACAAAGCCTGCAATTGCCGCCTCGCGGCAATTGCAGGCTTTTCAAAAGAGCGAAATACTTTATCAATTAATCCGTATACTCTGGTTTTTCCATGAGTTCATCTTCAGTCATGGGGATATATACCCGCAGGTCATCGGCAGGTCCTTTGTAAAATTCCAGTTCATCTGTATCAAAAGCAACGCTTCTTGCTCCAATGCCAAGGAATCCGCCTACATCGATGACCAATCGGTCCGGCTGGTCATCCGATCCGAGCAAAACCTCGGTAACATTGGCAATTACCTCATGAGCCTCGTCATACACATCGGCACCGTGCAGTTCATCCAAAGTCAATTCCGCGACATCGACCTGCGTGTATCCCTCTGCTGGGATCATGCCCCAATGCGGGGTCCCGGGTGTCCGACGGTACACATCGCCAAAAGTTTCCGGGTCGGTACCGTCTTGTCCTGTCCCGTTTTCAAGATTTTCAGATGATGCCACTAGGAAAGGTTTTTTTTCCTGATGGTCGGTATTGGCAAAAACAGAACTTAAGGCCAGCATTGAGAGAATGACAGACAGTCCAATGATCTTTTTCATGAAAAACCTCCTGGTTAAATAACAAGTAAAATACTGTAAGTTACAAAAAACCGCATATACACTCCGCCATCATGTGGGTCACCTTCTCCCCTCCCCGACAGGTTCGCAGCAAACAGAGACCGTAGGGAGTTGCCAGCGAGAATTTCATTCGTTCCTGGGTACCCATTCTCCTTGGTCATCCTTCACATAGACCTTTTTCACCGCAGCCCAGGCGACGCGATGTGCGGTCTCCTCCCTGTCGGCGCCTTTCCGTCGCTTTTCAGGTGCGTCGTATTGTTCCCAGGCATTATTGAATGCCTTGCGGTAGATGGTCTGCGCATGCTCTGGAAGATTCTCCTGGACCTGGCTTGGAAGATCGTTCCTGCTGTCGTAGGGCATGATGGCGCTCCAAAAAGGACAAAAATGGTTGTTTTGCCGAAACTGTTCTGCACGCCCCGGGTAGAGCCTCACATCAATTCTTTGTAAAAGCACATGATTTCGGCCAAGAGTCGTGGCGTTACACCCGATTCTGTGCTTGCGGTTGTAGATTCACCAAAAAACTACAACTCAACGCGGCGCAGCAATTGGGCATTGACAGCCACGATAACCGTGCTGGCAGACATCAATATCGCGCCGGCTGCCGGAGCAAGAATGATCCCGGCCCATGCCAGCACGCCCGCTGCCAACGGAATGGCCGCGATATTGTACCCCGCTGCCCACCACAGGTTTTGAATCATCTTGCGGTTCGTCGCCCGGCTGAGATGCACGATCCGGGAGACGTCGCGCGGATCATTGCGCATCAGAACAACGTCACCGGCTTCCACCGCCACATCCGTTCCCGCCCCAATGGCAATACCGACATCCGCGGTGGCCAGGGCCGGAGCGTCATTCACGCCGTCGCCGACCATGGCAACCCGTTTGCCCTGCTTTTGCAGTTCCTTGATCTTGCCCGCCTTGTCCTCCGGCAAGACTTCAGCGAAAACACCTCAACGCTCAGAGATTTGACCCGCCCTATGCTCAGATAAATTGACCCACCTTCCTCCAGTGCTCAAGAAGCAGACCCACCTCTCTGCCGATCTCGAATTTCACATCATTTCCTCTTTCCCTTCAGTTTTTTTCCTGCATTCATCCTGACAAGCCATATTTCATAGGCCACCAGCATCGTCTTTTCCAAAGAGGTGGCCATGAGCCAGAAGCGTTCGTGCAAGGAATGTCAACGACTATTCACGCCTTCTCCCCGACGTCCTGACCAACGGCACTGCTCCCGGAAGGAGTGCCAGAAAGCTCGCAAGCGGGACTGGCAGCGGGAGAAGATGAAAAACGACGAAGCGTATCGCGCCAAACAGCAAGCGTCCAAGAAGGCGTGGCGGGAGAAGAACCCAGACTACTGGGCCAAGTACCGTCAGGATCATCCCGAGTATGTTCGGCGCAACCGGGAGAAGCAGCGGGAGCGTGAAGCGAGGTCCAGGATTGCAAAGATGGACGTCTTGGAGCCTCAAAGTTTCTTTGAATCGGGCACATACAGAATCATCCCCGTCAGGTGCGATCTTGCAAATATGGACGTGATATTGGCAAGAATCGAAGCGGTTTCGCCTGGTTGCGGATGATTCGCAGATGGCTTGCAAATATGGACGTTATAGGCATCGACGCGTCTGTTCTGCTATGACCACCGGCATGCCCACCAAAAACATCGAACGCTTCCAGATCATCCCCAGATACGCGC
>REDL01000053.1 GCA_007693505.1 Desulfovibrionales bacterium | reverse complement strand
GGTTGAGCAGGATCTGCAGCACCTTGTGCTTGTCCACGCTGATTTGGGGCACGGCCTCGTATTCCCGGAGCACCGTGACACCGTGCCGGACCAGGGCTTCGGCGTTGAACTTCAGGGCGTCCTCCAGCAGTTGCTCTGGGGAAAGCCTTTCCTGAGCCCCGGAGACCCGGCCGTAGGTCTGCTGCATGGAAACGATTTCCTTGATGTGCCCAATCCGACTTTGCAGGGCCTCGGCTTCCCGGGACATCAGTTCCTGCTCCTCTTGCAGGGCCCGGGCCAGGGAGGCCAGGTAGGCCGGAATATTTTGGCCGCGAGGGTCCTCGGTCAGGAAGCGGGCCAGACCGCCCTCGGGCTGGGCCAGCATCTCGGCCACCTTGGCCACGTTGCCCACCCGGGACTGACGGAGCTGGTCCAGGAGCAGGGTGCAGGAGACGTTCACGCTGTTCAGGACATTGCCCACGTTGTGCAGCACCCCGGTGGCCACCTCGGCCCTGCCCGCGGCCCGGGACATTTCCAGCTTTTCCTCCTCGGCGCGCCTGCGGTCGGTGATGTCCTCATACGTTCCAAGAACACCCACGATTTGACCTTGGGTATTTCGCAATGGAATTTTTGATGTACGCAGGAAAATCGTTTTACCGTCCGGCGTGGTTTGCGGCTCTTCAAAATTCAATTTTGGCGCTTTGGACTCAATGACCACCCGGTCGTCTTCGCGGTAAAGCTCTGCCTGGTCGAGCCACCCCATTTGATAATCATCCATGCCGATCAGCTCGGACGGCGTATTTCTTCCCGCATCGTTCGCAAAGGGCCTGTTGCAGCCGAGATAGCGCAGATTCAGGTCCTTCCAGAACACCCGGACTGGAATCGTATCCAGGACGCTTTGCAGCAGAAAGCGGGATTCTTCCGCTTCCTGTTCAGCCTGCTTGCGCTCGGTGATATCGAGCAGAAATCCGTTGAAGACAATCTCGCCGTCCTGCCGCGAGGGGATCGAATTGCCTGAAAACCAGATTTGTTCTCCTGTGGGCTTGTTGATCATGCCTTCGAAATACCAATTGCCACACTCCGAAACCGCCTTGTGGATTGAACTGAGAAAGGCTTCCCTCTGTTCCGGGACGATCATGGCCGTAAACCGCTCGAAAAAGACCTCCGGCTCGGCCTTGAGCCCAAAAAAATATTCCGACTGGTCGCTGATGTAATGCAGCCCGAATTTCCCGTCGGCACTGGCATAAAACTGGAAGAGCACGCCGGGAACCTGTCGCGACATTTCGGTATACAATTCCTCACTCCGTCGCAGTTTTTCCGCCTGCGCATATTTCTCCGTCACGTCGCTGAACACCAGCACCACACCTGTCGTGTTGCCAGCGGCATCGCGAATAGGTGCGGCGCTGTCAGCGACCTGATATTCCAGGCCGTCTCTGGATAGCAGCGCGGTGTGGTTGGCGAGCCCGAGCACTTTTCCTGAATCGAGGACCATCCGCACCGGATCCATCGCCGACTCGCGAGTCTGGGCATTCACGATCTTGAACACCTCGGCCAGCGGTTTGCCTTTGGCCTCAACAAGGGGCCAGCCGCAAAGCCTTTCGGCGACGGGGTTCATGTTGATGACCAGTCCGAGATTATCCGTGGCAATGACCCCGTCGCCGATGGATTGCAGTGTCGTGGCGAGGCTTTCCTGGCTTTCCTTGAGATTGGCCATGGTGGAGGTACGCTGTCGCAATGTCACGACCAGCCAGGCGATCAAGGCCAAGAGCACGGCAATGAGCCCCGCTAGAGCGGCCATGAAAACGCGGGTGCGAGCCACGAGTTCCGCTTCGGCCATCTTGCGCTCGGTTTCATCATGAATGAGCGACAGCAGGACTTCGCGGCCTTCGAGGGTAATCACTTCAGCGGACCACAAGGCCGATATGACGTTACCGGATTTTGCGAAAAACCGGATTGGTTGGTCCTTGAAAGAGCCCTGGTCGGATATTTTCCCGACAAGGCGGTCACGCTCATTGGGATCGGCCCAGATGCCCACCTCCCTGGAGGTCCTCCCGATCAGCTCCTCCCTGGAGTACCCAAGCATCTCCAGCCAGCGCTCATTGACGTCGATAAATTGACCGGTTTCGATTTCAGAAACAACAAGAGGCGCCGGACTTGAACCGAACGCCTTGGCGAATCGCTCCTCGGACTGCTTCCGCTCCGTGATATCCAGCACGGTAAAGGTCACGCCCACGCTGAGATCCGCGGAATCCAGCGGGGTAGAAGACAGGATGACATGACGGATGCTCCCGTCTTTGTGTAACCAGCGGGTCTCTACGGAACCAGTGCCTTTCTCGGTTATCTGACGGTATTTTTCCCTGCCAACATAATCGAAATCTTCCTGGGTCGGGTAAAGCATTCTCGCATTCTGACCGATGAGTTCCTCCCGCGTGTACCCGGTCAGGTCCAGAATGTAGTCGTTGACCTCTACGAACACGCGGTGCTCCACCACGCCGATACCAGTGGGCGCGCTCCTGAGAATGCTGGCCAGCATCCGATCCGCGCGCAATCCCCCGCCGTCCTCGGTCCATCCGGCTTCCTCCGCCCACAAAGGCACCGCGACCAAAAGAAGAAACACGGCCAACACCATGGCGCCAAGGCGTACACTGAAGATTCGCTCCGCCCCTTTGCCTGTCTTTTGACCGTGGTCCGAAGCAATGATCCCAGATGCCCAGTGAACCCTTGTTTTGTTCATGCCTACCATGGTTGGTTGACGGCTGGTCATGGCCTCACGTTCTCCCTGTTCGGAGTTTGTTCAACACCCGACCCAAATCCTCCATCTTCACCGGCTTGCCCAGGTAGTCGTCCATCCCGGCCTCCAGGAACTTCTCCCGGTCTCCAAGCATGGCGTAGGCGGTCAGGGCGATGATGGGAATTCTGGGATGCTGGGATGCTGGGACGCTGGAATGTTGAGAGGGCTGAGGGCTGAGACCTGAAACCTGAGGGTCAGAAGTTTGATGTCCCTCCACTGATGTTCTGTCTCCTTCCTCTGATTCCTGACTTCTGACTCCTGACTCCTGACTTCTGATCCTTTTAGTCGCCTCCACCCCATCCATCATCGGCATCTGGACGTCCATCAGGATTACGTCAAAGTCCTGTGTTGTGTAGAGGTCGAGAACCTGTTGGCCGTCCTCGGCCAGGGTCACGGTATGTCCGGCCTTTTCCAGCAGTTTTATCGTGGGCAGAGCATTGGACGGATCGTCTTCAGCCAGCAGGATGCGTATGCTCTGCTTGGCTTGGATCAATTGCCTTGATCCTTTTTCAGCGGCAATGCTCAATCCCTCAGGCAGCTTGAGGGGCAGAACCACATGCACGGTTGTCCCTTCGCCGATCATGCTTTCAACGGAAATGTTCCCGCCCATCAGGTCCACGAGGCGTTTGACAATGGACAGCCCCAGCCCAGCGCCCTGATAGGATCGGGTGTAGGAGCAGTCCACCTGGACAAAGGGCTTGAACAGACCACTCAATTTTTCGTCAGGGATGCCGATGCCCGTGTCGGAGACGGAAAAAAGGATGCGGCATTCGTTTGGTTTTTGACAGGGCAAGGGAACCATTCCCACCTTGACACTGCCCTTTTCAGTGAATTTCAGGGCGTTGCCCACGAGATTGAACAGAATTTGGCGAATTCGGGCCGCATCGCCAATGAGTTGATCCGGAAACCCCCAACGCTCAGAGATTATGACCCACATCCGCTCAGATAAACTGACCCATTGAT